>JAWPMN010000001.1:4340000-4637961 GCA_033344895.1 Alphaproteobacteria bacterium
AACGGACAAGCGCGGGGTCAGGTTTGATGTGAGCGACGTGTCGTTGGAAGACGAAACTCTCGTCCGTCACAATTTTTGCTGCGTTGCCGTACGAACCAACTGAGGTGTACAGCACGTCATCTCGCTCGATCGGGGTGCTCTTTGTGAGCTTACGATACTCGTCCCTATCTACGAACTTGGACGTCTCCAGCGAAATCTTCTGCCCTTTGATATTGCTCACGAATATAAAGGGAACACCTTCAGATGCCCATTTCGGGGATTGATGAGTCCCGTCAGTGATCTTTCGACAAACGTGCTCAAGTTTCCGGGTTTCATACCTCCAACCAGCCGCTTCGGAGAACATCTCGTGGAAGATGGATTGGCTGAGGGTGTTGAGGCGGTCGATGGCCTGTTGGCGCAGGCGGCGCAGCGCATCCGCCTTGTCCAGAATCGCCGCGATGCGTTTTTGCTCGTCGAGTGCAGGGAGCGGAATCTGAAGTGCCTTTAGTTTGGACGCATTCACGCCTGGCTGTGCCGCCCCTTGCGCCTGTTTTTTCACCTGTCTCCAATACTCGGGCGACCGAAAGAAATGTGCCAGATATCCTGAATCGACCTGACTACTAGGCCGAACGCGAATTAGATATGAAGCGAAGACACTACCCTCGGGACATAGCCTTATCAGGTAGCTTTTTCCTGTCGTGGCCCCAGTTCGCGCAAAGACAATATCCCCTGGAGCTAGGCGAGCTTCAGTTAAACCCTTAGCCGAAGCATCGCAAAATGGGACTGACGACCAGTCGACATGGTCCTCCTGTATATCCGTAATCCGAAGAAACTTCGGCCCGTCTGGTTCTTCAGTAGCTGAAGCCGTGACCCCGTAGGAGATATCTGACGAGATCTCACTCAGTTGGACCGTAGGCCACCTCATCCCAACATGTCCTCCAACTCAGAGAGACCCTTGGTGATCTCGTCCTCAATCTTGCGCAGGTCGGCGATGATCTCCTCTGGCGGCGGGTACTCGACCGCTTCGTGTTCGATCTCCTGATAGCGACCCAAGGACAGGTCATACGCCCCGCCATCGGCGATCTCGGACTTCGGGACACAGAAGCTTTGGGCGGTGCGGGGGCGGTCGCGTTCGGTGGTCTCACGCGCCTGCCAGCGGGCCAGGACGTCCGGCAGGTTGTTCCATTCTGCCTCGGCATCGGACAGCGGCTCCTTCGGGACCGGTCCCTGTTTCTCCAGCGGGACCTTGTCGGTGCGCTTGTCGTCCAGCGACAGGCCGTCCTGAAGCACGTTATAGAACCAGACGTGATCGGTACCGCCGACTCCGGTCTTGGTGAACAACAGAATCGCGGTCGACACCCCGGCATAGGGACGGAAGACGCCTGACGGCAGCTTGATCACCGCATCGAGCTTGTGGTCCTCCACCAGTGTCTTGCGGATCACCTTGTGAGCCTTGGAGGAGCCAAAGAGCACGCCGTCCGGAACGATCACCGCCGCCCGTCCGCCGATCTTCAGCAGGCGCAGGAAGAGCGCCAGGAAGAGCAGTTCCGTCTTCTTGGTCTTGACCAGCTTCTGCAGGTCCTTGGCCGTCGCCTCATAGTCAAGGGAACCGGCGAAGGGAGGGTTGGCCAGGATCAGGGAATAGCCGTCCTTGTCCTCCCCGTGCAGTTCCCCCAGGCTGTCTCGGTAGGAGACATCGGCACTGTCGACCCCGTGCAGGATCATATTCATCGCGCCGATCCGCAGCATAGTGGGATCGAAATCGAAGCCGTGGAACATACCCTCGTTGAAATGCTTGCGCTGGGCATCGGTCCAGCCGTGCGCCGGGTAGGTGTCGCGTAGATACTCTCCGACCGCGACCAGGAAGCCACAGGTTCCCGCTGCCGGGTCACAGACCGTGTCGGACAGGGTCGGGGCGGTAAGTTCGACCATCAGCCGGATGATGTGGCGTGGCGTGCGGAACTGGCCGTTCTGACCGGCGCTCGCGATCTTGCCCAACATGTATTCGTAGACATCGCCCTTGGTATCGCGGTCCTCCATCTGGATTTCGTCCAGCATGTCGACCGTCTTGGCCAAAAGCGCCGGGTTGGAGAAGCCCAGCCGTGCGTCCCTCATGTGCGCACCGTAACTAGACCCCTTCTCCCCGAGGTCCCTCAGGAATGGGAAGACCCGCTCATCGACCACCTGCATCATTTCTCGGGGTTCGAAGTGCTTGAAGCGGGACCAGCGTAGATCCGACCAGGGACGCCCCTGCTCATCCTCCCCTTCCGGGAAGATCTGCCGCTCCAGCGGCTCCCCCAGCATCTCCGCCTTGTGTTCCGCCAGGGTCTGCAGGTCATCCAGCCGCTTGATGAACAACAGGTAGGTGATCTGCTCGATCACTGAGAGCGGGTTCGACACCCCGCCCGACCAGAAGGCATTCCAGATCCTGTCGATCTGACTGCGGATTTCCCCTGTGATCATTCTCGCCTACCCTCACTGTCGCTGGATCTATCCACCGACACCCACCATGACTCCAACCCTAGCGTCCAGCAGGAACGAACCGCAACTGTTTAGGGCGACTGGAAACGCTCTTTAGACCATGGGGTGTGATATCGGACATGGCTGACCATCATCATCGAGACCCGGCACCTCATGGTCCAAAGGTGTCCCCAGAGGTTCCCCCCTCAAGATCACCTGTCGGTGTCCTCTGGTTCCCCTTTGGTTTATCCACCAGTGTGTCTACTGGTGTCCCTACTGGTTACTCTACTAGTGTCCCTTCTAGTTACACTACTAGTGTCTCTACTGGTGTCCCTCTACCGTTCCCCTCTTCCATAATTCCTACGTACACCAGCCCTCCATCTGCTGTATCCCGTAGTGTCCCCCCAGCCTTCCCCTGTTAGTGCAACCTAATTCCCGGGTACTAGATATTGGGGTCTTTCCCGATCCCGGGTCTGCCAGTTCAGGTCCGATCACACGGGGTCGAGATACACGATCATCCGAACACCGGTACGACCAGCTCTTTTCTCGTGTTCCTGGATTGTCTTCAGATCCGTCGTCGATCCCGATGTCTTGAACATACCGGCGTAGCGCCAATCATCCGGTCGGTGCTTCAAGAACACCGGGAGAGGGTCGCGTTTCTTCGATAGTTTCCGGCCGGTTTCGAGAACCTGGGGGCCACTCCCGACAAGAACAACGCGGGGTGCCTCCGGATTGTCATCGTGACGGAGACAGACGCAGACGATCTCGCCTCCAACAGTCGGTAGGTAGGCCTGCATACTTCCACCAATGGCATTGTGGATGTCCCGACGTGTGTAACTCTTCCCGATCTCGAACGGCATGGTGTTCTCCCAATTTTCCAGGATGAAATCGATACGGGAATTCGACGAGAAACGGCAAGCAAATCGTGCAACCCCACTTGCACCGATCCCACCGACCGCCTGACCGGAACAGTCCGGCTAATCCGCAAGGCGATCCAGCAATCGTTTCACCTGCTGCGCCTGCCAGCGTCCACCACGCGCAGTCGGGATCCTGGCCGTGTTCAGAGCGTCCGCGATCTCCCGGAGGCTGCCTCCTTTCTCACGCAGCGGCACTACAATGCCCTGCAGATCCCTGGCCCGCTCGTCAGCCTGTGCCTTCAGGACGACGTTCCGCTTCATGGTCTTGTCCCGCAAGCCGCCCAGCCGTGTTCCACGTGCCTTCGCTTGCTGGAGCGCCGCCTTGGTACGCTGAGAGATGAAGTCCCGCTCTTGTTCTGCCAGCACCGCATAGATCTGGAGCTGCAGCTTGTCGGCGTAGGGCATGGACGCAACCTTGAACTGGAGTCGCTTGTCCTTCATCAGTCCGGTGATGTAGTGGACGTCTCGGCTGAGCCGGTCGAGCTTGGCGACCAGCAAGACCGCTCCCTCCTTCTTCGCCAGAGCGATGGCCTTCCCCAACTCAGGGCGGGTGTCGTCGCTGCCGCTCTGTACCTCGATGAACTCGCCCAGGACCTCCCAAGGCTCCTCGCTGTAGCTGTCCAGGAAGAGCGCTATGTCCCGCTCCTGCGCCTCCAGTCCCAGACCGCTGCGCCCCTGCTCCTTCGTGCTCACCCGCTTGTAGGTCACGTATCGGATCACTTCGTTGCCTCCATGCGTCACATCCACAACGGATAACCACATGGAGTCTGCCGTCACCAATGTCAACGTTCGTTGTGCATGTTACGATGCGCTCGATCATGTTGCTGTTGCAGCGATATCCGTTGCGCCTGAATTCCAGACGCCGGAAAGCTCACACCAGAAAATTCAAAGGGTTAAGAACGCAGAGTAAGAACATCCGCCCGCATTACCCCCTAGCTCACCGTCCGACAACACCCCGCCCGGGGGGACCGCACGCCAGCTACTAGATTGATACCGCCTCAGATTTTTACGGCAAACATCCACAGGGTATTGACCAGAAAAACCCTCATTTGCTGTATTCAATAGGTAGCACCACCCAAGAAAGGAGGTATTTGTGGGGGAACTCGGATACATTCTTGGAACGATTATTGCGAAGTCCCTGTCTGTTGCGGGATTCGGTTCGCTAATTGGCGGGTTACTGCTTCCAAACCGGTGGGCCGCAATAGCGATTGGTATCTTCTGCGGACTCGTCGATACGGCGCTCCTTCACTTCAGCAAACCGACTGGGGCGAGCATCTTCTCGCTGGCAGTCGCCGTTGTTGTGGGGATTGTATGGGCGATATTGGGTTACTCGATAGGACGCCTTGTTCGAAGGAGATCCAGTCGCTCTCGCGAGACATAACTAACTGGGTTTGGCGCTGCTTGCCTATCGCTTAACCAGCATATTGACCGCGTGCAGCCCCCGGCAGTGCTCGAAGGCAAGTCGTAGGGTCGCGAGACTTCCCTGCAGCGCGTGCCGTTCCATGCATGACAGCAGGCAGCGCCAAGTTCACCCCGGCTTGATCTAAGAACTCGCGTTTGACCCGCCTTACGGGATCGTAGAGCGGGTCATTCGTTTTGGTCTTTGATGAGATATCCCTCCGCTACCAGCCAACCGCGGATTTTCTCCTGCTCCTGCCTGTACCGAGTGATCTCCAGGCCATGGTCGTAGACCGTATCCACGCTGTCCCCTCTGGACCAGCCACCAAGCTCGCTGGAGGTCCGAAGATCGACACCGGCCCGCCGCGCCGCCGTGCGCCATGTATGGCGAAAGGAGTGTTCGGCCAGTTCCCCATCGGTCTGCTCGCCCAATGTCTTCCGCCGCAGCCGAGTGAAGGCTGACGACACCGCTGGGGAACGCTTGTCATCGGACTTGCGCTTGCCACGTTCGGGGAAGAGAGACCCTTTCTCCTTTACCACCTTCATGCGTCGTTGGATCACGTCCTGAGCGGGACCGACAAGCGGGACATAGCGGACTGCACTTTCGGTCTTGCCCTTCGGGACGGTGTAGCCCCTGCCGTCCTTATCGACCCATGACGCGTCAATCTCCATGATCTCGCTGAGACGGACACCAGTCAGGAGCGCGATTCGCATTACGTCCCCAAGGGTTGAGCCTGCAGGTTCCGCCTTGAATAGCTTCCTGACTTCTTCGGCGGTGAACGGTCGGCGTGTCTTCGCTGCAGCTCGTACCTCCTTCTTAGATGGAGCCTGCTTGTCCCATGGGGTCATCGGCTCATAGGGGATGTAGCCGCGCTTCATCGCCCAGGTCCAAATGCCCTTGAGCAGAGTCACCTTCTTCTGGATGGTCGCGGGGGAAGGGCCGCTCGGGGAACGCGGCGTCTTCAGCGTTGGCAGATACTGGGTCACGAACTCAGCGGCCATACGCCGGTCAACCGTCTCAATCGTCACGTCACCCTTGCAGAACCGCCGGAAGTCCTCCCACGCCGTCTTGAGGTTTATCTGCGTGGACTTGGAGAGTTTCCCGCCGTCATCCTCAAGGTACTTCTCGTAGATCGTCTTGAGGGGCGTCTCCTTGCCAGTCGCTGCGTCATACCAGCGCTTGGCAACTTCGTATCCATGGGATCGCTCGATCTTCTCCGTGCGGAGCATGATGCTTTCTTCGGTCGCTTCGATCAGTTCGGGGTCGTCGATCTGCGCCAATATCTCCGCGTAGGAGAGCGCCTCGTCCATGTCTCCAAGGCGTTCGGCACGCGCCTTAAGTTCTTCTGCTCTGATCTGCCCGAGCCGAATGTCACGCTTGTGCCGTGCTTCCCGAAGGTTTCGCGTCCCCAGCCCCTCGCGGATTTCCTTGCCGTAGGGTCTCCCGGTCTTGGGGTTCGTGTAGCCGATCAGCGCTTCCGGCGTCCGCATACGGAAGCACCAGCCCTTGCGGCCTTTGGGCTGATATAGGAACTCGGTTTCCAGCACGTCTTTACCCATATCCGTGTTGTACACAGTGGACAACGGATTGGACAACAACGTTCCGAATTCGTGAGCTATTTCAATATGTTAGGAGAAGTGGCGACCCCTACGGGATTCGAACCCGTGTTGCCGCCGTGAAAGGGCGGTGTCCTAGGCCTCTAGACGAAGGGGTCGCTGTAGAGGCGCGGCGATGTGTGCCGTCCGTGGAGCGGGTGTTTACAGAGCCCCGGCGGGTTGGTCAAGCGTCCCGTTTCATCAAATCGACAAGTTTTTTGTTTTGTTGAATTCCGGAAACGGCACGCAGATTGCATTAGTTTCGTCGGATCAGTCCGTCCAATCCGGGACGATGAAAGACGAGGCCTGCTCATGGTAGCCTATTCCCTGTTCTCGCCCGCGATCAGCGCCATGCAGGCCCAGTCGCGTTCGTTCCAGAACATCAGCGACAACGTCTCCAATTCGCAGACACCGGGCTACAAGGCCGGACAGGTTCGCTTCCAGGAAATGGTTGCCGGCACAAACAACGGCAGCCGATTCAAGGGGCTGTTGGGCACGCAGGCGCACCAACAGGTGTTTCGCGAGACAGAAGGCGTCGTCACCAGTTCCGACCGCGCGCTCGATGCCGCGCTTTCCGGCGAAGGCTTCTTTGTCACATCGACTTCGCTCACCCCCTCCGGCCGCACGATCGAACTGACCGATGCCGGGCGGTTCAGTCAGACCCTGGTCGGCGAAGGGGCCGGTGCGGAGGTCTATCTGACCGACATCAAGGGCAACTTCCTGATGGGATGGCCGTTCGATGCGGAGAACGGCACGTTCCAGGTCGATACCGGCGGCATCGGATCGCTCTCTGCGATCCGGATTGATCAGGAAGGCAACACCTTCGAAGCCAATGCGACGACCGAGACCGTGCTGCAGGTCAATCTGCCCGCGACAGCCACGGCCGGCGACAGGTTCGATTTCGACATCCCGATCTTTGACGGAACCGGCGATGACGACGGGACCAGTGATGTGCGCCAGGTCATCACCCGCTTCACCAAGGCTGCCGGCACCAATGTCTGGGACCTGACGGTTTCCGGAACTGGCGGCACGGTAACCACCCCGGCCGTCCAGCCGATTCAGGTCGAATTCGACGCCAACGGCCAGATCAGCCTGGTCAACGGTGTGGCTGAGGCCCCGATCAACCTCTCCATCGACTGGGGCGCGCCCGCGGTCACCACGGCGTTCACTCTCGACCTTGCCGGGTCGACCAGCTACGCCGACGGTGCCAACCAGGTTGATCTCCGGGTCGACGGCAATACCGACGGCGTCCTCAGCAGCGTACAATTCGGCGAGAACGGCAACATCATCGGCATCTTCTCCAACGGGATCGACCGGCCGCTTGGCCGTGTCGCCGTCGCCGATGTCGTCGAGCCCAACCGGCTGCTGTCCTCCGGGCAGACCCACTGGCGTGTGGGTCCGAATTCAGGCGATCTGAACCTGATCGATCTGGCGAACACGGACCGCGTCTTCTTTGCCGGATCGGCCATCGAACTGTCGACGACCGATCTCGGGACCGAGTTCACCAACATGATCATTACCCAGCGGGCCTATTCCTCGGCGGCAACGACCCTCAAGACAGTGGACGAGATGGTTCGCACGGCAACGGAGCTGAAGAGTTAACGCCGCAGCCGGCTACCGAATTTCCGCTGCATCGTCGACCATCAACTGCACCTTCTCGATCCCCTGCCAGGTATCGAGGCGCAGGCGCCCGGCCAGATGGATCGCCCGGTCACCCTGAGCCCGCAGTAGAACCTGCCCCATGGGCGTGTCGGCGCAACGGAAGGCGATGCCCTTCAGCCGCCCGCCCATGGCGTCGGCGACCTGGATCTGGACATGGTCCTCCCCGACCACCCGGGCCTGGACGATCCGCGCCTCCGGTATGGCAAAGCGCGGCTCCGCGTTTCCCTGGCCGAAGGGTTGCAGCCGCTCCAGCGCCCGAATGAGGTCCAGTGAGGCGCCCCCGACGCTGACCGTGCCGTCCAGGCGCAGAATGGGGGTCAGCCCCGCCGTGCCGGCTTCCACCGCGATGCGGTCGCGCAGGAACCGGGTCAATTCTGCCAGTCGGTCCGCCGCGACGGTAAATCCTGCCGCCATCTTGTGGCCGCCACCATTGATCAGCAGATCGCTCTGACGTGCCGCAATCACGGCGGAGCCCAGATCGATACCAGGGACCGAGCGGCCGGAGCCCTTGCCGATGCCGTCGTCGTCGAGCGCAACCACGCAGGTCGGCCGGTTGTAGCGTTCCTTGAGCCTGCTGGCGACGATACCGATGACGCCCGGGTGCCAGCCCTGGCCGGAGGCAATGATCATTGCCGCCTCGGTGTCACCGGACGCCTCGACCTGGGCGATCGCCTCCTCAAGGCAGGTCTTCTCAATCTCGCGACGTTCCTCGTTATAGGCGTCCAGACGCTGCGCGATGACCTGGGCGCGCTGAAGATCGTCCGTGGACAGCAGTTCCGTTCCCAGAGCCGCCTCCCCCACCCGGCCACCGGCGTTGACCCTGGGGCCCAGCAGGAAGCCTGCATGATAGGTTCCCGGCGCCTCCGAGACCCGCGCGACGTCCGACAGGGCCGACAGGCCGGCATTGCCGCGTCGCGCCATGACCTTGAGGCCCTGGGCAACCAGCGCGCGATTCACCCCGGTCAGCGGCACCACATCACAGACTGTGCCCAGGGCAACGAGGTCCAGCAGAGCCATCAGATCCGGCGCCGGACGGGCGTCGAACCAGCCCTCGGCCCGCAAGGTCCGGTTCAGCGCGACAATCAGCAGAAAGGTGACCCCGACCGCCGCCATGTTGCCGTGCGGGCTGTCGTCGTCCAGCCGGTTCGGATTTACCACCGCCAGCGCGGCAGGCAGGCGCGGCTCAGCCACATGGTGGTCGACGACGATGGTCGCAACGCCGCGATCCGCCGCCTCCTGCAGGACGTCGAAGGCGGTAATGCCACAATCGACGGTAATGACGATATCGGCCCCGTCCTGCTTCAGCTTGAGCAGCGCGGCGACGTTCGGCCCATAGCCTTCGGCGAGCCGGTCCGGGATGTAGCTCAGTATCCGTCCCCCCGCCGCCCGGACGTAACGCAGCAGCAGCGCGGAAGACGTCGCGCCGTCGACGTCGTAATCCCCGAAAACCGCGATGGTCTTCCCGCCCTTGATCGCGTCGGCAAGGTGTCGAACCGCCTGATCCATATCGCGCAGATGCGACGGGTCGGGCAGGTCGCGGGACAGTTTGGGGTCCAGAAAGGCTTCCGCAGCGTCGAGATCGATACCGCGCGCGGCCATGGCCCTGGCCACCGGCTCAGGCAGATTGTACCGCTGAGCCAGGGCGGCTGTCAGGCGGGCATCGTCGGGCCGTGCCTCCCAGCGCTTTCCCGAGGCCGACTGCGCGACCCCAAGGAATGCTTCGGACGACCCGTCGAATGCCATGCCAATTCCTTACAGTTTGATCCAATCCTTGCGGGCGAAGTCATGGACCGTTTCGATCTTGCGAACCGTACCGGTGGAGGAGCGCATGACCAGAGACTGTGTCCGGGCGCCGCCTTCGGTCATTTCGACACCGCGCAGCAGGTTGCCGTCGGTCACACCGGTCGCCGCGAAGATCACGTCGCCCGCCGCAAGTTCCTTCATGTCGTATTTGCGATTCAGGTCCACGATTCCCGTCCGCTCCGCACGCGCTTTTTCATCATCGTTGCGGAACAGCAGGCGGCCCTGGAACTGACCGCCGATGCAGCGCAGGGCGGCACAGGCCAGCACGCCTTCCGGCGCGCCGCCGGAGCCCATATAGACATCGATGCCGCTATTGGCCTGGCTGGTTGCCATGACACCGTAGACGTCGCCGTCGCCGATCAGGTTGACGCCAGCACCGGCCTCGCGCACCGCCTTGATCAGGTCGGCATGGCGCGGGCGGTCCAGAATGCAGACCATCAGATCGGAAACCTTGCAGCGCTTGGCCTCGGCCACGCGGCGCAGGTTGGTCGCCGGCGTGTCGTCGAGGTCGATGATGTTGGGCGGCAGACCGCCACCGACCGCGATCTTGTCCATGTAGACGTCCGGGGCATGCAGCATCTTGCCGTCTTCGGCAAACGCAATGACCGCCAGGGCGTTCGGCAGCCCCTTGGCGGTGATCGTCGTGCCTTCCAGCGGATCCAGGGCGATGTCGACGCGCGGGCCGGTACCGGTCCCCACTTCCTCACCGATATACAGCATCGGGGCTTCGTCACGCTCGCCTTCGCCGATCACGATCCGGCCACGGATATCCAGGCGGTTCAGCGCGGTGCGCATGGCGTCCACCGCGGCCTGGTCCGCCGCATGGTTGTCACCGCGGCCGCGCCAGGCCCAGGCGGCGATCGCCGCCGCTTCGGAGACGCGGGCCGCGTCCAGCACAAGGTTCCGATCCATATTCGCCATCGTCTTTCCTCTCAGTATCTCTCTTCGGCCGTGGCCATTGGACGGCCGTGGGTTCGTTAGGCCCGGATCAGCGTTCGATCCGGATCATGTGCGGCGGTTCGATGACCGCGTCGAGCTGCCCGATCCGGTCGAGCGCGCGGGTCATCCGCGCCTCGTCGGTTTCGTGCAATGTCAGTACGACGTCCACGGGCTCGTTTGGGTCCCGCCCGCGCTGAATTATCGATTCCATCGAGACATTTTCGTCACGTAGCGCCGCCGTCACACCGGCAATCACGCCCGGACGGTCGAAGACCCGCAGCCGGACATAGTAAGCGCCGTGGCGACGGGCGACCGACAGGCTGGATGCCGGCTTCAGACTGTCGACCGGCACACCGAAAACCGGCGCCATGCGGCCGGCGGCAATATCCATCACGTCGCCGACCACCGCCGACGCCGTCGGACCGGCACCGGCCCCGCGTCCTTCCAGAACCGACGTGCCGACAGCATCCCCTTCGGTTACCACCGCATTGAAGACACCTTCGACGCCGGCAATCGGTGCGTCCGCCGGAACGAGAACGGGATGGACCCGCTGCATCACGCCGTCGGCCTCATCGGT
Organism: Alphaproteobacteria bacterium; assembly: GCA_033344895.1. NCBI lineage: Bacteria > Pseudomonadati > Pseudomonadota > Alphaproteobacteria > Alphaproteobacteria bacterium. The sequence goes on from JAWPMN010000001.1 coordinate 4,351,332, forward strand.
GGCAATGCCCAGCAGTTTCACGCGATATCCCAGTTCCTCGGCATATTCGATATCCGCCGCTGCGATGCGCCCGATCCCTTCGATATGCACGCCGTCGAAATCCACGTCCCGCCCGAAAGCCAGGGCGGCCAGAATGGCCAGCTTGTGGGCCGCATCGATCCCATCGACGTCAAATGTCGGATCGGCCTCCGCATAGCCGAGATGCTGTGCCTCGGCCAGCACGTCGGCATAGGCGCGGCCGGTATCGCGCATCGTGGTCAGAATGTAGTTGCAGGTGCCGTTCAGGATGCCCTGGACGCTTTCGATCCGGTTCCCTGCCAGGCCTTCGCGCAGCGCCTTGATGATCGGGATACCGCCAGCAACGGCGGCCTCGTAGTTCAGCGCCAGCCCCTTCGCCTCCGCGCGCCGGGCGAGTTCAGCGCCGTGCACCGCGATCAGGGCCTTGTTGGCCGTCACGACGTGACGCCCTGCATCCAGCGCCGCCTCGCAGGTTTCCTTGGCGATGCCTTCGCTGCCGCCGATCAGTTCGACGACAAGATCGCAATCTGCCTCCCGCGCCATGTCCACGGCGTTGTCGTACCAGGCCATCCCGGAGATATCGCAGTCCCGATTACGGGTGCGGTCGCGTGCGGAAACAGCAGTTACCGTGACCGGCCGCCCGCATCGCATGGCAATCAACTCGCCCTGACGCGCGAGCAGGGAAACAACCCCCGCCCCGACGGTACCCAATCCAGCAACGGCAATCTTCAACGCATCGGCCATCGATATCCCCTACCCTCTCCTATTCGTCCGCGGCCAGGAAACCGCGAATGTTCCGCAGTGCCTGCCGGATGCGCTGGGTATTCTCAACGAGCCCGAAACGCAAGTATCCCTCGCCGTATTCCCCGAACCCGACGCCCGGCGCCACAGCGACATCCGCCTTCTCAAGCAGCAGTTTGGCGAATTCCAGCGACCCCATATTGCTGAACCGTTCCGGCAGCGGGGCCCAGACGAACATCGTCGCCTCCGGCGACGGCACTTTCCATCCCGCCTTGTTCAGCCCGTCGACCAGCACATCGCGCCGCTCCTTGTAGAGCGCGCGCACCTCGTCGACGCAGTCCTGCGGTCCGTTCATCGCGGCCGTCGCCGCAACCTGGATCGGCGTGAAGGCGCCGTAATCGACATAGGACTTTATGCGCGCCAGAGCCGCGATCAGCTTCTTGTTGCCGGCCGCAAAGCCGATGCGCCAGCCGGGCATCGAATACGTCTTGCTGAGGGAGGTGAACTCCACTGCGATATCGCGCGCCTGCGGCACCTGAAGGATGGAGGGCGGCGGCACATCGCCGAAATAGATCTCCGAATAGGCGATGTCGGAAAGGATGTAGATTTCGTGGTGCCTGCAGAAATCCACAACTTCTTCATAGAAATCCAGATCGACGCATTGCGCGGTCGGGTTCTGCGGAAAGTTCAGCACGACGGCCAGCGGTTTCGGAATTGAATGCGCGACCGCACGGCTCAGCGCATCCATGAAGTTCTGACGGAACACCGCAAGCGGCTGATCCATCTCGCCCCCTGCCGGCAGGCTGCGGATCGCACCGCCGGCGATGATGAAGCCGAAACTGTGGATCGGATAGCACGGATTGGGAACCAGCACGATGTCGCCAGGGCTGGTGATTGCCTGCGCCAGGTTTGCCAGCCCCTCCTTCGAGCCCAGGGTGACGATTGCTTCCGACTCCGGATCGATCGCAACATTGAACCGGCGCTCATAATAGGCGCTCAGGGCCTTTCGCAGCCCCGGAATCCCGCGGCTGGTGGAATAGCGATGGGTCCGGGGGTCCTGGACGGCCTCCACCATCTTGTCGACGATGTGCTGTGGCGTCGGGGAATCCGGATTGCCCATGCCGAAATCGATGACGTCGGCACCGTCCTGCCGCAGTTGCGCCTTGGCGGCATTGACTTCGGCGAAGACATACGGGGGTAGACGGCGAATGCGGTGAAATTGATCGTTCACCCGGCTGATCCTTGCTGCACGAAACGGCTGAAGTCCGGCGATGCGTCCGGCCTGTGTGTAATACCGGACGCGCGCGGCCAGATAAACGGTTATTCTGTGTTAATTGTGTAGTGATCGTGCGGTTTCTGGGGATATCCCGACCATATCGGACAGTCCCGCGCTAGTCCGACCTCTGAACAATGCCCCGCGCCACCAGATCGTCGATTTCGGTTTCGCTCAGCCCGAGCGCATGTTGAAGAACCTCGACCGTGTCCTGGCCAAGCACCGGCGCCGCACGGTCGCTCACCGGCGCCGCACCATCATATCGGATCGGGCTGGACACGGTCGGTACCGACCCCAGGCTGGCATGCGGAAGCTCCCGGACCAGCCCGCGCGCCACGGCGTGAGGATCCGCAAAGACCTCTTCGATCGTGTTGATCGGCCCACAGGGCACCCCGACATTCTTCAGCGCCTCCAACCAGTCGTCGCGCCGGCGGCTACCCAGCACCGGTTCGAGCATCGCGCTGAGCGCTACCCGGTTTGCCACACGCGCCGAATTTGTCGCGTAGTCCGGATCGTCCGGCAGATCGGTCAGCCCCGCGACCTGACAGAACTTGCGGAACTGGCCGTCATTGCCGACCGCAAGAATGAGATGACCATCGGACGCCGCATAGGTCTCATAGGGTGCAATATTCGGATGCTTGTTGCCCATCCGGACCGGTGACTTGCCGCTGATCAGGTAGTTCATCGCCTGATTGGCCAGACTGGCGGCGCAAACATCATACAGCGCCATGTCGATATGGCGCCCGCGCCCTGTCTGATGGCGTTCATTCAGGGCGGCCAGAATGGCGATGGCCGCGTTCAGGCCCGTCAGGATATCCACCACCGCGACACCGACTTTTGTCGGTTCCCCGCCCGGCTGATCGTCTCCGGGGCCGGTGATGCTCATCAATCCCGCCATGCCCTGGATCATCAGATCATAGCCGGCTTGAGAAGCACGCGGGCCGCTCTGACCGAAACCGGTGATGGAACAGACGATCAGGCGCGGATTGACCGCATGCAGGGATGCAGGGTCTAGACCATAGCGAGCCAGATCGCCGACCTTGAAGTTTTCGATCAGGATGTCGGATTCTGCGGCGAGTTTCCGGACAAGTGCCGCGCCTTCCGGCGACTTCAGGTCGATGGCGAGCGATTTCTTGCCCCGGTTCGCCCCCATGAAATAGGCGGCTTCTCCCCGCCCCTCGGTCCCGTCGGCCCGGGCATAGGGTGGGCCCCAACCGCGCGTGTCGTCCCCGCTACCGGGCCGTTCGACCTTGATGACCTCGGCACCGAGATCGGCCAGCATCTGGGCTGTCCATGGGCCGGCAAGAATACGGGACAGGTCGAGTACCCTAACCCCCTTCAGAGGGGTGGGAGGGGAAGCGGGGGGTGCCGAAGACATGAGACCTCAATACTGCAGGAAGATTTCCGCCCGACGGTTGCCGGCCTGACCGGCTTCCGTCTCTTCAGAATACTTCAGTTCCTGCGCGCCGCGAGCGTCGACGACGATCTGCTCCAACGGGATTCCGGCGCTGACCAGCGTCTGCCCAACCGCGGCGGCACGGTCCAGAGAGACCTTGTAATTGACCAGCGCCTGTTGCGATTCCGACCCGCTCGCGCCGGACCGGCTGGAATGGCCGACGATTACAACGCGTTTGCCGCCGTCACGATTATAGATCTGCGCGACCTGTTGAAGAATGCCACGGTCCCGTTCGGTCAGCGTGGCGCCGCCGCTTGGAAAGTAGATCGTCGCAATCATCTGGGAGCGCGTCGGAATGGCGGTCTGCGCCGCGGCGGCGGCAGTCTGGTTCGCCGGCGGCGCCGTTGTCGGCGCGGCGCTGGGCGGCGGCGGCGCGGCCTGAACCGGGGCCGAAGACGACGACGGCGTCAACGGCTGCGGCGCCGGAGCCGGCGTCGGGACGGGCTGCGGCGCGGCCTGCGTGGCGGCTGACTGACTGGCTGTGCTCGGCTGCGGCACCGGTACCGCACGGGGCGCCGGAGCCGGTGTTGGAACCGGCGTCGGGGCCGGAGCCGCCTGAGCAGATGCTGCGGGCTGGGGCGCGGGCACCGGCTGCGGTACGGGCGCGGGCTGTGGTGCCTGAACGGTCGACGGCGCTTCGGGAGGCGGTGTGATGCTGGATGCGGTCGGCGGCTCGGCAGGCGGTGCAGCCGGGTTCGGCGGCGTCGTGATGCGCAGCGGCGGCGACTCCTTGCGGATCACCTCATCGGAATACAAGGCGTTTTCACGATCCGCGGTCAGCACATCGGCAAGCGCAAGATATTCCCGCTTGATCCCTGGTTCCGCCGGTGCACTCGGCACTGAGCCTATGGCGGGATAATCACCGTCTTCACCCGGAATCGGCTTCGGTTCGGTGTCTTCGGTGACTTCCGCATCGCTGTCGAACCAGCTGACCGGGTTTACGGCCTCGACAATGTCACGGCTGGTATCGCATGCGCTCAGCAGCAGCGGCAGCGCCGATATTGTCGCGATTTTCACCAAACGTCCAAAATTCGAACCGCTCATTAACCCCACCATTTTGCCTTGTTCGACTGCTTGCCAGTCGTCATTTCTTTCCGCCGCTGAGCGTCCTCCGAAGCAATTCGTCCGGAATCGGCAGCGGCGCGCATCATAAGGGCCGCACCCTTCCCCGGCAACAGAACCCTATGGTTTCAACGGGATTACCGATGCGTGAAAGATGCGTCATTTCCGCACCCGCTGCCTTGAGCTGTTGGGAGTTTTGTTGCACTGCACTATATCAATATCGAGGCAGTAAACGGGGAGTCGGCCCGTGCCGTCTACCCGAATGCGCCCGGAACGTGTTATGCCGTAAACGACATAATATTCGCCCAACGCGAAGAAGGGAGACCGTGTTCATGAGTGATCCGTCCTCTGGTCCTTCAGATCCCAATAACTGGCCCGACCCCGTGGAATGGTCGCGGACGATGACCGAAATCGCAGAACGCAGCCAGCGCCTAGTGCAGGATTTCCTGGCGCGACAGAACCAGGACGGCGAAAGCCCTCTCGGTCACGGCGACCCGCTCAACATCGGCCAGACCTTTCTTGAAATGACTCAGGCCATGATGATGAATCCCGGCGCTGTCATGCAGGCCAATTTCAATCTGTGGTCCGACTACATGAACCTTTGGGCCTCCACGACACGCAAGATGCTCGGCCAGGACAGCGAAACGCTGATCGAGCCAGCCCGCGACGACCGACGCTTCAAGGACGCAACCTGGTCGGAGAACGCGCTGTTCGACTACATAAAGCAGTCCTATCTGCTCACAGCGCGCTGGATGCAATCCACCGTCCACGACGTCGAAGGTCTGGACGACAAGACCATGAAGAAGGTCGATTTCTACACCCGTCAGTTCGCCGATGCGATGGCGCCGACCAACTTCCTGATGACCAACCCGGAAGTGCTGCGCGAGACCCTCGATACGAAGGGCGACAATCTGGTCCGCGGATTGGAAAACATGCTGTCCGACCTTGAGAAGGGTAAGGGCAAGCTGCGTATATCCATGACGGATGCGGATGCGTTCGAGGTCGGCGGCAACCTTGCGACCAGCCCGGGACAGGTCGTCTATCAGAACGACCTGATCCAGCTGATCCAGTACGCCCCGACGACCAAAACCGTGCACAAGGTGCCGCTGCTCATCGTGCCACCCTGGATCAACAAGTTCTACATCCTGGATTTACGGGAGAAGAACAGCTTCATCAAATGGGCCGTCGGTCAGGGCCTGACCGTCTATGTCATTTCCTGGGTCAATCCGGACCGCGAACTCGCGAACAAGTCGTTCAGCGACTACATGCTGGAAGGTCCGCTGACCGCCATCGATCAGATTGAAAAGATTACCGGGGAGCCGTCGGTCAACATGATCGGCTACTGCCTGGGCGGCACGCTGACGGCCGCGACGCTGGCCTACCTGCAGGCAAAGGGGCAGCAGAACAGGGTCAAGTCGGTCACCTATTTCACGACAATGATCGACTTTGCCGAGGCCGGGGAACTGGAAGTCTTCATCGATGAGGAACAGCTGGCCGCCCTTGAGGCAAAGATGAACGAGCGCGGCTATCTGGAAGGCACCGAGATGGCCACGACCTTCAACATGCTGCGGGCCAACGACCTGATCTGGTCCTTTGTCGTGAACAACTATCTGATGGGCAAGGACCCCTTCCCCTTCGACCTGCTGTATTGGAACAGCGATTCAACCCGCATGCCTGCGGCGATGCATTCCTTCTATCTGCGCAAGATGTATCTGGAGAATGCGCTGATCGAGCCAGGCGGGATCGAACTGGACGGTGTGCCGATCGACCTTACCAAGGTGAAGACACCGACTTTCGTGCTGTCCACGCGCGAAGACCATATCGCGCCGTGGAAATCGACCTATGCCGCTGTGAACACCTATGCCGGCCCGGTGAAATTCTGCCTCGCCGGCTCCGGCCATATCGCGGGCGTGATCAACCCACCCAACCCGGACAAGCCGAAATACGGATACTGGCTTTATAACCGCAAGGTGAAGGACCCGGACGCGTGGCTGGAAAAAGCCACCCAGCACGAAGGGTCATGGTGGCCGGAATGGAAGAAATGGCTGGAGAAGTCGGCGGGCCCACAGGTCGAAGCCCGTGAACCGGGCTGCGGCAAGGTCGAGCCGATCGAGCCGGCTCCCGGATCTTACGTGAAGACCAGGATCGTGTGATCGATCAAATTTGTCCGACATTGTATCTATCCCAAACCGATCATTAACGATCTGCTGTCAATTTGGCATGACAGGTTCAGATCGATTGGGAGTGGTACAGTGGGCAAATCGATTATTCTGGAGCGCAAGGAAGGCGAAAAGTCCGACGGTTTTCTCGATCAGGAGCTCATCCTCTTCGGACCGGGCGACGGTGAAACCGCCCAAAGACTGCGCAGCGCAATGTCCGCGGAGTTCGAGGTGTCAACGCCGAAGACTTCGCTGGATTTCATGCGAACGATTGCGGAATCCAAGGGGCGTTTCGCCTGCGTGATCCTGGATATGACAGCGGGGCACGGCCGAAATCCGGAGCTTGTCCTCAAGGACGCCATCCGTCATCTCGATGCCCGCCCCGAAGGTCCTTCGGCGAAGCTTGTCGTTCTGTCGGAAACCATGGATCAGGCGGTCGCCATCCAGGAAAGCTTTCGCCGCGTCGACCGATCGATTGTCCGGCCCGAAAGCTGGGGCGACATCTACGCTGCAACCGCGAATGCCCTGACGGTCCGTGACGAGATTTCCTGGGAGAATTTGAGCCCCATCCAGCGCGGTCTGCTGAAACAAACCCGGCGCAACATCGCCAAGCTGCAGGAAAGCACCGCCCAGGGGGCCGCACTGGAGCAGGACACCCTGGCGGAGATCTCCGGGCAGTTGATCCGGGCCGCCTCCGGCGGTGAACTGATTGGCGCCATGGACGCCCTGAGATCGCATCATGCGGACACGTTCGGCCACAGCCTCAAGGTCGCGGGCTGGATGACGACCTTCGGCATGCATCTCGGTTTTCGCAAGACGGATATGGAGGTCGTCGCGCAGGGCGGCCTCTGCCACGACCTGGGCAAATGGGTGGTCCCCAATGAAATCCTGTCCTCGCCGAACCGACTCTCCCCGGAGGAACTGGAGATCATGCGCCGTCATCCCGACGGCGCCCGGGTGACATTGGAAAAGACAGACTGGCTATCCTTCCCGGTCCGGGCCTGCATGGAAATGCACCACGAGAAACTGGATGGCACCGGCTACCCCTATGGCCTGAAAGGTGCGGAAATTCATGAGCTGGCGCTGATCTGCGCCATCGCGGATGTGTTCTCGGCCCTGACCGAAAGGCGCTCCTACAAGCCTGCCATGTCCAAGCAGAAGGCCTTCAACATCATGGATGAGATGGTGGCGAACGGCCATCTCGACGGTCCCCTTCTTGAGAAGTTCAAGGAAGTGGCCAGCTGATTACCGACATACCGCCAAGTCGACGGACACCGCCGGGAAGAAAGCGCCCGGCGGTTACACAGGTGCGTAAAGTCGTGAAATGACAAACATTCAAAACTAGCATAGTATACGTATGGATTCGCTTCCGGCTCCCTCTGATAACTGAAAGGGAGGTATCGAGATGCAGGCCATACGAAATCCAATCGAAGTGGGCATCGATGCCCTGAAGAATGCCGGGGCGGACCTGATGTCCGTCGCGGATGCCATGCATGGCGAGGCGGTTCATAACCGAACCGGTGTCCCCGTCGTGAAACGGATCGGCGTCGCGGACGTCCGGGCCGCGCTGAAGGCGGGGCTGGACGATTTCGCTGCCTGTCGGACCGACGTCGTCTTCATCTGTTTGATCTACCCCATCGTCGGCATATTGCTGGCCCGGGCGGCCCTGCACTATTCCATGCTGCCGCTCCTGTTCCCGGCCGCATCCGGCTTCGCGTTGCTGGCGCCTCTGGCGGCAATCGGGCTCTACGAGATGAGTCGCCGCCGGGAACTGGGACTTGAGGTGAAATGGTCCAGCGCCTTCGGGCTCATCGCATCCCCGCGTTTCGGTGCCATGCTGATCTTCGGTCTGGGGCTGATTGCCGTCTTCATGACCTGGCTGGCCGTAGCGCATATGCTCTACAGCGCCACTTTGGGGCCGGAACCGCCGACCTCGATCATCGGATTTGCCGATGACATCCTGACGACAGGTGCTGGGTGGACCATGATGGTGCTTGGCACAGCCATCGGCTTCGTGTTTGCGCTCGCGGTCTTCGCCGTCAGCGTCGTCTCCTTCCCGTTGATGCTGGACCGGAATGTCGGCCTGGGCACCGCGGTTGCGACCTCGATCCGCGTGGTCAGCCGCAATCCGCGACCGATGGCGGTCTGGGCTTTCATACTGGCCGCCGGCCTTGTGATCGGAACGATTCCCTTCTTCCTGGGACTGATCGTCATTCTGCCGATCCTGGGCCATGCGACATGGCACATCTACCGCAAGACGGTCGCCTGATCGCTCCGTTCGGGGGCAGGAGTTGAACAGCCTGTCCCCGAATTCCTGTTCCGGGTACAGGCTTTTGCGTTAGGGTCCGGCACCTCGTCCCCAAACGGAGTGCCGACCCCGTGACACTTGTCGAAGACTTTCCGCACCGCGTCGTCGAACACACGGATATGGGTATCCGCCTGCCCGACGGCACCCGCCTCTCCGCGCGCGTCTGGTTACCCGAAGGCGCCGACGAAAATCCGGTTCCGGCCATTCTGGAATATCTTCCCTATCGCAAGACGGATGGTACCTTGGTCCGCGATCAGGGCATGCATCCATACTTCGCCGGACATGGCTATGCCTGTCTGCGCGTCGACAGGCGCGGCTGCGGTGACAGCGAAGGCCTGTTTGACGACGAATATTCCCCTCAGGAACTGCAGGACGGGGTCGATATCATCGCCTGGATCGCGAACCAGCCATGGTGCAGCGGCGCGGTCGGGATTCAGGGGATATCCTGGGGCGGCTTCAACGGATTGCAGATTGCCGCCCTCAAGCCGCCCGCTCTGAAAGCGGTCATTACCATCGGAACAACCGTCGACCGCTATGCCGACGACATTCATTACAAGGGCGGCATTCAGCTGACGGAGAATATCGGCTGGGCGGCCACGGTCCTGTCCTGGTTCTCGATGCCGCCCGATCCGGCCATCGTTGGCGACAAGTGGCGGGAGATGTGGCTGGAGCGGCTGGAGAACACGCCGTTTCTGGCCGAAACCTGGCTGCGTCACCGCGACAGGGACGCCTATTGGAAGCATGGCTCGGTCTGCGAGGATTTCGCTGCCATCGAGGCCCCCGTTCTGGCGATCGGCGGCTATCTGGACGGCTACCGCAATGCAATGGCGCATCTCGCCGAAAACCTGCCCGGAACGGTCAAGGCCATCGCCGGGCCGTGGGGTCACAAGTATCCGCATATCTCGCATATCGAACCCGCGATGGGCTATCTGCAGGAGGCCCTGCGTTGGTGGGATCAATGGCTGAAAGGGATCGATACCGGGGTTGAAGACGACCCCGCTTACCGCGCCTATGTCATGGACAGTGTCGTCCCCTCCGTAAGCCAGTCCGAACGCCCCGGCGTCTGGCTGGCGGAAGCCGCCTGGCCACCGACCAATGTGCAGGCGCATCCCGTGATGCTCGGCGATGCCGACATTCCGTTCGATCTGGCCTGCGGCCGCGGTTGCGGCGAATACTTCACCTTCGGATTCGGACCAGGCGAACTGCCCGGCGACCAGCAGCAGGATGATGCCCGATCCGCCTGTTTCGACTTCGACCCTCCGCCGGGCGAGACCGTTCTGCTGGGTCGTGCCGGGTTCCGTGCCAGGGTCCGGTCGGACCAGCCCGCCGCGCAATTGATCGTCCGGCTCTGCGATCTGCGTCCGGACGGAACTTCCGCCCTGATCGCCCACGGCATGCTGGATCTGCGCCGACGGGACAGTATGGAGCATCCGTCGGACATGCCGATCGGAGAGGACGTCACAGTCGCAATCGATCTGGATCAATGCGCCTATCGCCTGCCGGAAGGCCACCGCCTGCGCCTCGCCCTGTCCAGCAGCTACTGGCCATTTGTCTGGCCGGAGGCGACCCCCGTCCACCTGGCGGTAACGGATGCGCAGGTCACCTTGCCCGTTCGCTCCGGCCCGGAAATCCCATGGAATGCGCCACCGCCCGAAAGCGCCCGCCCCCGCCGCCGCCGCATCCTTCGTCCAGGCGAGGAGACGAAGGAATGGACGAAGGATGCGCAGGGCCGATCCGTCCTGACCATCGCCTCCGACGAGGGTGAAATCGAAGATCTGGAGAACGGCCTGATTGCCACCTGCACCCTCAAAGAGGTCTGGACCCTGGACGAAAGCGACCCATCCAGCGCCCATGTCCGCATAGACTGGACCCGCGGCATGGCCCGTGGCGACTGGTCGGTGCGAACCGAGACCTCTACGGAGATGCAGGCGACAGCGACGGGCTACGAAGCGAGTTATCGCCTCGAAGCATTCGAGGGGGAGGACCGGGTGTTCGTGCAGAAGTTTAACGCGACCGTTCCCCGGTAAGGCCCCCTCACCCCGGCCTCTCCCTCCAGGGAGAGGGAGGACGCCCCACCGTCGTGCTCCTGCGAAAGCAGGAGCCTTCTAAGCTTGGGCAATACCGCGTATCCACCAAGGTTCCTGCTTTCGCAGGAACACGGCAGTGCAATCCACTCGTCATTCCCGCCAAGCCAGAGCCGTCGGCGAGGTGGTTGCCTGCCGCCCTGGACCACGGGTTATGCGAGAAGTGTCCCCAGCGTCCCCTCTGCGGCATCTACACCGCGCTCCTGCGAAAGCAGGAGCCTTCCTGATACAGGCTACAGCGGCTGATCCACCAAGGTTCCTGCTTTCGCAGGAACACGGCAGCACCGCCTAACCGTCCAGCTTCGACTTCAGCAACTGGTTGACCATGGCGGGGTTGGCCTGACCCTTGGTGGCCTTCATCACCTGACCGACAAACCAACCGATCAGGCCGGTCTTGCCGCCGCGATAGGCATCGACCTGGCCGGGATTGTCCGCGATCAGCGTGTCGATGATGCCTTCCAGTTCCCCGGTATCGGAAATCTGCTTCAGGCCCTTCGCCTCGACGATTTCGGCGGCCGGCTTTCCGGTTTCCAGCATCTCGTCGAAGACCTCCTTGGCGATCTTGCCTGAGATGGTGCCGTCCTTGATCAGTTTGACCAGACCGCCCAGCCCTTCGGCATCGATCCGGATCTCGTCCAGGCTCTGCCCGGTCTTGTTCAGGCGGCCGAACAATTCGACGGTCAGCCAGTTCGCGGCCAGCTTGGCATCGCCGCCGGCTTTCGCCGCGGTCTCGAAAAAGTCTGCCGTTTCACGCTCGGCCACCAGAACGCCCGCGTCATAGGCGCTCAACCCGTAATCCTTCATGAAACGGTGCTTCTTGGGATCCGGCAGTTCCGGCAGGCCTTCGCGGCAGCCATCGACATAGGCATCGTCGAACTCCACCGGAAGTAGGTCCGGGTCCGGGAAGTAACGATAGTCGTGGGCGTCCTCCTTGGTGCGCATCGACCGTGTCTCGCCCTTGTTCGGATCGAACAGGCGGGTTTCCTGCACCACCGTGCCGCCGCTTTCGATCAGGCGAATCTGGCGTTTTGCCTCGACCTCGGCGGCCTGCCGGATGAAGCGCAGGGAGTTGACGTTCTTAACCTCGGCCCGCGTACCCAGCGGATCGCCCGGCTTGCGCACCGACACGTTGATATCGGCCCGCATCGAGCCTTCCTGCATGTTCCCGTCGCAGGAGCCGATATAGCGCAGGATGGACCGAAGCTTGCCGACATAGGCCGATGCCTCGTCGGGCGAGCGGATGTCAGGCTTGGACACAATCTCCATCAGCGGGACGCCGGCGCGGTTCAGATCGATCAGCGTCTTTTCCGGAACCTGATCATGGATCGACTTTCCGGCATCCTGTTCCAGGTGCAGCCGCTCGATTCCGATCCTGCGGACCTCGCCATCCTCCATGTCGATCTCGATCTCGCCCTCGCCGATGATCGGCTCCTCGTACTGGCTGATCTGATAGCCCTGGGGCAGATCGGGATAGAAGTAATTCTTGCGCGCGAAGACGGACCGCTTGTTGACCTTTGCGTTCAGCGCCAGCCCGGTACGCACGGCCTGGCGGATCGCCTCGGCATTCACCACCGGCAGCATGCCCGGCATGGCCGCGTCGACCAGGGACACCTGACTGTTCGGTTCGGCCCCGAAATCGGTCGGCGCGCCCGAAAACAGCTTTGCCTTAGACGTGACCTGGGCATGGACTTCCATGCCGATTACCACTTCCCATTCCCCGGTCTTACCCTTGAGTCTGTACGCCATTGTCCGGCCCGTTTCTGCGGCTGAAAATCAGAGTGGATCGAATACCGGGCCACGCCGGGCGTGGCAAGGGATGGATGTTTACGGTTTGCCCGCAGAAGGGGTATCCTTGGTATCGCCCGCCACCGTTCTGGATGATTTCACGAATGTCCGACTATCGGTTCCTTAGTTTTCTGCCTGGCTGGAGGCAGGAGAACGGTTTCTTTGTCGATTCCCGAGACAGAATTGTTTTCTGGGCTGAAAAGGACGGCCCAGGCTATGTTCTGAGCCCCTCGAACGCCGCAAAAATCGCCAAAAGAATGGACGCTAATCGGTATTTTTCTGGCTGTGCGTTGAGCCTTGGGTTTCTCGTTTTTTTCATCGTAATGACCATCTCACAGGGCGTGACTACATGGCTCGGATTTGCAATCGCAATTGCCTATCTGGCCGTAATTCAGCTTCTGGATTGGCGTCAGCAAAAATTTCATTCCCCAGCCGCGTTCAAGGCTGATGCGGAGAAACTTTGCTCGCGGAAAGTTCTGATACCACGCCCAAAGCCATTCAAGATTCGCCCCTCCGAGAATCTATCTGGTACCCCCTCATCCTTGACCAACCGGTTCTTCGTAATCCTGATGCTGTTTCTTGCGGGCTCGGCAGGATTATTCGGACTACTTTTCTGGCGAGTAGTATCTGAGCATCCATATTATATTGTTGTGATGTTCTACTCCATTGGCGCTGTAGTTTGGCTCTACCGCGAACTCACTCGACCGTCGATTTCAACCCAGAACGCTCTTTACGAGATGCGGGAAGACCTCATAGCCGCGACCGAGTCCATGTAGTCCCCTCCCCGCGCAATGGGAAGGTCGCCCGACGTCCCATGTTTCACTTTCGGTCGGGATGTCACCGCGCTACCCTCCCGTGTCGAAAGCGGGACCGCACGACAACAAGCGGCACGGGGATGACCGGCGACACCGATTACAAATGGCGGCATGGAAACGCGGCACGGCGGCAATTCGTCAACGGGCTGGGTGATTCCGGGTTCAAGACGGCAACGCGCAACTGGCTCACTCCGGTCCTGGCGGCCATGGCGGTGCTGGCAGCGACACTCTATTCGGCATCGAACCTCCTTCCCGTTCTGGCGCCGGTGGAGATCTATCCGCCGGACCGGCTGGCCAGTGCCTATTGCCGGACGACATTTCGGGGCGCCGACGATTGCTGGCGCAAAGCGGGTGCCCAGAATGAGCCGATCCTGTACCGCTGGGAGCGCACGCCGCGTGTCGTAATCCGCGAGATGCCCAAGGGTGCCGACAGTGCGGTCCGGCATCATCTTTATCTGGCACTGCGCGACCATCTGAACGTCGCCGGGTTCTCGGATGTGCAGATATCCAAGGACCCACCGGTCAGCCGCAGCGGGACAATCGATATCCGCTTTCCGCCATGGCACACGATGCCGGAGGACGTGAAGGAAAAGACCCGGTCGCTGCGCTGGGGGCATTCGAAGGGCAGCATGAACTGGGTCGAACTGTCCCTGAACGCGGAGGCCATTCGGGACTGGGCCGAGAAGAACACCGGTCCTGGCCGATCCTATGAATCCAATCTGAAATTCTATGCCGAGGCCATGGCGGCTACGGTTCTGGGCCGTGTCGTCGGGCGCCGTCCGGCCCGGGCGGAGCTCGAATTCCAGGATGTCACGGTATCGCTGGAGACCGCCCTGACGGCCCTGCATTACGCGCCGGATCTGAAGGCCGGCGCGGATATTCGGGAATCGGTCGCCGCCATCGACAACCTGGCCGAGGGCCTGAGCCAGTCGAAATCCTTCCGAACCTGGCTGGCCGAGCGGCGCGAAACAGTCCGCTAGCATCCCCCCATATCCCCAGCCTGCTGGAACGTCGACCGTTTGGAAGGCGGCGGATCGCCGTTCTGCATTTTCGACCGTCGCCCCTTTGGATGATCCTTGGCGAAGCCATCAGCTCGGTTCCGTGACGCGAATGACCCCATTGAGGTCATTGTGCCTCTACCGCACGGAAATCGACTTGGGCACCTTCCGGCCGGCGTTCGGGCCCATGCGGCCCGATCGTGATTCACGACATCGATCAGGCAAAGGTAGAGAGCAAGATGACTGAAAACTTCTGGGAAATTCACGGCAAGGAATTCGTGAACTGTAACTGCGACTTTGGCTGCCCCTGCCAGTTCAACGCGTTGCCGACGGACGGCACCTGCACGGGCATGGGCGCAATGCACATCGAAAGCGGCTTTCATGGCGGTGTCCGGCTGGACGGGCTGAATGTCGTCTGGCTGCTGCACTGGCCCAATCCGATCCATCTGGGGAACGGGATTTCTCAGGCCATCATCGACGAGCGCGCCAGCGAGGAACAAAGGGCGGCACTGAGCCGCATACTATACGGGCTCGATACCGATATGGGCGCAACGCACTGGCAGGTCTTCAGCACGACAATGCAGAAAGCACTGCCGCCGCTTTACCGGCCTGTCGATTTTGATGTCGATGTCGACAGCCGGGTAGCGCGGCTGATCGTCCCTGGACTGATTGAATCAAGAGGAACGCCGATCCGGAACCCCGTGACCGGCGATGAACACCGCGCGCGCATCGACCTGCCCAATGGATTTGAGTACTCGGTCGCCGAAATGGGCAGCGGCACGTCGACGGCACTCGGTGACATCCCGATGGAACTGAAGGACAGCTACGGGCAATTCGCGGAAATCCATCTGTCCCAGTCGGGAATCATCAAGGCGAGGGCCGCCTGATGCGACTCCAGGCGGATTTCCTGGGGATACTGGCGACGAGCCTGAGGCGCGACAAGTTTCTTGTCGCGCTGCCGCTTGGGGCGGTGATCCTTTTGTCATGGCTCTATGTGGTGACCGGTGTCGGGCTGGGCATGGATCCGGCAGCCATGAGCGAACCGGCCTTTCCGCCCCCCAAAACCACGCCGGTTCATCCCCCCATGGGGTGGGGCGCCGGCTACAGTCTCGTGATCTTTGTCATGTGGTGGCTGATGATGGTCGCCATGATGTTGCCCAGCGCCGTGCCGGTGGTTCTGATCTACGATCGCATGCGGCGAATTGGATCCTCGTCCCCTTCCCCAACCACAAGGATGGGAAGCAGTTGGCGCTTCGTTGCGGGGTATCTGCTCGTCTGGGGTGGTTTCAGCCTTCTGGCCACGGTCCTGCAGGCCGTGTATGAGCGCGCAGGGCTTGTGCACCCCATGACCATGTGGAGTCTGAACAATACATTCACTGCGATCCTGTTGGTCCTGGCCGGATTGTACCAATGGACCCCGTTGAAGGAGAAATGCCTGCAGACCTGCCGGTCTCCCGGGGCGTTCCTCGCACGGAACTGGCGTAGAGGCCAGTGGGGTGCGCTCCGCATGGGACTGCATCACGGCGCCTACTGCCTCGGATGCTGCTGGTTTCTGATGGGTCTGCTCTTTGCGGGCGGCGTGATGAACCTCTACTGGATCACGGGCCTGGCGATCTTCGTCCTGATCGAGAAGGTCCTGCCGGCCGGTGCCGGCTTCGGGCGTCTTGCCGGAATTGGGATGGTTTATGGGGGAATATGGCTGTTGGTTTGAGCGTCCTGCCGCCGGTTGCCTAACATGCGATCAGACGTTCAGGATCTCTTAGTCACCAGACCTCGCAATCCGTGAAATCCGGCAATGCCGCGTTCTTCCGATACATGCCAGGCGTGACCCCGGTCAGGCGCTTGAAGAGGCGTCGGAAGAACGCGGCATCCTCATATCCCACCTTCCAGCAGATGTCCTCGATCGACAGGGAAGACTGCTCCAGAAGCCGCTTGCTTCGATCGACGCGCAGTTGCTGCACGTATTGAATGGGCGTCAGGCCCGTCGCCCGCCTGAACCGTCTGATGAAGCTCCTTGGAGCGACACCGGTCAGAGAGGCCATCGCGAGCACCGGGTTGGGACTGGAAAAATTCTTCTCCAGCCATTGCTGGCAGCGCAGGATCACATCGTCGCCGTGGTCCAACTCCGGGGCAAAGATATAGAAGGCCGCTTGCTGCTCCCAGTGCCAGCGCATGACAAAGAACTTGCTGACGGCATGTGCCGTCGGATAGCCGACGAACCGGGCGATCAAGTAAAGTACGAGGTCCTGCCAGGACGACGCGCCGCCGCCCATCACGAATTCTCGGTTGCCACCACTTGTCACCAGCAGCCGTTCCGTCTTGAGCTGAACCTCTGGAAAGGCGGTCCGGAAATCGGGAACATGCGCCCAATGCAGCGTGGCTTGCAGCCCGTTGAGCAGCCCCGTTTCGGCCAGCATGAAGACACCGGAACAGGTCGTACACAACAGCCCACCCCTGCTGTGTACCGCCTTCAGCCACGCGGTTACTTCCGGATTTTCGCCGCGAACCCAACCCTTCGTATCATGAGAAATTGACGGGACGATCACCAGATCCGCGTCCGTCGCGTCGTCAATGGCGCTACTGCTGTCGATGTCCTGTGCGCTGGCGGTACGGACCCTTCCCCCCTTGTGAGAAACGATGCTTACATCGAACGGCGCGTCCTTCGGAACGTTCGGGTCCAGGTGGTGCAGGTTGGATACCGTCGACAGGACATCGTAGACCCCCAGCAATGAGGATGCGTAGGACCTTTCCGTGACAAGAATGCATGTCTTGAGCGGCCGCTGGGCCGACGCCCACCGAGTCATCGGTTGATCAGCCGCTCGGCGAAAGCAGCGACCATCCCCAGCGTGACGATCCCTACTCCAGCCCATTCAAGGCGGCCCGGAAACTCCCCGAGCACATGAATCGCGATCAGCGTCGTCACACATGGAATGGCCGCGGTGAACAGCGCGGTTCCGTTCGGGCCAAGACTGTGCACAGACCGCATATAGACAAAGATGGATACAGCGCCGACCAGCGCCCCCTGGAAAATCGCCTGCACCAGAAGATCCTGCGCCTCCACGGCGATCCATCCATCGATTCCGAACACCGTGAAATAGACCGGCAAATAGAGCCCGGCTGAAACAACAACCACCAAGGCAGCGGCTTGAACCGCAGGAATCCCCGCCCGTTTGACGTAGATGCCGCATGCCGACCAGCAGAGCGCGGCGAGAAGCAGGCAGAAATCCCCAATCAGTTGAGTGGATGTCGCACCGCGCATGGTATCGAACGCCATCAATCCGATCCCCAGGGCAATCAGCAGGACGCCGGGAATCGACCCGCGGCGCACGCTTTCCCCAAGCAGCAGACTGACGGCAAAAGTGAACAGCGGCAGCGTACCGTGCAAGAGGACCGCGCCATGCGCTGCCGGTGCCAGGAAGAACCCGGCATAGGCAAGGAGCGCGAACCCGAGCCCGCCCAGAAAGGCCATGCGAATTACCGCCGCCAGTGCCATGCCCGCGAAACGCCGACGCAGGAACAGCGGCAGCATGATCAGGCCGCCGACCGCGAACCTAAGAGCCGCAATGTCCCATACCCCAAATCCTGCGGTGCTTCCGACCCGGGACATGATGTTGAAGCCGGAGAAGAGGAGAACGACCGTCAATGCGCAGATCACGCCTATCGCGTGCTCCCTTCTGATCCGGGCGGCCTCCTGGAACTGCGTCCTTTGCGGGGAATCCGAAACGGCCATGGCAGAAATCCTCCGAGAGAGTCAGGGAGAAGCGTTCTAGCCTGCCGCCAAACATAATGATAACATATATAATTAATGAATTGAGATAAGGTATGTTTATGCATTTCAAACAACTCCGCGTGCTTGTCGCAGTCGTCGAATGCCAAGGGGTCACCGCGGCGGCAGAGCGGCTCAATGTTTCCCAGCCTGCCGTCTCAACGGCGTTGAGGTCGTTGGAGGAACAGGTGGCCGCCACGCTGTTTGAGCGGTTCAGCGGCGGAAGACGGACCAAGCCGACTGCCGCCGGACTGAAACTGTATGCCGAAGCGAAAGAGATCCTCAAACGCTGGGACACCGCGGTCCGAAGTCTGAAAGCCGCTGACAGCCGTGCGCCCGCACTCCGGCTTGGCGTGCTTCATACGCTTGCCGCTGCCGATGTCGCCCAGGCGCAGGCTGTCCTCGCCAAAGAGGCCTCGAACTGGCGATGGCAATTGCGCGAAAGCGATGCGTCGTCCCTTGCTTCCGATCTGGAACAGGGGCGCGCCGACCTGCTGTGGACCGTGGTTGATGGAACCGATCCGATGTCACGCCCCCTGTGGCATGAACCCTATGTGGCCATGGTGGCGAAATCCCATCCCCTGGCCCGCAGCGGCCGCCTGAGCATTCAGGTTCAGGATCTCGAAGGGGAACGCATCATACTTCGCGGAACATGCGAGTTGCCAAACAACACGCTGCGCAATGCGGGCCTGACGATCCGCCCTGCGGCGCGGACCGACCGCGATCAGTTGGCGATGTCCTACGTCGCGCGTGACGTCGGATATGCCATCGCCCCGCGCAGCCTCGCCACATCCGACGTCGTGCCGCTATCCGTTTCCGATCTTGGTCTATCCAGATGCATCGGAATTCGCTGGAACCGGAGCGACTTCCAGGACGCAGCGGAGGCCCTCGGAACCGTTCTGGCGGAACTGAGGCGTTAGGTTCCGATTCGCAATGCGGCGATTGCCGGCCGGAAAGTCGAACGGCGCCGCCCCTGGAGGCGACGCCGCTTCCAAAAATCTTTCACTTAGACCTGTTACGCCGCCTTCAGATTGGCGTTGGCAAAGTCCCAGTTGATCAGGTTGCCGAGGAAAGCGCCCATATAGTCGGGACGGCGGTTCTGGTAGTCCAGATAGTAGGCGTGTTCCCAGACATCCATCGTGATGATCGGCGTCTTGCCTTCGACCAGCGGCGTGCCGGCATTCGGCGTCTTTTCGACGGCCAGCTTTCCGCCGTCCAGGACCAGCCAGGCCCAGCCGGAGCCGAACTGAGTTGCGCCGGCGTTCTTGAACGCATCGGCAAAGGCCTCGTAGGACCCGAAATCCTCATTGATCTTGTCCGCGATGTCGCCGGTCGGGGCGCCGCCGCCATTCGGGCTCATCGAATTCCAGTAGAAGGTGTGATTCCAGACCTGGGCCGCCTGGTTGAACAGCACGATCTTGGTCCCGAACCCTTACTGATCCGGCCGGACCAGTACATGGTCGTGGATCGACGGACACTCCTCCATCGCGCGGTTCAGCAGCGAGACCTCCTGCGCCTCGAACATGCCCGGCACAGTGACGTAACCATCCCGATGAAAGGCGGCTTCCTGATCCGAGGAAAACGTAAATGCCATGACGTCCGTCCCCATTCCCTCTGTCTGTTTCGGGAACAGTCTACCGGCGTTTGGCACTCGAATCATCGGATGTGATCAGCAAGCAGTTTGAACCGGGGGTCACAATGTCTCCCACCATTAGAAACCAAAATCATTGCAGTTCTGACTCTAAACCTATTCCTTAATTGGACCCTCCCCCAAACGCAGAGAAATCTTTACACTTCCTCTTTTGGTAGCACTCGCTGAGAGAAACTGATTAGGGTCGCTAGTGACTACGGGAGGGGATTGTATTGAGCGAATACCGCTTTCTGGGTTTTGACACTTTAGAACGGCAAGCGAACGGCTTCTTCGTCGACCGGGATGACCGTATCGCCTACTGGCCCAATTCCCGAGCCCCTGGCTACGAAATTCCTCTGGACCTTGCTCGTAAGTTGAGTTCGCACACCAGACTTGCATCCATGCCACGCCGCCCATTGACCTGGGACCAATGTATGTCCATTGGCGTGTTCGCCGCCGTGATTGCCGTAGCGACCTTCGTCTTCTTGACGATCGACCCGCATCGACAGTTTTTTGACTACGTTTTCATGGGTGCCCATGATCGCTTTCCAGACCTATTCAGTGATATGGGCTCAGTCGGGGTCCCCGTCACCGGCATATGTCTGATTTCAGTTCCAATCGCCTCCATACTACGTATTTGGACATCACGGTCCGTAGGGCGCTTGCGAGAATGGATCTCGTCACATTCGAACGTGATAGAAATCCACCAGCCCAGACCGAAACCAATCCGCTTGCGATTAGACGACATTAGAGCCGAAGGGCCGGCTCCAATTACACTAAGGATTATAATTTACCTGTCTGGCGGCGTTTTCCTTGCCGTCGGAATCGTATTGCTTTTCTACGTGCCGTTTGTTGCGCTTCGTTGGGGCGATCAAGTCGTCGGGGTGCTCCTTGGAGCTTTGCTTGTTTACGTATCAGCATCTTGCCTTATTTCACTCACTTTTCGACCGTCTGTTCGAGATTTGGAAACCTTGGACAGCACGACATTTCCTAATGAAATCGAAGAAAAGCCTCGTGCCATCCCCCTAAGCCGGAGGATGTGGCGGAATGTAATGAACACCGTTGGGTACATCTTATTTGGCGCAGTCTCGTTCGTTGTACTGATTGCACTGAGGGAGCAACCCAGTTGGTACGATCCCCACGAAGCATTGGATGCATTCTGTAGGGGCGTGATCTGGTCCACCCCAGATTCTGTTACAACCTGTGACACAGTTCCTGAAAATGCCACGCTGATGCGTTGGACTTACCGCCCGTCGGTTCATTTGACGCACGGCGACCCAGATATCAGTCGATTTGCAAAAAGAGTGCGCGACCATATCTCCGCAGCTCTGGATGGCGCCGGTTTGAACAAAGAAGAATCCGGAATTATACGCAAAACAATTGAGATAGTTATACGGCGGCCTGTGCAGGATGAACGGCTTGCAGGGTCCATATTTACCCGAAGAGTCGGAGTAAACGCATGGAGCCTTCAAAAGATGGAGTTCGACGTAAACTTCTTTGAAGCGCGAGCGTCTCGGAAAAGTATAGTCGAGCGCGAAATCGCGCAAGCCGCCAGCGGACTTCATATTTCGGCGCTGGAGAACTACGACAGTTTTCTAGTGAACTGGTCACTAATTGATACGAAACGGCTCACCCTTGAGATCTTATACGATTCCCGAATGCGCTCTGGAATGCCGGCCGGCGAGGCAATAATTTTAGCCCGCCAAATTCTAGACGAAATCTACAATGCCGGAGGTTTGGACGAGTGGCGGGGGTCCCGCCCCTAAGAAAACGCCGCCCCCAAAGAATTGAAGACGGCGTTTCCCGAAAAGCTGACTGACGTTTACGCCGCCTTCAGATTGGCGTTGGCAAAGTCCCAGTTGATCAGGTTGCCGAGGAAAGCGCCCATATAGTCGGGACGGCGGTTCTGGTAGTCCAGATAGTAGGCGTGTTCCCAGACATCCATCGTGATGATCGGCGTCTTGCCTTCGACCAGTGGCGTGCCGGCATTCGGCGTCTTTTCGACGGCCAGCTTTCCGCCGTCCAGGACCAGCCAGGCCCAGCCGGAGCCGAACTGAGTTGCGCCCGCATTCTTGAACGCATCGGCAAAGGCCTCGTAGGAGCCGAAGTCTTCGTTGATCTTGTCCGCGATGTCGCCGGTCGGGGCGCCGCCGCCATTCGGGCTCATCGAATTCCAGTAGAAGGTGTGATTCCAGACCTGGGCCGCCTGGTTGAACAGGCCCTGATCACCCTTGTCATGCGCCGCCTTGGTGATTTCCTCGACCGTGGCGTCGTCCAGATCGGTACCGGAAATCAACTCGTTGCACTTGGTCACATAGGCATTGTGGTGCTTGCCGTGGTGAAAGCCCAGCGTGTTCGCCGAAATATGCGGTTCCAGGGCGTCCTGAGCATAGGGCAGTGCAGGCAGTTCGATGGCCATTTGGCTATGATCCTTTCGGTCTGGCTTGAGGGTTGTCTCTTGGTGCGGCTTCGTTTCGAAACCATTCGCACCTGTACCTAATGGGCGTCTGCGTCAGGTCAACCCAAAGATTTATAAGGACATTTTTCGGTGACTCCCGGAATTCCGGGCAAAACTCTCAATACCCATAAATCCATTGCGGAAACAACCCGACTTTTGTTACAAAATTCTTTCGAAACATCGCGCCCCGGCGGCAATGCCGCTGAAAATGGCCGGGCTGTTCCGGCATATGGAATCGAATGGGCGCATTTTGAATGGGGGGATGAAGTATGGCTTCAATCCTGAGCAATCTGCGTAACACGGTTATCGCGGGCCTGATCCTGACCATCATCATGGTCGCGATCATTTCGGCCTGGCATGCGGGGTCGTTCGCCCTCGACTATGCCTGGTGGACATTCTTCTTCCGCTGGCTCCACGTCTTGAGCGGTGTCATGTGGATCGGACTGCTGTGGTATTTCAATTTCGTCCAGATTCCCAACATGCCGAAAATTCCGGATGAGCAGAAGCCGGCCATCGGCAAGGTTATCGCGCCGGCGGCACTGTTCTGGTTCCGCTGGGGGGCCATGTCGACGATCGTGACAGGTCTCATTCTGGCCCATCTGAACGGATATCTGTCGGATGCCATCACGCTGGGCATCATGTCCGACGTGTCTCGGCACACGGCGATCGGGATCGGCATGTGGCTGGGTACGATCATGTGGTTCAATGTGTGGTTCGTGATCTGGCCGAACCAGAAGCGTGCGCTCGGCATCGTCGAGGCGGATGCCGACAGCAAGGCCAAATCGGCGCGGACGGCGATGCTGTTCTCGCGCACCAACACCTTGCTCTCCTTCCCGATGCTCTATGCCATGGTCTCGGCACAGAACATCTACTAAGCCGAAACACGGTTTGAATCAGAAAGGGCCCCGATCATTCGGGGCCCTTTCCTTGTCTGACGGAAGATTTCTGAAGACCAGTCATCCGCCCCGTCGGGTCTTGGCTCACACTTCCGACGGTTTCTCCGTGGATGCCTTCTTTTCCCACCCCCGATCGGTCTGCTGCCAATAGGTCAGCGTATGTCCAGCCTCCTTCTCCGCGGCCCAGCGAGTGCGGGCTTCCGTAACCGCCTCCTCATCACGGCCGTCGAACAGGCGGCAAACCAGTTCGAAGGAACCAATCGCGTCGGACATCGCACCGTCAGTCAGGAAGAGCACCGTGGCGCCATTGGGATTCTCGTCCTCGGGCGTCAGCCAGATCGGCTGTTGTTCGGCATGGCCGTCCCGCCTGTCGCCATGTGGCAGAAATCCCCGGTCATCGAATGTCCAGAGATGGTCCGAGAGGGCGGAAACCCGCTCTTCCGAGCGGGCCATGACCACCGCCTTCCACTCCCGGGACAGGCACATTTCCAGCATCTTCGGCAGCGCCGCCTCCAGCGGCGTCCGCTGCAGATGATAGAAGCGGATCTCGGTCATTTCGACTCGTGCACATCCGCGACGTAACGATCCAGCAGCCGTACGCCGAATCCCGTCGCTCCTTTCGGGGAGGTCGGCTTGTCCTTTGACCCCCAGGCCATGCCGGCAATGTCGAGATGCGCCCAGGGCGTATCCTGGATGAAGCGCTGCAGGAACTGGGCGGCGGTGATCGAACCGGCGCCTCGGCCACCAATGTTCTTCATGTCCGCGCAGTCGGAAGTCAGCAACTTGTCATAGGCATCGCCCAGCGGCAGCCGCCAGACCTTCTCGCCACTGGCGTTCCCGGCGGCGGAAAGCTGTTCCGAAAGATCGTCGTCATTTGAGAACAGGCCAGCATATTCATGCCCCAGGGAGATGATGATCGCCCCGGTCAGCGTTGCCAGATCAATGATGGTCTTGGGCTTGAATTCCTGCTGCGTGTACCAAAGCGCATCCGCCAGCACGAGACGGCCCTCTGCGTCGGTATTGTGGATCTCGATCGTCTGGCCGGACATCGACGTGACCACATCGCCCGGACGCTGCGCATTGCCGTCCGGCATGTTTTCAACCAGACCGACGACGCCCACGGCGTTGACCTTTGCCTTGCGTCCCGCCAAGGCCTTCATCAGGCCGATGACGGTACCGGACCCGCCCATGTCCCATTTCATCTCCTCCATGCCGGGGCCGGGCTTCAGCGATATCCCGCCGGTATCGAAGGTCACGCCCTTCCCGACGAAGGCGACGGGCGCCTTGTTCTTTGCACCGCCGTCCCAACGCATGGAGACGAGGAAGCTTTCCCGGGTCGAGCCCTGGCCCACACCAAGCAGCGCGCCCATGCCGAGCTTCGCCATCTTCTTTTCGTTCAGGATGTCGACCTTGACGCCCAGCTCCTCAAGCTCCTTGCAGACATTGGCAAGGCTTTCCGGATAGATGACGTTCGGCGGTTCAGACACGACGTCGCGGGTCAGATAGACCCCTTCCACGACGGCGGCGCGCGGCTTGAAGGCTTTCCTGGCTTCCGCAGCGGATGCCAGGTGGATCGACACGCCTTTGACCGAAGGCTTCTCATCCGCCTTCTTCTTGGTGAAGTATTTGTCGAAACGATAGGCGCCCAGCATCGCGCCCTCTGCCAGATCAGCCGCCGCGGCTGACAGATCGTCCGCCCCGCAATCCAGATGGACCGAAATCTGCTTGTCGCCCGCGCCGTTGCCGGCTTTGACCAGCTTGCCACCGACCGACAGCCAATCGAGCGGCTGCAGTCCTTTGCCGACCCCGAACAGCGCGATACGCGCGCATTCCATCCCTGCCGGGGCGATCAGGGTCAAGCTGTCCCCCTTCTTGCCGTTGAAGCGGTTGCCGGCCAGCGCCCGCGACACCGCGCCGCCGGATGCCTCGTCGACCGCCCGGGCGGCGGGCGGCAGATGTCCGCCCTCTTCGACACCCACGGCAAGCATTCCGGATTTCGGCAGGTCCATCTTGTCGGAAAAACTGATCTTCATATTCGAACCGTCCTCAGTGTTTGGGGCAGGAAGTCGCCGGCAGAAAAGCCCGGCATGAATGCGGGCCCGGCCTGTTCACATTTTGCCGAGCAGCCTTGACTTTATCGCCGCCGGTCGGGAAAAGGAACCCGCCTGCGGGGTCCCGAATCGGAAATCCGGCGCGGCTGCAAGATTTCCGCATGCGCCAAGTATCTGAAAGTATTTTTAGGGATTGATGGCGATAAAAATCGTGCAGAATCAATTGCTTTCTGATAATTATTCCAAGCACGGTTCAAGCAAAGCGCACAACGCGATATCTGGTAAGAATGAAACGCATTAACCGCTATATAATGCGACAGGTGGTCGGCGTGACGGTGTTCGCGACCGTCGTGCTCTGCGTTGCGGTCATGCTCGTGCAGTCAGTACGCCTGATTGATCTGATCGTAAATCGCGGACTGCCGCTTACGGAATTCGCCTTCATGGCATCGCTGATGGTGCCGCGCTTCGTCGCCCTGGTCATGCCCATCGCGCTCTTCGGCGCGATGCTGTTCACCTACAACCGCATGATCAACGACAGCGAACTGGTTGTCATGCGGTCGGCGGGCATGAGCACGGCGTCCCTTGCCAAGCCCGGGCTTGTCGTCGCCGTGCTGGCAAGCATCGTGTGTCTGGGCATGACCCTTTACATCATGCCCAAGGCCGCCCAGGAGATGCGCTTTCACGTGGAAAAGAACCGTTCACAATGGGGGGCGGCGCTTCTGCATGAAGGCCGCTTCACGACGGTGGATTCAACGATCACCCTGTTCGTCAAGGAGCGCGAGGGGGCGGAGCTTTTCGGCATTCTGTACCACAATCAGGAAGACCCCGAGGCGCCCTACACGATCATGGCTGAACGGGGCGCCGTCGTCGAAACGGAATCCGGACCGCGTATCCTGGTGGTGCGCGGCAGCCGCCAGACCTTTCAGGACGGAACCCTGCACCTGGTCGAGTTCGATCGCACCGTGATCGACATTGGCGGACCGGCAAAGGGTCACAATCCCGGCTGGCGTCAACCTGAGGAGCGCCTGCTTCCGGCCCTGTTCAACCCGGACATGTCCAATACGAACGACAGATACTATGCCGACAAGCTAAGGGCCGAAGGACACAATCGATTGGCGACAGCGCTGTTGCCGATTGCCTATTCCGTCGTAGCCCTGGCCTTCGTCCTGCGCGGCGGCTTTTCACGCCAGGGCAATCTGATTTCCCTTATCGGCGCGGTCACGGCGATGATTTTAGTCCTGGTCGGACACATGTCGGCCGTTTCTGCCGCAGGCACCGACCTCAGGCTCTGGCCGGCAATCTATCTGAACGTCGCCGTCCCGACCCTGGTCGGACTTTACTTCGTCCTGCGGCCGCGCAAGCACCGTCGGCGCAGCGCCGACAGCACCGCGCTGGCCGCGGCGGAATAATCGGGATCGGGGGCCAGGGGGATGCACTTCTCACGAACGCTTTCGTTCTACATGGGACGCCAGTTCACCTTCTGGTTTTCCTGTGTCTTCCTGACCCTTCTGGCCGTTGTCGCGATGTTCGACATCGTGGAACTGCTGCGCCGGGCATCCGGCAAGCAGGAAGTGACAACCGATGTCCTGATCCAGATGTCGCTCCTGAAACTGCCGCATCTGGTCCAGGACATGCTCCCCTTTGCGGTGCTGCTGGGCGGCATGATGTGCTTCTGGCGCCTGGCCAAGTCGAATGAGCTTGTGATCAGCCGCGCGGCGGGTGTGTCCGCATGGCAGTTTCTGACCGCACCCCTGGTCATCACCTTCCTTGTCGGGGTCATCCTGGTCACGACGTTCAATCCTTTCGCCGCGGCGATGCGTTCGCACTATGAAACGCTGGAAGGCAAGTATCTCGGCAAGAACCGGGCGGAGTTTGCGGTCTCTGAAACTGGCGTCTGGCTGCGCCAGGGCAAGCAGGATGCGCGTGCCGTCATCCATGCAAAGGATGTCAAAGGCGCCGGCGACGAGGCCTTTCTGGAAGGCGTCGTGGTCTTTCAACTTGAGGATCAGGACAGGTTCGTCGGTCGCATCGACGCTGCGACGGCGGTACTCCGCAAGGGTTACTGGGAACTGCGCGACGCCTATCTTTCCGTGCCGGGGGGCGACACCCGCCAGGTTGAGGTCTATCGCCTTGCCACGGAACTGACTATGGAAGGCATCCAGGACAGTTTCGCCTCGGCCGATACGCTGTCATTCTGGGAACTGCCGAAGTTCATCGGCACCATGGAAGATGCCGGGTTCAGTGCCAACGCCCATCGGCTGTACCTGCACAGCCTGCTTGCCCTGCCGGCATTGCTGTGTGCCATGGTCCTGATCGCGGCAATCTTCTCGATCAAGGTTTCCCGAAGATCCTCCACCGGCATGATGATTATCGGCGGTGTGGTCAGCGGGTTCATTTTGTATTTCTTTACCAATGTCGTACACGCATTGGGTCTTTCCATGAGCATTCCGGCGGTTTTCGCGGCCTGGATGCCGGCGGGGGTCGCAATGATGTTGGGAATTACGGCATTGCTGCATCTGGAGGACGGTTGATGGCGTCGCGTGCGCTGAATTTTGCCATTGGGGCAGCACTGCTGGCTTGCGCGACATCCCTGTCCGCACCGTCCGCCCTGGCGCAGTCCGTATCCGATCAACCGGCCGTGGCGCAGTCCTTTGACCAGGAAGGTTTACCGATTCTGCTGCGTGCGGAAGAAGTCAGTCACGATCAGGATCTGGGCGTCATCGTCGCCCGCGGCGATGTCGAGATCGCCCATGGCGACCGTATCCTCCTCGCCGATACGCTGAGCTACAACCAGAATGCCAAGACGGTAACCGCCTCCGGCAACATTCGCATTCTGGAGCCGACCGGCGAGGTCATCTTCGCCGATTACGTCGAACTGTCGGAGGACATGCGGGACGGTACGATCGAGAACCTGCGCATCCTGCTGGCGGACAATGCCCGCATCGCCGCGGCCGGTGGCCGGCGCAGCAATGGCGACGTCACGGAAATGGCAAAGGCGGTCTATTCCCCTTGCGAGGTCTGCAAGGAAGACCCAAGCCGCGCGCCACTATGGCAGGTCAAGGCGGAGCGGGTCATTCACGATCAATCCGCGCAGCAGGTCGAGTACTACGATGCCGTGCTCGAAATGTACGGTGTACCGGTCGCATACTCCCCATATTTCACGCACCCCGACCCGACGGTGAAGCGCCGCACCGGGTTCCTGGCCCCGAGTTTCGGGTCCAAGACAAATACCGGCTGGTTCCTGCGTACGCCATTCTTCTGGAACATCGCCCCGGACAAGGACGCCACACTGGACCCGATCCTGACCGGTGATCAGGGCGTGATCTATTCAGGCGAATATCGCGAGGCATTCGACAAGGGCTATCTGGAGACCTCCGGCAGTTTCACCATTACCGACGAAAAGATTGGCTCCCCCGACGTCGAGCGGATCGAAGAGGATGTGTTCCGCGGACATTTCTTCAGTGAAGGCCAGTTCATGGTCGATGAGACATGGCGCTGGGGTTGGGATGTGAACCGATCAACCGACCAGACCTACCTCCGGAAGTTCTCGTTCTGGGAAAACCCCGGGGATTCAATGACCTCGGAGGCCTATGCGGAAGGCTTCCGCGGACGGAACTATTCCTCGGCGCGCACCTATTCCTTCCAAAATCTCCGTCAGGGTCAGCGATCGGACACGCCGCTGATCCTGCCGTTGCTGGACTATAACGGGCTGGGAGAGGCCGACAGCATGGGCGGGCGGTGGTCGCTGGATGCAAATTTCCGCGGCCTTACCGACGGGGACGATGCCGACAGCCAGCGTTTTTCACTCCAGGCGGGCTACCGGCGCGAAATCATTGCCGATTTCGGACTGGTCACGACCTTGAGCGGCAGTCTGCGCGGCGACGTCTACAACGTGGATCAATCCGGCCGGAATGACGATGCCGGACGCGCCGTCGACGATGGCCTGACCGGGCGCGTCGTTCCGCGTATCAGTGCGGAGACCCGCTATCCGATGGCGCGATATTCGGTCGGTGGCAGGCAGGTCATCGAACCCATTGTGGCCCTGCATGCGGCGCCCAATGGCGGAAACAACGAAGATATTCCCAATAACGACAGCATTGTCTTCGAAACCGACGACATCAACATCCTGTCCGCCAACCGATCGAACGGACTCGACCGGGTTGAGACCGGCCAGAAGGTCGTCGCGGGCATGAATCTTGC
This sequence comes from Alphaproteobacteria bacterium, assembly GCA_033344895.1. Classification (NCBI taxonomy): domain Bacteria; kingdom Pseudomonadati; phylum Pseudomonadota; class Alphaproteobacteria; species Alphaproteobacteria bacterium. The sequence goes on from JAWPMN010000001.1 coordinate 4,381,032, forward strand.
GCATTACGGAGATGACGGTGGCCGCTTCGCCTTCTTTATCGGACAAAGCTACCGCCTGCACCCGGATCAGGACCTGAAGCGCGATACCGGAATCGAAAACGAACGCTCGGATTGGGTCGGTCGCCTGGAAATCTCGCCCAACCAATACTTCTCCGCCTTCTATCGCTTCAACTTTCAGGCCGATGATTTTCTGGCAAACCGGAATGAGTTGACGCTCAGCACCGGCGGGGAAGGCTTCCGGATCAATGCGAATTATACCTTCGTGCGCGACAATCTTGATCCCTCCGCGGCCGCCATTGAAGAACTGTCCTTAAGTCTCAACAATCAGTTCAACGACTACTGGTCGACCCAGTTGGCGACACTGCAGGACCTGGAAGAAGGCGGGGGCTCGCTTTCCCACTCTGCAGGGCTTATCTACGAAGACGAATGCTTTATCTTCTCCGGACGGTATGTGCGAACCTTCACGCGAAGCGCCGATGTTGAGGAGGAAGATTCCCTGTTGTTTCGCCTGACCTACAAGACACTGGGCGAGGTGGAGTTCTAGTAATGGCTAATCGGATCGGTACGCTGTGCCGGGCATGTGCTCTGACAATGGCCGCAATGGCTGTCGCCGTGCCGGGATTTGTCGCAGCACCTCAAACCGCGAGCGCACAGCAGAACCTCATGCGGATCGCGGCGGTCGTGAATGACGACATCATTTCGGTGCTCGATCTTGAACAACGGCTGCGTCTTGTCGCCTTGTCTTCCAACCTGCGGCTCGACCAACAGACCCGGCAGCGTCTGATGCCCCAGGTCCTGCGCGGCCTCATCGACGAGCGTCTTCAGGTTCAGGAGGCGGAAAGCAACGGCGTCACGATTTCCGATCGCGAGGTGGATGACGAAATCCGAGTGCTTGCGGAGCGCAACAACATTCCCCCGGTGCAATTTCCCGCTTTCCTTGCCTCTCGCGGCATCGAAATCGAAACACTGCGCGTACAGATCCGCTCGCAGCTTGCCTGGGCCCGATATGCCGGTCGACGGCTGGCGCGCCAGGTTGAAGTCGGCGAAGAGGAGATTGACGAGGAGCTTGAACGCCTGCGTCAAGTCTCCGACCAACCGCAGAAACGAACCTATGAAATCTTTCTCGGCGTCGACAATCCCGATGAGGACAACCAGGTCCGCCAGGATGCGGAACGCCTTCTGAGCCAGATTCGAGGCGGTGCGGATTTCGCAAGTGTTGCGAACAGTTTCTCTGAAAGCGGGTCAGCCGCGCAAGGGGGCGATCTGGGTTGGATCGCGCCGGGTCAGTTGCCGGAAGAATTGGACGATGCACTGGCCGATCTGCAGCCGGGTATGATTTCCGCCCCGATCCGAACCTTCGCCGGCTATTATCTCCTCTATGTCACCGACGTACAGCGGATCGGACGGGATCCGTCCAATACCGAAGTCAGCCTGTTTCAACTGATCCAGCGCGTGCCGGGACATGCGTCCGACCAGGATCGCCAGGCCATTGTTCAGGACTTAAGAGCGGCGATGCCCGGAATCGACAGTTGCGACGCACTGAAACGCTATGGCGACAGCCGGGAAGGCGCCAATGTGGCGGCCGCGCGGGACATTAAGCTGGGGGAACTTCCCGGTCAGGTGCAAGAAGCCATTGCCTCCCTGCAACCCGGCCAGACCTCGGATCCGATCGACAACGGCAACGCGATCCTGTTGGTCACCATTTGCGAGCGCAGCGACCCCGGCCTGAGCCTGCCGAGCCGCGTTCAGATCCAGGAACGGTTGGGAACCCAACGCCTGGAATTGCTCGTCCGCCGCAAGATGCGGGACCTTCGCCGCGAGGCATTTATCGACATCCGGCTGTAGAGGATCCGGTCTTGCCTAATGAACCGGAAAGGCCGCTGGTCGTCACGATGGGAGAGCCTGCCGGAATTGGCGGCGAGATTGCCATTGCCGCCTGGAAGGCGCGGAACTCTCTAAACCTGCCGGTATTTGCCCTGATAGATGATCCGGCCCGACTGACCGCCATAGACCCGGCACTGCCGATCAGCGAGATCGACAGCCCCGACGAGGCCGGCGCCGTTTTTGATAACGCGCTGCCGGTATTGCCGCTGTCCCTGCCTGCCCCGGTCGAACCCGGACGCCCGAACCCGGAGAACGGACGGGCTGTTCTGGGCTCCATCGAAGCGGCCGTGTCGTTCTGCATGGCAGGAACAGCCTCCGGGCTCGTCACCAATCCCATCCACAAGGGCATTCTGTATCAGGCCGGATTTCACCATCCCGGACATACGGAGTTTCTGGCGGAACTTGGTAACGTTCCCCGCACCGTCATGATGCTGGCAAACGATCAGCTTCGCGCAGTGCCGGTCACTGTCCACGTCTCCCTGAGCGCTGCCGCGACCACTCTTACCCCTGAGCTGATCGTCGACACCTGCCGGATCGTTCATCACGACCTGATCCGCTGGTTCGGGCTGACAACACCACGCCTCGCAGTGGCCGGTTTGAACCCTCACGCCGGTGAAGGCGGCGCCCTGGGGACCGAGGAACAGACAATCATCGCGCCCGCCCTCGATCAGCTGCGCAGTGAAGGCCTCAACATTTGCGGCCCCCTGCCCGGCGACACCATGTTCCATGCAGAGGCCCGCGAACGGTACGACGTGGCAATCTGCATGTACCATGATCAGGCGCTGATCCCGGTGAAGACCCTCGACTTTCATGGCGGCGTTAATGTCACCTTGGGCTTGCCCTTCATCCGGACCTCTCCGGATCATGGAACCGCCTTCGATCTGGCCGGAACCGGTAAGGCCCGACCCGACAGTCTGGTCGCGGCAATTCAAATGGCCGGGCGGATGGCGCAGCACCGGGACAAGGCGGCATGAGTGTCCGGGATGCGGTTGCGGCCCTGCCGCCGCTTCGCAGCGTGATCGCCGACCACGGTCTCGCCGCACGTAAGTCCCTGGGACAGAACTTCCTGCTCGATCTCAATCTGACATCCAAGATTGCGCGCGCGGCAGGTGCCATTGACCAGGGAACGATCGTCGAAATCGGTCCAGGCCCTGGAGGGCTGACCCGTGGATTGCTTCTGGAAGGCGCGCAGAAAGTTGTCGCGATCGAAAAGGATGTGCGGTGCATCACGGCACTGCAGCCGCTGGTCGACGCCGCGGCGGGACAACTGACCATCCTTCAGGAGGATGCACTGGATGTCGACGTCACGGCGCTGGGCCCCGGTCCAATCCGGATCGTGGCCAACCTGCCCTACAACATCGCGACACCGCTACTGATCGGCTGGTTGAGGCAGGCAGACGCTCTTGCCGGCTTGACCCTGATGTTCCAGAAGGAGGTCGCGGATCGGATTGTCGCCAGCCCCCGGGATTCCGCCTATTCGCGGCTTTCGGTACTGTGCAACTGGCGGTGCGAAACGCGCATTGCGCTGACGCTGCCGCCACAGGCCTTCACCCCACCGCCGAAAGTATCCTCCAGCGTCGTCAGTCTCGTGCCCCGTGTTCCGGGCCCCACGGATTGCCGAATGGAGGACCTGGAGAAAATTACCCAGGCCGCATTCGGGCAACGCCGCAAGATGCTGCGCGGATCGTTGAAATCCCTCGGCATACCGGCGGAGGCACTTCTGGGCAGAGCCGGGATTGCGGCAACCCGGCGGGCCGAAGAACTATCCGTTACGGAGTTTGTGGCCCTCGCCAGAGAGTGGCGCACCGGCTGACACAAAGTACGACCGGCGGGAGGACGATCCCCCCGCCGGTCGCGGTGCTCTGCCGGCAACATATCGGCCGCTTCAACTTCAAACGACCGGGAAATGCTTCATTGTCCGGATCAGGCGTCCGGCGCATCCTCTGGGCTGAGGTCGGCTTCCTTCTTCTCGTCCTCATCGGGCCGGTCCAGCATGTTGGACGAGAGAATGCCCGCCTTCTCGCGAATGGACCGTTCGATCTCGCCCGCGACATCCGTGTTTTCGGACAGGAAACGCTTGGCGTTTTCACGCCCCTGACCAATACGGTTGCCGCTGTAGGAGAACCAGGACCCCGACTTCTCGACGATCCCGGCATTGACGCCCAGATCGAGCAGTTCGCCGGTCTTCGAGATGCCCTCGCCATACATGATATCGAACTCGACCATTCGAAACGGCGGCGCGACCTTGTTCTTGACGACCTTGACGCGGGTCTGGTTCCCGACGACCTCGTCCTTGTCCTTGATCTGGCCGATACGGCGAATATCGAGACGCACCGAGGCGTAGAACTTCAGCGCATTACCGCCGGTCGTGGTTTCCGGGCTTCCGAACATGACGCCGATCTTCATGCGAATCTGGTTGATGAAGATCACCAGGCAATTGGAGCGCTTGATCGAGCCGGTCAACTTGCGCAGGGCCTGACTCATCAGGCGGGCCTGAAGGCCGACATGACTGTCGCCCATTTCGCCTTCCAGCTCTGCGCGCGGCACCAACGCTGCGACCGAGTCGATCACAAGCACATCGACCGCGCCCGAACGCACCAGCGTATCCGCAATCTCCAGCGCCTGCTCACCGGCATCAGGCTGAGAGATCAGCAATTCGTCGACATTGACGCCAAGCTTGCGCGCATAGACCGGGTCTAGCGCATGTTCCGCGTCGACAAAGGCACAGGTTCCACCGGTCTTCTGAGCTTCAGCGACGACATGCAGAGCCAGGGTCGTCTTGCCCGAACTTTCCGGGCCGAACACTTCGATGATCCGCCCCTTCGGCACGCCACCGATGCCGAGCGCAATGTCCAGCCCCAGGGAGCCGGTGGAGACCGCTTCGATATCCAGCGACTGTTGCTGGCCGAGCTTCATGATCGAGCCCTTCCCGAAGGATCGTTCGATCTGGCCCAGGGCCGCTTCCAGTGCTTTTTGTTTGTCCATCTCGTCCTTGCCCACTAGGCGGAGTGCCGCTTGCGTCATTGGTGCGTCCTTCCTGTCACAGCCGCGTTTCCGATGCAACTGGCATGACCGTACACGAATTGTTCTTTTCCACAAAGTCTTTTTTTGTTCTCATTGTCGAGGAATAATTGTCGTCGAAAAAAGAATAGTATGACGGGAATTCGCAATTCTCCCCGCCCCTGTTCCAGATCGTTCCGGATTAGCACCGAATTCGGTATGGACTTGCCGGGACCGTCCGATCAGGAGGACTTGATCGCCGATTCGAGCGAACTGCGCACGCGTGTCGAGAGCTGTTTCAGAGAGAACGGTTTTGACAGGAAGCTGACCTTGGGCAGTTCCGCCACCTCCTTGGCGACGGATTCCCGCGTGTAACCTGAAATGCAGATGACCGGCAGGTCGGGCATGGCCCGGCGCGCCTCCCGGATCAGGGTGGCACCATCGACCTTCGGCATCACCATATCCGTGATCAGCAGGTCGAACGACGCGTCCGCCAGGATTTCCAGGGCGATCTCCCCGGTCCGCGCCTCGGTGACTTCATACCCCTTGGATCGCAGGGCGCGGGCACTGAACAGCCGCACGGCGTCTTCGTCCTCGACCAGCAGGATTCGCTCGCCACCGGTGTCGTCGGTCAGCTCCGCCGTTTCGGTGCCCTTTGCAGTGTCTGCCGCATCCTTCGCCGTTGCCTGAGCCCGCGGCAGGTACAAGCTGAAGGAAGCGCCCTTGCCGGGGCCGTCGGAATGGGCAACCACGAAGCCGCCCATCTGGCTGACGCTGCCATAGACCATGGCAAGCCCCAGGCCTGTCCCCTGCCCGACCTCCTTGGTCGTGTAAAAGGGCTCGAAGATTCGGCTCAACACTTCCGGGGTCATGCCCATCCCGGTATCGGTAACCGTGATCGTGACATATTCCCCGGCGGACATGACTTCCTCACGCATCTGATACGGTCGGTCCGAGGAGAAATTGTCTGTCTGAACGATCAACCGACCGCCGCGTTCCATGGCGTCCCGGGCATTGACCGCAAGGTTGATGATGACCTGCTCCAACTGTCCGCGATCGCCCCGGACATTCCACAGATCGCGCCCGTGGATCATGGACAGCTCGATGCTTTCACCAAGAAGCCTGCGCAGCAGATTTGCCAGTTCCGCCAGCGTATCCGTCACATCGACGAGGCGGGAACGGATCGTCTGCTGCCGCGAGAAGGCCAACAACTGCCGTGTCAGGCCGGCAGCCCGATTGGCATTCTGCTGAATCTGCATCACATCGGCAAAAGAGGGGTCGCCGGGCTGATGGCGCTGAAGCAGCAGGTCGCAGAACCCGATGATCGCCGTCAGCACATTGTTGAAATCGTGCGCAATCCCGCCGGCAAGCTGTCCCACGGCCTGCATCTTCTGGGACTGTGCGAATTGCGTTTCCAGCCGCTTTCGCTCCGTGGCGTCAATCGCGTGAATCAGAACGCCGTGGCGCTCCCGTTCGGGAATGATGGTGCGGTTGGCGTAGATCGTCACCACCCGCTCCTCCTCCGAATTCAGGCGCAGATCGATCGGCGCCACATTGGGGGCGTCGCCCGGCGTTTCGCACAACATCTTCAGCATTTCGCTCAGACGTTCCTGATCATCCACTACGAACAGGTCGGCGAAATCCTTGCCGGAAACCGGACGTCCGCCGATCAGGCGGCGAAAGGCGGTATTCGTATCGCGGACCTGACCATCCGCGTCCAGCACGACCAGACCGAAGGGGGCCCGGTCCAAAGCCCGATTCATCAGGGCCAGCCGGCGTTCCGTGGCGTCGGCGCGACGCCGTTCCTCAGTGACTTCCCGAAAAACCAAAACCGAGCGACACTCCATCGGGTCGTCCGAGGTTTCGATCCGCCGCGCCTCGACCGTGATCCAGCGTACTTCCTCCGACCGTCCGCCACCGGAACCGGCGGGTATGGCGACCACCGGCTGACCGCGATCATCATGCTCCTCCTCGGCGTGATCGGGGCGCTCGGCGCGGGCCCGGACGATGGATACGGTGTCCCGCAGATCGCGCATCCCCCCCAGAAGATCGATCGCCTCATCGACCGATGCAGGCGACACGCCCGTGGGAAAAAGCCCGATGCCATCCGCACAGTCGGACACCGTGCCGTCCAGTTCCACCGTCAGGACAACCGCATCCAGCGCCGAACTGGCGGCCAATGCCACCGCCCGTGCCCGGGCGCGGTCCTTTTCCACGACAGCCTGCCGCTTACCGCCACCACTGAACCAGTTGCCGATCATCCGGGCATCCTCTTTCCGGACAGGCCGAAGACGTAGGAGATGACCTTCGCCACCGCTTCATAGTGCTCCGGCGGCACTTCCTGGTCGATTTCGACGGAGGCATAGAGGGCGCGGGCCAGGGGCGGGTTTTCGACAATCGCCACGTCATGCTCTTCCGCCAGGGTGCGAATGCGCTGGGCGACGAGATCCTGCCCCTTGGCGACCAGAATCGGCGCTTCCATTTCTTCCGGCTTATAGGAAAGCGCGACCGCGAAATGGGTCGGGTTGGTTACCACGACATCAGCCGACGGGACCGACTGCATCATGCGCTCGCGGGCACGCTGCATGCGGATCTGCCGCAGCCGCCCTTTCACCTGCGGGTCCCCTTCGGTGTTCTTGTATTCCTCCTTCACTTCCTGCTTCGTCATGCGCAGTTGCTTGATATGCTGCATGCGCTGGAACAGGACGTCCAGAATGGCAATGACCAGCAGAAAGGCGAGGATTCCGATGAAGATTCGCAGCACCAGCGCCTGAATCTCGTACATCAGTTCGGATACCGGCATCGACGGCAAGGTGTCGATTCGCTCCATTTCCGGCATCAGCAGAACGACGCCGATTATGCCGACCAGTACGATCTTGATCAGGCCTTTGACGAACTCCACCAGCTGCTTTGCCGAAAACAGCCGCTGCAGCCCCTTCATGGGTGAAATCTTGCTGAGTTCCGGCTCAATCGGTTTGGTGGCGAAATTGAAGCCCGTCTGCGCGACACCCGATGCCAGCGCCAGAACGACGAAGATGGCCATCGGCACCGCCAGGATTCCCGCCACCGCCAGCACGAGTTCAGACGTGACGGCACCCAGACCGCCGCGATCCGTGAGCAGATCATGAGGCCGCTCCAAGAATGCCGTGAAGATCCGGGCCAGATCGTGCATCAGGGTCGGGAAGACCAGGGCAATCATCAGCCCCGTCCCGAACAGCAGGACCCAGGTATTGATTTCACGGCTGACCGCCACCTGACCCTTCGATCGGGCGTCGGCCAGCCGTTTCGAGGTGGGTTCCTCTGTTTTTTGTGAATCGTCCGGTTGTTCAGACATGTCCCGTCACCTGGCGCTTCAATACGGCAGAAACTGGCCGAGGAAGGCATGATACTCCTTCAGAAACCACATCATGGTGGCGCTCAGGGTAATCATCAACAAGTACAGCCCCATCATGATCTGCAGTGGCATGGCGATGAAGAAGACCTGCATCTGCGGCATCAGGCGCGCCAGGAGTCCCAGCAGTACATAGAACAACAGCGCGATGACCACGATGGGCGCGGCCAGTTGCAGGCCCAGACGGAAGGAGTTCGTCACCGTTTGCGCGATGACATCGGCCATGTCGCCGATCATCGGATAGACGCCGGGCTCGAACAGCAAATAGCTCTCCACGACCGCGCGGATCAACAGATGGTGCCCATCCGTCGCGAACAGCAGCAGAATGCCGACCAGCGAAAAGAAGATCGACAGCAGCGCGCCCTGATCGGCGGCCAACGGGTTGAACATGAGCGCACTCGCGAGGCCGCTCATGAAGCTGTAGAACGATCCGGCGATCGCCAGCGCCATGAACAGCAGTCGTGCGGCGGTCCCGATGAACAGGCCGACCAGGATCTCGATGAACAGCAGCCCTAGCATGCCCGACAATGTCGGCGGAAGGGCCGGAATGACCGGCTCCACCGCGGGCGCCACAACCAGCGCAATCATGACCGCCAGGGCCAGGCGCGCCCGCGGGCTGAGAAACTGTTCCCCGATCGTAGGCAGCATGACAAAGGCGCTGCCGACGCGGGCGAACACCATGAAGACTGTGAACACTTCTGCCGTCAGTACGGCCTGAAGCATTGCGGCGGCCCTTCGGGAGGGTTTGCGGTCAGCCGATCGCCACGATCTTGTCCATCAGGAACATCGTCAGGTCGGTCAGTTGCCGCAACATGAAGGGCAACAGGACCAACAGCGACAGGAAGATCACGATGATCTTCGGAACAAAGGTCAGGGTCACTTCCTGAATCTGCGTCAGCGCCTGAAAAATGGCGATTGCCAGACCGACCGCCAGCCCGATGACCATCAGCGGGGTTGACACGATCAGCAAGGCGTAAACCGCCTCACGCGCGACATCGAGTGCTTGAGCTTCGTTCATCGTCCTTCCGTCGAACGCCGGCATGCCACCCCACCGGTGGCACGCGAAACAGACTATCCGATTCCGTCCCCGGCCAAGCCGGATCAGATCGGCATGCGAAGGATTTCCTGATAGGCCGAAATGACACGATCGCGCACGGTCACGATGGTATTCAGCGTGCTTTCCGCCTCCGCCAGCGCGGTCACGACCTCGGTAACATTTGCCTGTCCGGCCATGGCCCGGGCGGTCACTTCCTCCGCCTGATAATTCGTATCGATGGCTTCCTTTGCCGCACCGCGGACCAGATCGACAAAGCTGGATCCGCTGGTTTCGGTAGGGCCGTCCTGAGAGCCTGTCTCAAAGGCCCGGCCCGCCCCCGAATTCGCGCGGTAGGCCGCAGCGGCTGTCATCGGATCGATTGCCATCGTCTCTCTCCTTTCCGCCGCGAAGTTCGGTCCCACCCGCTACACGGCGTCTCCTGACATCCTACCCGATTTTGCCGTTCAGGTCTCTCCCTCCCGAACGGCCGGGCATCAGGCGTCAGCGAAGAATGCTCACGGTCTGCGAGAACATCGTCTTCGCCATTTCGACCATGCGCAGGTTCGCCTGATAACTGCGGCTTGCCTCCCGCATGTCCATGCTTTCAATCAGCGTGCTTACATTCGGCAACTGGACGTATCCGTCCTCGTTTGCCGCCGGATGCGACGGGTCGAACTGCAGTTCGAAATCCGACGGATCCTCGCCGATCTCCCGAACCCGTACCACATCGGCCTGCAAGGCGTCATCCATGACGTTCTTGAAGGTGATGACCTTGCGTCGATAGGGATCGCCGCCGGGTGTGTCCGCCACGGAATCGGCGTTGGCGATGTTTTCCGAGATCACCCGAAGGCGAACGCCCTGGGCCCGCATACCCGACCCGGCGATGAACATCGAAGCGCGAAAATCGTCCATTGTCCTGTCCTCCTGCCGAACCGGCTATCAGCCGCCCTGGCCGCCGCGGCCGAGCGCCGCGCGGTGAAGCTGCATGTATTTGCGATAGATGTTGGTGGCCAGCGTGAAATCGCCCGCAGTCTGGCTCATCTTCATCATCTGCTCTTCCAGAACCACGCTGTTCTCGTCAATCGAGACTTCGTAGGTCTTGTCCGCCTGATTTTCGCGGAACTGCGAATTCTGCTTGGGCAGCGCGACGTGACGCGGGTCGGAAACCGACAGCGAAACCGGCGCGGCCTCTCGGGACATCGAATCCTTGAAGCTGAGCGGCTTCAGGTCGCGCGCGTTGTAATCCGGTGTGTCGGCATTGGCGATGTTCTGCGCCAGCACGCGCTGACGCTGACCCAACCAGGCCATTTTTTCGGTCATCATTCCGAAAAGGGCGGTATTTCCCATTCCCATCGGATCTGTCCTCTCTCCAGTTTTCGTCGGGTCACCGGTCTCTCCTCCGGTATCGCGACCCCACGACGACATTTAAGCAATCACCGTGCCAACTTTCTCTATCGACCAAGCGATTCGCACCTGCTCATCCTGAACTCAGAGCATTTCAAGAAATTATCTTGATTTGCCTCATGATGAAACCGGATATATTCTAGTATAAAATTCATTTTACGGATTATCATTGTGAATTACCCCCTCTCAAAAAAGGTAACTTAACTTTACGACCAGAATACCATAATGTTTTACTCAAACCATCGAATTCAAAGAATCGAGAAGCTCACAAAACCCATTGAAATTTATAAAGAATCTGCCGCATACTCTTCGGGCTCAAGCGGAGTATCGGAATGAACCGTTCAAAGCGCCCGTTCTCGAAGCGCGCCCCCACGCCGGCGGATACAGAGTCCGACGCTGTTCCGGAATCCGTCGCGGTCGCCCTGACCTACAAGCCGGACAACGCCGATCAGGCGCCAGTCGTCAGCGCGAGCGGCCGTGGCTATCTTGCTGAAAGAATTATCGAAATGGCGGAGGAGCTGGACATTCCCGTTCGCTCCGACTCCGATCTGGTCGAGATCCTGGCAGCCACTGAGGTCGGCGAGGAGATCCCAGTCGAGGCCTTCATCGCTGTGGCGGAAATCCTTCGCTACGTTTACGCTCTGAATGGTCGGTCTCCGCCGGACCTGGATCCGCGCTAATATTCGGTACTTTCCGAATTGAGTGGGTCGGCCGACAGACTCTCTGCGTCGATCAGAAGGCCGAACGTACGGATGGACCCCGCCGATTACGCACAATTCGTTCTAGCCCTGATATTCGTTCTGGGCCTGATCGGATTCGTGGCATTGATGCTGCGGCGGTTCGGTCCGGGCGCCCTCACCATGCCGCGAAACCGTACCGGGGCGCGGCGTCTGTCCATTATCGAAACGCTGCCCCTCGATCCACGGCGCCGACTGATGCTGGTACGGCGCGATGGCAAGGAACACCTCCTGCTTCTCGGCCCGAATGGCGACCGGATCGTCGAATCCGATATCGACGCGCCGGACGAAAGCGACCAGGAGAAGATGCCGACACCCGCCGGTGTAGCCACCCGCCTGGATGCCATGGTCCGTCAGATACGTAGAAAACCGGCGACAGCGACGGCGTCAGAGGAAAGGCAGGACGCATGACCCGCCGCATGACGACATTCCTTCGTCGACTGCTCCCCGTCCTCCCGATTGCGGTAGCCCTGATGATCCTGCCCGCGCTGCCGGCCTTCGCCCAGTCGATCAATATCGATATCGGCGAAGGCGGGACGGTGACCGGTCGCCTGGTACAGTTGATCGCGCTGCTGACGGTGCTGTCCCTTGCCCCGTCACTGTTGGTCATGATCACCAGTTTCACGCGGCTGATTATCGCCTTCTCGCTGCTGCGGACCGCCTTCGGCGCGCAGCAGACGCCACCGAACACGGTGCTGATCAGCCTCGCCCTGTTCCTGACCTTCTTCATCATGCAGCCGACGCTGGAACAATCCTACAATGACGGGATCCAGCCCCTGATCGAGGAACGGATTTCGGAGGAACAGGCCTTCGAACTGGCAATCGCACCGTTCCGGGAGTTCATGCTTCGGCATGTTCGGGACCGCGATCTGATGCTCTTTCTCGACATCGGCGGCATGCCGGCCGTCGACAATCCGGCCGATACGCCGCTGCGGGCCCTGATACCCGCCTTCATGATATCGGAACTCAAGCGCGCCTTTGAAATCGGCTTTCTGCTTTTCGTCCCCTTCGTCGTCATCGACATGGTGATCGCGTCGGTCCTGATGTCCATGGGGATGATGATGCTGCCGCCGGTGATGATCTCACTGCCGTTCAAGCTCATCTTCTTCGTGTTGGTCGACGGGTGGTACCTGGTCGTCGGCAGTCTGGTGCAGAGCTTCAACCCGATATAGTGCGACGACACCGGATACGGGTCAGGATGCGCTGACCTCGACATTCGGAGGCTCGGGCGGTGCGAACAAGCGGTCGCGATAGGCCGACAGGAAGTTGTCGAAGCGCTGAGAACCGATCAGCTGATCGACGGTCTGCAACACGTCGCCACCGGTCGGCGGGCGTTCCTGATTGGTGATGTAATCGAACACCCCCGACAGGCTGCTGTTCGCCATGGTCGGTCCCCACAGATCGACCAGATCGCGCAAACCGTCGCGGTCTTCGTTCTGGAACAGGGCGACCGCCCAGTTGATGACGTAACGGGCGGTCTGTCCTTCAACACCTTCCGCCGGGTCGGCGGGCGGGTTCCCCGCCAGACGCTGCAGCACCTTGGCCGATTCCTGCCAGTTTTCGGTTTGACGATAGATGTCCCGCCGCAACATGTCCGCCTCCAGGCTGACATCCCCCGCCAGTTCCTTGATCGCCTCGTCATAGTTGCCCAACTGGAACTTTGCGCGTGCCCTTAACCGGTCGCGGTCCGCTCGCAGGGCTGGATCGATTTCCAAGAAATCCAGATCGCCGCCGCCTTTGGCCAGCGCCTCTTCCGCCTTCTGGGGTTCGTTATCCAGTAGATAGATGAGCGCGAGTTTGGAACTCAGCCGAACCCGTTCCTCGCCGGGTGGCAGGCGGTTCTCGTCGGCCAGCAGTTCCTCCAGCTTCTCCGCCGCCTCTTCCAGAAGGTCGATGGCGGCAAGGCGATCGGCGATGTTTTCGATCAGCCGATCCCCCGCCACGCCGGCCGGCGTCAACTCCTTGAATTCCTCATAAAGCGCCAACGCCCGCAGCGGCGGCAGTTCATCGACGCCGCCTTCGAGGAAGAGCTGTTCGAAGACCTCGGTCATTTCACCGGCCAGATCCTCCGCGACCGGATCGCCCGGGAAGTACTTCACGGCAGTACGGTAGACATCCAGACCATCGAAGTAGTTCGGCTGATTGAGATAGAGTTCCCCCAGGCTGCGTAACAGGTAGAGTTCCGTCCGGTCGCCGCGCCACGCATAGCGAAGCCTCTCCATCCGCTCCAGCGCCTCATCGTCCTCCATCAGCCCCTGCCGCAGGCCAAGGCGAATCCAGGCGAGCTCCGCCTGGTAGGCATACTTGCGGTCGCCGCTCTTCATCACCTCCTGAAAGATTTCCTCCGCCAGGGTGAAGTCGGTGCGCGCGACGGCCAGACGGCCGCGATGATAGTCAAGGGCTGCCCGCTGCCCCTGCGTCATGGCCCCCCGATCAAGCTCCAGCTGATCGATCCAGGCTTCCGCCGCATGCAGGTTCTTGTTCGCAAAGGCCGTCTCGATGCGCAGCAGCCCCAGCCGCGCCTTCAGTGGAAACGGATACCGGGTCAGCAGACTGTCGCCAGGGCCGAAGGCATCGCTGGCGGGCCCGTAAATGCCTTCGCTGGCCAGGGCCGCACCGCGCCAGATTGCCGCCTCGGCAAACCCGTCGAGGCGCGGATCGTTCAATAGCCCGCGTGCCTGTTCGCTGCGTCCGGCAAGGACCGCGGCTGCGGCGTGCAGTGCCTGGTTCTCCGGTCGCGCCATCAATTGCGCATCCGATTTTTCCACGACCCGCAGCACGCCCAGGGCCTCCTGCCCACGATCATGGGCCATCATGAACCCAGCGAAATCCAGACGGGCCGTGTTGATCTTTTCATCGGGCACTTCTGCCAGGGACTGCACCAGCGCGCGCTGCGATCGCTGGAAATCGGCCTGACTGCCCCGCATCAGGCCTGAAAGGTCAAAAAGGCGCCGCGCGCTGAGGATCGGACCGGAGGCAATGGGCGCCTCCGGGGCGATTGCCGTGATGACAAGCCCGTCGGGATCGCTGATCTGGAATCCATCAAAGTTCCGGTCCAGCAGAACCGTATCCGACAGACGAACCATCGCCAGCCCCTGCGCGCTGGGCAGCAGTTCAAACTCAGGATACCGCCGCAATCCGTCCACACCGGAACCGGATTCATGGAAGGTCGCGACGCGCATGACATCGCCCATCTCAGGATCGGGCACGTTCAGTGCCGAGCCCGGGTCATCGCTGGGAAACAGCAGGTGGGGTCCGATTTCGGAAGTGACATCGGCTGCGATCGGCGCCTGACCAATCGGGCGCAGCGGCGCATTCACGAAATCCACAACCCAGGTGAATCCTTCCCGCCGTACACGCACATTGACCTTGCGGTCGGAGACCTGGGTTCGGAGAACCGTCGCCCCTGAAACCGGTAGCTGGTCAAGCCGTTCGACGATGGGGGCACCAGTCGCCCGCAACTCGGACAGATCGATGGACCGTGAGGCGTCGAACACGATCCAGATATTGTCTGCCCTGCGGAACACGGCGGCACCAACATTCTGGTCCCAGTCGAATGTGAACGTGAACAGAGGCGGCCCGACATCGTCCTCGAGCGTATTTGCGGCCGCCGCCTTCTGCGCGGAATTAGCGGTCGCATCCGCGGTCTGCCCCGTGCCCGCTGTCTGCTCGGGCTGCTCCGGTGGCGGAATCGGGTCTCTCTGAGCCGATGTCTCGGGCGCAGGCGGCACGTTGGGTACGTCCGGTGTCATCCCGTCGCGAAACTCGATGCTGCCATCCTGCAGCGCTTCGGCCAGGGCTGCCTGACTGCGCGCTTCCTGCTGCGCTTCGGGTAGTTCCTCGCGCGGTACTTCTGCGGGTGCCGGCGCGGCAGCCTGGGCATCTTCCACCGTAGGCGCGCCTTCCTGTGGGGGTGCAGGTTCTGGTTCAGGCGTCGTGTCGGTTTGCGGCACCGCAGGCAATTGCGCGACGTTCAGGGGCGCCGCGGGCACATTGCGTATGCGGGCATCCGCCAGAACATCCAGAACGACCTTCTCGTCCAGAGGAAAATGGCGCAGTTCCGCGGCAGCCGGCACGGCAAAAGTCACCACGGTTCGTCCCGTGGACGGTACTGCTGCAGCAACCCGGATACCGGGCGGCAGCGCCTCGGTCAGGGCGGCCACGTCGATCCGCGCCGCGCGTCCGAAATCGACGGTGACGGCGCGGCCATCGCGATCCACCGAGTACTGCGTCGATGTCGGCCAGTCGAAAACAATCCGCGTATAATTCGGATGCTCCCCGACTCTAACGTTCAGGGCGACCGCCTCGTCGGGTGCCGGAACAGCGACCTGCGGGGGCGGCGCCTCGGTCTGGGCCGGTGTCGGCGCCTGTTCCGCCACGTTCGGCGCCTGGCGCAGATCGACGACGATCGAGTTCTCGTTGGTGAAGTCGCCGAGCGCCATCGGGCCGGTCAGCTGAAAGGTGAGGACCTGACCATCGGGGGCGGCGCTGGCTTGGGTCACGTAATCCCCCAGTCGCTCCCGCACCGGCGCCAGATCGACCGACATGGCCCGGTCGAAACGAATGGTCAGGACCCTACCGTCGATCGACGCGGAATAGCCGACCGCGCTCGGCCAGTCGAAGACCATGCGGGCAAAATCGGAATGCTGCCAGGCGCGTACGCTGACCGCATCCTGGGCCCATGCGACAGGAATGGCTGCCGTCGCCAGCAGGGCGGATAGCAATCCGACGCGTAATCTGGGGCGAAAAGACCTCATTGGCCCCGGGCCTCCGGCACGATGACAATATCGACCCGCCGCGCCAGTTCGAAGCGGCGGGATTCCGGAATATCCCGGTCAATGTGACGATAAACCGAGTCCGCCTGTCCCAAAACCGACAAATCACCGTTATAGCCAGCCTGTTCCAATGACTTAGCCACCGCCAGGGCACGTGCGAGACTGAGGCCCCAGCGATCGCGGAATGGAGAGTCCGAAGGCAGCGGCTCCGGCGAGGTATGTCCACGAATGTCCAATCGGTTACCGAACTGCCGGAAAACCGAGGCAAGGCTGGAGATGGTTCGAATGCCGAGATTGTTCAGTGTTGCACCGGAACCGTCAAAGTATCGGTCGGTCGGCAAGGACAAGACCAACTGATCCTCCAGCCCGGTCATCCGGATATCCGCCAGCAAGGGATCGCCGTCGAGCTTCTCGTTCAGGATCCGTTCAAGATAGCCGGTGGGAAATGCGGGAATGAGGTCGATCCGCGTGATCGTCCGTTCGCCGACGGGGGTCGGCTCTCCCGGCTTCACCGGCTCGTCCCGAGTGGCCAGAATCGAGATGACGGCATCCCATTTTTCGGACTGCAGATGCGACATCGAATACAGCATCACGAAAAATGCGAGCATCAGGGCCGAAACGTCACCAAAGGTCACCAGCCAGATCGGCGATTTCTCCACCACATCTTCCGGAATGCCGTCATCGTCCAGCACGGCACCGGTCGATTCCGGCTGACGTTCGACCGGCGCCTCGTCAAACGCCTCTTCCTGCGGATCGTCCTGCTGTGCCTGGAAGATATCGCTCATTGTTCCCCTCCGGCACGGGTGACATCGGAGAACGTCATCCGCGCCGCGTCCGCGGACCGGATGAAGAAGCGAAACCGGATACGGGCTTCGTTGCCCTTGCGGATACCCACCTCGAGATTGTCTGGCGGAGTGCCGCCGTCAATCAGGCTTTGCGCCAGGACACCGACCCGCGCAAACGCCAGTTCGGTCCCGTTCAGGTCCGGCTCGGCACCAAAATTGGCGTCCGGATCCGCCGGATCGACGGTCCGGTTTTCGTCTCCGGCATTGGACAACGACACCACCGTCGGCGAAACCGCCCCCAGACCTTCGACGAAAAGAATGGCCTGCATGATTACGACCTGATCCGGGATGCGCGACGACAGGACATAGGACGTCGCCTTGACCAGGTCCTGTCTGTCGCCGCGAACACGGGCCTGACCGCTGACAAAGAGCTGAATGATTGGCAGTTCGATGACGATGTGACGGCCATTGGTCACCCGCTCGACCTTCACGAAGGGGATCTCCGTCAGCCATAGCCGCTCGACCTCGTCGATGACCTGTTCCGGTTCCAGTACCGGGCCCAATGTCGAAACGAGGATCTCGGCGGTCTCGTCAGGATCCGTATCGCTCTGGAACGTGGCGGCAACGGAACTCAACACATCGCGGGACTTGGTCTCCCTGAGGGTCGAGATGGTATTCAGCAGGATGAAGAAGGCGAGCAGCAGGAGAAAAAGGCTCAAAAACATCAGCGGCCCGGTCTCCTTGCGGACAGGCAGCGGATCTTTCTCTTCTCCGTCGTCTTCGACTTCCTCGATCATTCTTTCAATATGCAGGATTCCCTCGGAATCCGGCAAGGAATCTCCCCAAACTGCACCGCATTCTAGCAATGTCGGCAATGATTTAGGCTGCCCTCGTGAGAGGGTCACACACCTGCTCGCGCAGGGTGCCTTCATCAAACGTCCACGAGGCCGCGCAGCAACTCGAACGCCGCTCTGAAGAGCCGAAAGCGGAGGTCGACAAATTTCTGGCACCGATGCGGGCAGCCTAGTCTTTCGAGCGGCCCAGGTTTACTCGGCGGACATCAGCATCAGGTCGGTATCGTCGGGATGCGCCCCGGCGGCAGTCAGCATGGCGTGGACCTGTCCGCGGTGATGGGTCTGATGATTGAAGAAATGAACCACCAGATCCGCGAGCCGGTGCGTCATCTCTCGTTTCGTGGCACCGGAATACCAAGACAACTCACCCGCCAGCCACGCGCCATCCAGCCCTTCCGCCCAGGCCAGGATTTCCGAATCAAGGGCCCGGCGGTTGCGAGCCAGATCGTCCCAATTGGCGAACAGGCGGCCTGAGTCGCCGATGCCGATCTCGGGCTTCGGCCGGTCCGTGAACCGGCTCATCCACATTTGATCGCCCCACAGCAGGTGATTGAGGGTGCCGTGGATCGATCCGAAAAACGCACCGCGATCCGCAGCACGATCATCCGGAGACAGCGTCTCGGCCGCGGTGAACAGATTTCCGTTCTGCCAGATATTGTACCGGGCCATGGTGCGCACATAGGCGGGATCAATCATTGCATCCCGCCCAAATGTGACCTGGTCCGATAAGTGGATATGGCTGAAATCAGAAGTTCCCGATGACGGATGTCAGCTTTGCCTTCAACGTCGCGGCGTTGAAGGGCTTTACGATATAGTTGCTGACACCGGCTTCCTTGGCGGCAATGACGTTTTCCGTCTTGCTCTCGGCGGTGATCATGATGAACGGAAGGTTCTTCATCTTTTCGTCTGACCGCACTTCGCGAAGAAGCTGAAGGCCGGTCATCGGCTCCATGTTCCAGTCCGAAATGACGAGGCCATATTCCTTGCCGCGCAGCTTCGTCAGCGCGTCGCTGCCGTCGGTCGCCTCATCGACATTGTTGAACCCGAGCTGCTTCAGCAGGTTGCGGATAATCCGCAGCATCGTCTTGTAGTCATCCACGATCAGGATGTTCATATTCATGTCGACTGCCATCGCCGTACTCCGCCTCACCTCTCGTCCAGTCTTTGCGACCGGATGGGATCCCAATTTTCGCCAATCGTTGTTGGCCTCACCGAATTAACAGGTAGAACGTATCCGCTCCCCCCCGTCACGCAATATTTATATACACGTATTCTTTACCCGAAGTTAACAGTACAATGGCCGTGCAAGGGATTTTCTCGCATTACACATGTTACTGACGAATTTCGGGCAACGCCTCCCGTGCATCGATTTCCTGTGTCACGATCACGGCCTTTTCCGGATCCATCGCCTCCAGGATCGGTGCCAGCTTGCGCTCGCTCATGCCGCGGATCACGCTCAGAATCGTATCCAGTTCCATCGTATTGAAAATGGCCGCTGCGCGTTTCGGCTTCATGTTGGAATAAACCCGCTGCAGCCGCGCGCTTTCCTCATCCTCCTGGTTCTCGTACCGCGCCAGGAGTTGCTGAATCTCGTCGCGAATGCTTTCCAGCCGTTTCTGCGTCTCGCTCAGCCGGGTTTCCACGACCGCCAGCATCGCCTCACGCTGGGCCAGTTCCCTCTCACGGTCATCCAGTTGCAGACGTCGTTCGGCGAGGCTGTTGGCCAATCTCAACTCGGTCGGATGCATGCTTTCCGATCCATCGATGATCGGCACGTCGCTATCATCCAACTCCAGTGGCACCGGCGCGTCACCGGTATCGCCCGGCACCGGCGGGACCGCATCCGCGTCCTGGGCAATGGCGAGGCCGTTGGACAGACCGGCGGGCGCAGGATCGTCCGACAGGGACTCCCAGATCGACCCGGCGCGGAAGGACAAGCCCACCGCGGCCAAAATGATTGCTGCCGGTATCAGTCGGATGCGAACCAACGCTGCCTCACCTCATATCCTGAAGCGCTTTCAACAATTCCGATTTCGACTTTGCCCGCGCCTTTCTGGCAGCGGTCTTGTCACGGGCCGGTGTGGATGCTTCCGGCTCCGGCCGGTCCTCCGGCGGCGCGGTCAGCGCATTGCGTCGCGCCGAACGCCGGGCCGGCTCGGATGACGTCTCCACAGACTGTTCCGCGGCCTTCGATGTGGCCCGCCCCGCGCGGATTCCTGTTTCCAGGGCATCGGCCACCTTCTCGCCGCGCTTGATCAGGAACTCCAGGTCGTCGCAGAGTTCGCCGGCTTTCAGGGCCGACTGCCGCGCCTGGTCCAGAGTATCCCGTGCGTCGCCCTTCAGGCTATGCAGGGCCTTCTCCGCGCGTTCCGTCGCCGTTCCGAAATCCTTGATCAAGGATTCCAGATGCTCCCGACCCGACCGAATGACCGCGATCTGGCGGTTCAGACGGACGCCGTAATAGATTGCCACGCCCAGCAATGCCATGAGCGCGATATCAAGTGCGATGCCCAGCGTCGAACCGACCATTTTCCGTATCCGCCTTTCACGCCCGGCCAGTGACAGGATCGCCCGAACGGCAGTACGGTTCCAAGACTACCCGGATTCGATCCGTCAATGGAGTAGCTATTCCACTTCGGCCCGTTTGTCGATCCGTACGGCGATATTGCCGCCTTTTCGCCCCATTGTGCCGGTGAACATCGGCATGCTGCCGCAGCGGATCTGAATCGGGGAATCCGGCGAGGCCTGCAGCGGCAGGAACATGCCCTCCTCCCATTCCAGAACCTCGCCGAGCGACATGCCAACCTCGTCCAGAACGGCTTCGATGGGGACTTCCGTGAACCACAATTCCGTGGCCAGGTGGTTTTCCCAGATGGAGTCACGGCCGAATTTCTCGCCCATGAACATCTGCAGCAGAAGTTCGCGAACCGGCTCCAGCGTCGCATAGGGCAGCAGCAGTTCAAGCCGTCCGCCGCGATCCTCCATGTCGATACGCAGTCGCGCCAGGATCGCCGCGTTTGCCGGCCGTGCAATCGTCGCAAAGCGTGGGTTGGTCTCCAACCGGTCGAAACGCATCGTCACGGAGGACAGTGGATCGAATGCCGCGGACAGATCCGCCAACACGACATTGATCATCCGCTCCACGAGATTGCGCTCGATCGTCGTATAGGGCCGCCCTTCGATCCGCATTGCCGCCGTACCGCGCCGCCCGCCCAGCAGAACGTCGACGATCGAGTAGATCAGCGAGGAATCGATGGTGATCAGCCCGTAATTGTCCCACTCCTCCGCCTTGAAGACGGTCAGCATCGCCGGCAACGGAATGGAGTTCAGATAGTCCCCGAAACGGATCGACGTGATGTTGTCCAGGCTGACTTCGACGTTGTCCGAGGTAAAGTTACGCAGGCTTGTGGACATCATCCTGACCAGACGGTCATAAACGATTTCCAGCATCGGCAGGCGTTCATAGGACACCATGCCCGAATCGATAATCGCTTCGATCCCGGACTTGCTGCCGTCATCGTCGCCGCCTTCCTGGAAGCCGAGAAGACTGTCGATTTCGTCCTGGTTCAGGACGCGGGCTGCGCCGCCGCCTTCCTCTCCGCCTTCGGCCATGGCGGCCCATTCAGCGGCCAGATCATCCGCACCGGCATCGCCCTCACCGACGTCCTCGTCGGCCATGGCGGCCCATTCTTCTGCCATTGCGTCTTGATCGTCAGCCATATCTTACGCCTCACCGCCTGTGTCCGGACGACCCGTCCGCGCCGTCTCCTTCGGCAAGCCAAGCAAATCCGGGGCCAAAAACATATTGCCTTTATTGCACCAGCATCTTCACCAGCAGGAGGTCCTTGACCGGGGTCGGCGCCAGCACCTGGCTGACCCTGCGGTACAACTCCTCGCGCACTAGATAGGCGCCTTCACTGCCGTTCAACTCCTCCGGGCGCAGTTCGCGCAGGAAAACGTTGAATTCCGAGACCACTTTCGGCCGAAGCTGGTCCATGCGCTGTACGGCGGCAGGATCCTCCAGCTCCAATTGAACCTCGAGAACGAGAAAATTCTTCCGCGTTCCGGTGCCGCTGAGCGAAACGGTCATCTCCTCCATTTCATAGAAGATGCCCGGGGGTTCGATGGTCGGTTCGGCGACTTCCTCTGTCTGCTCCTCTTCCGCTGCCGGGTCTCCCCCCAACAGCCCATCAAACAAACCCAGCGCAATCGCCGCACCGACGGCGGCACAGATCAGGATCACCGGCAACAGGATGAAAATCACCAGCTTCTTGCCGCTGACCTTCCGTTTTACCGGTGCGTCGTCTTCGTCTTCTTCGCTCATAAACCCCTATCCGCCAACGTGGTGCTTCGGCACATTTTACCGGGCCAGACCCTAACACAGAGTAACCGAAACGGAAAAACCTAACGGCATCCGGGAAAAGCAGGGGCCGAAACCGCATTCGGGATATAACAAAGGTCGAGCCAGGAATACAACCCATTGATATTACGCCACTTTCAAAACTGGCATGCCGATTGCTTTTATGTCCGGCGAGAGAGAGCGGGCGTGTCTGTCGGGAAACGGACACCCCAGAAACGGAGAGAGCGAAAGGCGCGTGCGCCATGGAAAACACCACCTATATCGGTTTGTCCCGACAGTTGGGACTGCGGCGTGCGATGGATGTCGTCGCCCACAACATCGCCAACGCCGACACGCCCGCGTTCAAGGCTGAACGCCTGGTCTTCCGCGAGTATCTGGCCAATCCGGAGAGCAAGGACGAGCTGTCCTTCGTGCAGGATGTCGGCATGGCCCGCGACCTGACCAACGGCCCGCTGGTCACGACCGGCAATGACTTTGATGTCGCGATCACCGAAGAGGCCGGTTACTTCGTCATCGATACGCCACTGGGCGAGCGCTTCACCCGTCATGGACGCTTCCAACTGGATGCCGACGGACAGCTGGTGACCGGCGCCGGTTATCCGGTGATGGGACAGAACGGCCCGATCACGATCAACGCCGACGAAGGTCGCATTTCGATCGCTTCCGACGGGACGATCTCGAACGACGCTGGGGTCCTGGGGCAGTTGCGGGTGGTTGACTTTGAAGACCCGCAACAGCTTCGCAAAGCCGCCAACGGCTTGTTTTCCGCCCCGCCCGACGTGGAGCCGGAGGACATCGACACCCCTTCCCTGGCGCAGGGAATGATCGAGGATTCCAACGTTCAACCGATCCTTGAACTGACTCGGATGATGCAGATCAACCGAACGCACGAGAGCGTGACGCGGTTCCTGAAGAACGAAGACGACCGCATCAAGGACATGATCGACAAGCTGGGCCGTCAGGGCCAGGCGTAAGCCGCCGAAACACGGACCGGCAAGGGTAAGGAGAGAAGGCAATGCGATCTTTGAGCATCGGCGCGACGGGCATGCTGGCACAGCAGCTGAACGTCGAGGTCATCTCCCACAACATCGCGAACATGAACACCACGTCCTATCAGCGCCGTCGCGCCGAGTTTCAGGACCTGCTGTACCAGAACATGCGCCGTGTCGGATCCGACAGTTCCGATGCCAACACCACGGTGCCGGTCGGGGTGCAGGTCGGCCTCGGGGTCAAAACCGCTGCGGTCTACCGGATCACGGAACAGGGCAACCTGACCCTGACGGAGAACCCGCTGGATGTGGCGATCAACGGCGAGGGTTATTTCCGGATCCGGCTCCCGAATGGCGACACGGCCTTTACACGCGCCGGCTCCTTCCAGCTGGACGGAGATGGCGACATGGTTACGGTCGACGGCTTCGAGGTCCAGCCCGGACTGACCATCCCTGCCAACGCCATCGATATCTCGATCAACGCGTCGGGTCAGGTCGTCGTCTCGCTTGACGGACAGACGGCCCCCCAGACTGTTGGGCAGTTGGAACTGGCCCGTTTTCCGAACGACGCCGGCCTGCTGGCTGTCGGGGACAACCTGTTCCTGGAGACCCCCGCATCGGGCGCACCGACCACGGCTGCGCCGGGAACCGCCGGTTTCGGCACGATCCAGCAGGGCTTCCTTGAGACCTCCAACGTGAACGTCGTGGAGGAGATCACGAACCTGATCACCGCCCAGCGGGCCTATGAAATGAACTCCAAGGTCATCGAGACCTCGGACCAGATGATGTCGACGCTGACCAACCTGCGTTAATCGCCGGAACACGAGCGCGAGGAGACTGAAGATGAAGCCCGAAACGACACACAGCCTGAGCATCGTCTACGCCCTGCTGCTGGCCGGGTTGACACTTGCGCTCACCGTTCCCGCGATCACCGCCCATGCCGGCGACACGACCGGAACCGAGGAAACGAAGGCGCCGGTGGTCCTGAACCCGATCGTGGAGGTGGAAGGCGACCAGATCCTTCTGGGTCACATCTTCACGCCACTGGACCGATATGCGGATCGCGTCATCGCGCGGGCTCCCGCGCCGGGCGAAGAGCTGACCCTTCCGGCAGTCTGGCTCTGGAAGGTGGCAAAGACCTTCGGTGTCGACTGGCAGCCGTCCAGTACCGCCGATATCGTTCTGGTCTCCCGCCCCAGCTCCATCATCGGTCCGGACCAGATCGACGACCTTCTGAGGCAGTCCTACTTTTCGCGCACCGGCGAAGACGATCTGATCGAACTGGAAATGGATGGCGGCACTGTTCGCATCGATCTGCCGCGCACGGTCGCACCGACGGCGCGCATCGATCGCTTCGATCTGGACCCGCGCAGCGGTCGGTTCACCGCGACCGTGATCGCCCCTGCCGATGGCCGCCCGCTGGAACGCGTCAACATCGCCGGTCGCTTCCATCGCATGGTGGAAATGCCCGTCCCGGCACGACGTCTGGGCATCGGCAGCATCATCGAGGAAGCAGACATCACCATGATGCGGGTGCGCGAAGACGGTCTGGGCACCAATCTGATCGTCGACCCGGACCGACTTGTCGGCCAGGCCGTCCGTCGCTCCCTTTCTGCCGGCAAGCCCGTGCGCATCGGCGACGTCAATGCCCCACTCCTTGTCCAGAAGGGCCGCGTTATCGTCGTCTCCCTGCAAACGGAAAGCCTGGCGCTGACGGTCAATGCCCGCGCCATGGAATCCGGCGCGCTGGGTGACATCATCCGGGTGCAGAACACCCAGAGCAACACCGTGATCGACGCCGTGGTGACCGGAGAGGGCCGCGCGTCCGTCAATCTGCCGCAGCCCCTGGCCGCGAATATCCAGTAATGCGACCGGCAACGCCCAAGGCATCCACCCGAGGAGAGAAAACGATGACCCACCCTTATCCATCCGGGAAGCGCATGCGCCGTCATACCACCGTACTGGGCGCGATCCTGGCGACGAGCCTTCTGGCCGGCTGCAATTCGCTGGAGCGCCTGTCCCAGGTCGGCGAAGAGCCGCCGATCAATCCGATCATCAATCCGACGCATCAACCGGGTTACAAGCCGGTCAGCATGCCGATGCCGAAACCCGTCACGGCTTCCTACGCGCCGAATTCCCTCTGGCGCCCGGGCAGTCGCGCCTTCCTGAAGGACCTGCGCGCCAACGATATCGGCGACATCGTCACCGTAACGATTGCGATCGACGAGGAAGCGCAGTTGACCAACACCACCAACCGGTCCCGGGAAACGAACGAGAACGTCGATATCCCGGCGCTCCTCGGTTACGGGGCCGCACTCGACAGCATTCTTCCGGAAGCGGTGAACCCTGCCGACATCCTGGCTTTCGACAACCAGACGACCAACAACGGTACCGGCACGATTGCGCGTTCTGAGGCGATCACGCTGGAAGTCGCCGCGGTCGTCACCCAGGTTCTGCCGAACGGCAACCTTGTCATCCACGGCCGTCAGGAAACGCGCGTGAACTACGAGATCCGCGAACTCCAGATCGCCGGCGTTATCCGGCCACAGGATATCACCGCCACGAATACGGTGAACTACAACGATATCGCCGAGGCCCGACTGGCTTATGGCGGTCGTGGCCATATCTCCGATTTCCAGCAGCCTCGCTGGGGAACGCAGATCATCGACATCATCATGCCGTTCTAGGATCGGCTTGGAGCAATAGGTTTCGGATACGCCCGCGTACTCTCTCCTCTCCTCTCTCTCCCCACGCGGCGTTGTCCGAACGGGGCCCGGCCACCCAGCCGGGCCCCCTTCTCTTTAAGGACACGGTCAAGCGCAGCCCGAAAACGATAGGCCCGGCACGTTCCCAACGTGCCGGGCCTATCGCATCCCCTCTCAATGAACCGCCGACGCCGCTATCGTCAGCAGTTCCGCAAACTCAGTCTTCGCGGTGAAGGCGTTCCATCCGCTCGTGGTTCTCCTGTGCCTCAAGGCTCAGGGTCGCGATCGGGCGCGCTTCCAGGCGGCGCAGCGAAATGGGCTCGCCGGTCTCTTCACAATAGCCGTACGAATCGTCGCTGATCCGTTCCAGGGCCGCATCGATCTTGGCGATCAGCTTTCGTTCGCGGTCCCGGGTCCGCAGTTCGATCGCCCGGTCCGTCTCCATCGACGCGCGGTCCGTAAGGTCCGGCTGCGCCAGGCTTTCCTCCTGCATGCTCTCCAGCGTTTCGGTCGACTCCCGAAGAAGTTCGGCCCGCCAGGTCAGCAATTTCTGTCGGAAATATTCTTTCTGCAGGGGATTCATGAACTCTTCGTCTTCGCGGGGCCGGTAATCCGGCGGCAACAGCGTAGACGCAAGAGGCGTCGAGGTGTTGGTAACAGTATCGTCCGAAGCCTCGCTGCTCGACATACCCTTCTCCCGAGTTGGTCGGCCCCCCTACATAGGAACGCGCGGCTTATATTGCGCAATGCCTAACAACACAACCCCTTTTCTTTCCTTCGATATTCCACTTGCGATTCCGCAACGCAACATCACGATACCGCGATGTTTTCCTGAAAGGCCCGGATTATCGCGGCAGGAATGGCCATCGCGGCCCGCCCGCGGCGCAGCGACAGGACGGAACTATGCCCCGTTACCGTGTTTCGCGAGTTCCACTTCAACTCTCAACTCGATGTCGTTGATCAGCGCCGCGAGCTGAGGATTAGCCGCCGAGTCGCCCCGGCGTGCCAGGGACTCACGGATCTGCAACAGCCTCTGGCGGGGAATGCTCCCCTGCAAAAGGGCGATCCGAATCTCGTCCAGACGCTCCAGCA
The DNA here is from genome assembly GCA_033344895.1 of Alphaproteobacteria bacterium. NCBI lineage: Bacteria > Pseudomonadati > Pseudomonadota > Alphaproteobacteria > Alphaproteobacteria bacterium. The sequence goes on from JAWPMN010000001.1 coordinate 4,408,044, forward strand.
GTTCCTCGCCGCGGTCAACGGCCGCCCGGTTACGCTTCTTTTCGTCCGGGTCGACGGTCGGGGTCTCTTCAATCCCCTGCAACGCCAGCAATGCCCCGACGGAACTCAACCCCGCGCCGCCGGACACGCCGGCCGCATCGTCAGCCTTACCGTCGCCGGAACCGCGCAATGCCTCTGAGAAGCCTGCACCTTTGGCACCGGACGACTTAGACGTTTTCTTTGAGGGACCGACCTTTCCGGACGATCCAGGGCCATCGATTTTCATGGCTTTACCATACCCGTTTTCGTCGGCGTACGAAACGCCTGCGGACGGATTGGCCGACGATTCCACGCCAGCAGCAAGTAGAACCGGACCCGGCAAGTCTTGCCTCAGCTCAATCAACGACATCCCCCGTCAGGAACAAGGCATTGTTTTATATTGAGTTTCTTTGACCCGCGTTTGGCACGACTTTCGCATTCAAATGCGTGGGACAGGAAGATTCCGACCTTCCTGGAGAGAGAGACGAGAAACATGACCAAAGATTTTCGCATAAGATCGCAGGGCTATGGCGACGTTCGCACGCCGACATTCCGCGTTCTGCTGCGGTGGCTGGCCGCCCTGACCCTGATAGCGATCTGCTGGGCACTGGTTCCGACCGTCGCGTCGGCCCAGTCCCGGATCAAGGATATCGTCGACTTCGAAGGTGTTCGCGACAACATGCTGGTCGGCTACGGCCTGGTTGTCGGCCTGAACGGCACCGGGGATAGCCTAGGAAGCGCGGTGTTCACGCGTGAGAGCCTCGTCGGCATGTTGCAACGCATGGGCGTCAATGCCAGCGATGACGATCTGGATACCGACAATGTCGCTGCCGTGATGGTCACCGCGACCCTGCCGCCCTTCTCGCGCCAGGGTTCGCGAATGGACGTGACGGTTTCCGCTATGGGCGATTCCGACAGCCTGCTGGGCGGCACCCTGCTGGTGACCCCGCTGCTGGGCGCCGATGGCGAGATTTATGCCGTCGCGCAGGGAACGGTCGCCGTCGGCGGCTTTTCGGCCCAGGGGGCGGCGGAAACGGTCGTGAAGGGTGTTCCGACCAGTGGCCGCATCGCCAACGGCGCCATCATCGAACGCGAGATTCCCTTCGAATTGGCCGAGCTTCGCACCGTCAAGCTGAGCCTGCGCAACCCGGACTTCACCACGGCGCGCCGCATTTCGCGGGCCATCGACGCTTTCGTCGGTGAGCCGACCGCAAAGACACTGGATCCCGGCACCGTGCAACTGATCATTCCACCGAGCTATGATGGTGAGTTGGTCGAATTGCTGACCGATGTCGAACAGTTGCGCGTCGAGCCCGACCAGATCGCCCGGGTGGTGATCGACGAGCAATCCGGCGTCATCGTCATGGGTGAGAATGTCGGGATCAGCACCGTTGCGGTCGCCCAGGGCAATCTGACCGTGCGCATAACCGAAACCCAGCAAGTGTCCCAGCCTACGCCGTTCTCGAACACCGGAACGACCGAGGTCGTCGACCGCACGAATATCGAGATCGACGAGGATGAAGACCGCCGATTGGGCATCGTCGGGGGCACCGTCGAACTGCAGGACCTGGTCAATGGTCTGAACGCCCTGGGCGTCGGGCCGCGCGACATGATCACCATCCTTCAGGCGATCAAGGCGGCCGGTGCGCTGCAAGCCGAAATCGAGGTGCTGTAAGCCATGGATTACGCATCGGACATGATGATGGATACCGCCCGCAGCATGATGCTCTCGGGTGCGCCGAAGCTCTCCGGCAATCAGTTGCCGCAGGATATCCGGAAGGCCGCACAAGACTTCGAGGCCGTCTTTGCGACACAGATGCTGCAGCCGATGTTCGAGGAGTTGTCCACGGACGGGCTTTTCGGCGGTGGCCATGCGGAAGGCATCTTCCAATCCCTGATGGTTCAGGAATTCGGGTCGCTGATCGCGCGGCAGGGCAGCCTCGGCATCGCCGACACGGTTTCCGCAGAACTGCTTCGCATTCAGGAAGCTCAGTCCAATCCAATTGCAAAGAACCAGACCCCAGACACGCAGGAGTCCGGACTATGAACGCCACCATCCGAGCCCATAACCTGATCGATCTGATGCAGGATCTCGTCGCGGTCCTGCAGCGCGAAAACGAGATGCTGGAGCGTCCCCGCTCGTCCGATCTCACGCCGGTGGTCGAGGAGAAGCAGGCCCTGTTCAAACTGTACGAGGACCAGATCGCGGCAATTGCGAAGGAGCCGGATTTCGCTGCCTCCCTGCCCGACGACCTGAACGACCGGCTGAAGGAACTGGCCTATGCCTTCGACGATGCGATGAAGGTCAACCGGCGCAAGCTGGAAATCCTCACGAAGTCGAGCCAGCACATCGTCAACCGCATCATCGAAGCGGCGAAAAGCGCCGCCGGACAGGTTCCACGCTACGGACGCGAAGGCACAGTCACCGAAAGCCGCGCTGCAGCGCCTGTCGCCATGAATCAGGAAATCTGAACCGAAGGAAGCCTGGGGTGCGGCGACGCCGCAGAAGCGAAACGCGCCGCGATCACCCCCCGATAGTCAGGAAAGGCAAAGCCGATGTCCCTGTTCTCCGCCCTCAGCGTTGCCGTCACCTCGGTCAACACGCTGAACGCCGCGACCCGCGTGGTTTCGGATAACGTCGCCAACGCAACAAATCCGAACTACAACCGCCGCATCAGCCAGTATGCCAACCTGCAGTTCGGCGGTGTTCAACTCGCCGATATTGAGCGCGCGGCCAATTCCGGCTTGCTGCGCGACCTGTATCAGCAGATTTCCACGGCGTCTGGCGATGGGATCCGGGACAAGCTGTATCAACAGTTGGAACAACTCGTCGGGACGATCAACGGACAGACCCCGCTGGTAGATGAGTTCGAATCCCTGCGCACCGCCTTCAAGGCGCTCGAGGCCTCTCCGGAGAGCGACGCTGCACAGAATGACGTGCTGATCGCCGCGGACGGAATCGTGTCCGAGATCGAACGGCTGTCGAACGGCATCGATTTGATCGAGGATCAGATCCTAAACGACATTGAAGAGGTGGTCACGACCCTCAATGAATCGCTTCAGGAAGTGGACCGGCTGAACGCCCAGATCGTCATTGCGCGCGCCTCCGGACGCCCGACATCGAACCTGGAGAACCTGCGCGACGAACAGGCGGCCGAAGTCGCCAAGATTGCGCAGATCCGTACCTTCGAACGCACAGACGGCACCTTGTCGATCTATACGACCTCCGGGATTGCGCTGGTCGATTCCGAACCCGAAACCTTCAGCTGGAACACCGCAACCCGGGTCCTGACGTCGAGCGGCTCGTCTTCGACGAACCTCGTTACCAGCGGACAATTGCCGGATGGTCAGCTTGGGTCGCTGTTGAACTTCATCCGAACGGATTCCGCGGCGATCACCAGTTCCAACCTCGGCACGGGCTCACTCGAGAAATTCCGCAACCAGTTGGATGAACTCGCATTTTCCCTTGCGGACGATTCCACCGCCCGGACTTCCGGCACCACCTTCGTCCGCGGCAATGCCGACCTGACGACCAGCGGCATCGTCTCGGCGGGACAGACACTGACCTTCACCGTCGGCGCGGTGAACCAGGGCACGGTGACGATCAACGCCGGCGACAGCATCGACGATGTTCTCACCGCCATCAATGCGATCAACCAGGTCCGTGCCCGTGTCGACGGTCACGGCAACCTGCAAATCCTGAGCGACGGCGGACAGTTCACCATCGGCGGCACGGCGGCCGCCGGATTCGGCCTGTCCACCAGTCAGGTTTCCGCCGACAGCGAAGTTCCCCTCGCCTACGCCTACAAGATGGAACACGCAGCCGGCACGGTACCACTGACCACCGGCACGACGCTGAGTTCGATCAACGGTGTTAATGTCGGCGACCAGATCACCTTCAACAACGCATCGCTGGGCGGCGCGGTCACCTACACGATCGGTGCCGGTGATACCGTTCAGACGCTCCTCGACACGATCAATGCTCAGGACGGCATGTATGCCCGTCTCGGTGCCGGCAACGTGCTCGAAATCACCAGCGACGACGGATCGCTGGCCATTAACGAGGCCGGTGTCGGCACGGCGCTGACGGGGCTGGGCTTCACGGTCAACGGCACCAATGTCAGCATCCTGGGCACCGCCACCTCCGCCCAAAGCAACAACTTCTTCGTCGCTGAATCCGGCACGACACCGCTGGACATCAGCCGAACCAATTTCGGCCTGGCCACCGCGCTGAGCAATCGGTCCCTGGCGGTCAAGACGGGCAACCGGACCGAAGTCGTGCAGTCCCTGAACGCCGGCGCGCGCGCCATGTCGGGTTCCGGCATCTCGACCTCGACCCGGGACTATACCGGTCTCAGCAACGCCGTGACGACCGGACTGACCCAGTTGGGCAACCGTGCAACGCGTCAGTCTGAGGAAAGTTTCGCCCTTCGCAGCAGCCTTGAGCAGTCCCTGCGCGACGAGGTCGGCGTGGACATCGACGAGGAAATGGCCAATCTTGCCGTTCTGCAGAACGCCTATGCCGCAACGGCACGGGTGATCGACACGATCAACCAGATGTTCCAGGCGCTGGAACTGGCCGGCCGGTAAGCACCAGCCGATAAGGGATCTGAGCGATGCGCGACTCCGCCCCGCCTCTCAAGGTCGGCGTGATCGGCCTTGGGGTCGGCGAACGTCATATCGTGGGATACAACGCGATCCCCGGGGTCGAAGTCACCGCCTGTTGCGACATCGATCCGGATAAACTGCGCGCTGTGGCCGACCGGCAGGATGTCCCAGGACGTCACGCCGATTACCACGCCATCGTCGAGGATCCGGATATCGACGCCGTGTCGATCTGTTCCTATGACGATGCCCATGTCGAACAGGCCGTCGCGGCGTTCCAGGCAGGCAAGCATGTCTTCTGCGAGAAGCCCGTCGCGCTGAACCGTAAAGGTCTGGAACGGGTGATCCGGGCCTGGGACAACAGTGGAAAGCGCCTGTCGTCGAACCTCATATTGCGGCAGAGCCCGCGGTTCATTGCCGTTCGCGACATGGTCCGGCGCGGTGACTTCGGCGACCTGCATTACATGGAGGGGGACTACATCCACCAGATCCTGTGGAAGATCACCGAAGGCTGGCGCGGCAAGATGGATTTCTACTGCGTCACCTATGGCGGCGGTATCCATCTGATCGATCTGATGCGCTGGATCGCCGGCGAGGAAGTGGTCGAAGTGACGGCCATGGCAGCGAAAAAGCTGACCCGAGGCTCAGCATTCCCGTACCCTGACACGATGACGACCCTGATGCGGTTCGAAAGCGACCTGCTGGCCAAGTCTACGACAAGCTTCGGGCCTCAGCGCCGGCAGATTCATGCGTTGAACGTCTACGGCACGGCATTGAGTTTCGAGAATGCGAACGGCCCGGCGCGGCTGTATCGGGGCGACCGGCCCGAAGATGAGGAGACATTCGATGTCCCCTACCCGGCGATCGAGAAGGGCGACCTGCTGCCCGATTTCATAGCCGCCATCCGCGAGGATCGAGAGCCGATCGTCGCCGCAAAAGATGTCTTTCAGGTCATGAATATCTGCATCAGTGCCTGGGAAAGCGCCGAGACGAAGCGGGCGACACCGGTTCCCACCGTCGTGTGACCTGACGGGGTCGGCCGCCACCCAAACAATAATCTGCCGAACTTCCCGGCCATTCTACAATTTTCAGGTGGTAGAAGCCTTCCCGGCTACGGGGTACCCTTTACCGAATGGGAAGGAGAAGGCGCTCATGACCGATCTGGACGATCTGTCGCCTTTCTCGGTAGAGGAAGTCGGTGACGACAATCTGCAGGCGCTCTACACATTCTGGGAGAGCCTGCGCGGAGACCGGGACGCCCCGATGAAGGGGGATCTCGATCCGCTGGCAATTCCGCGGTCCCTTCTACCCCAGATCGCTCTGTTTGACATTGAATGGGATCCCGACAGAGTGAAATTGCGCCTGGTCGGGACGCAGATAACGACGTGGTTTGGAAAGGATTGCACCGGTCTCTATCTGGACGATCCGGCCTACTATCCCATCGGGCAGCAACAGTTACCCTATTTTCTCCAGGTCGCCAGAACCCTGCGGCCGCATTATCTGACAGCCTATGCACCCGACAACGAGCAGAAGTATCGGAACTTTGCGCGGTTATTGATGCCGCTGCAGGGCGACAGCGGGCGGTCGGAAACGCTGCTCGCCGGCTATGCGATGCTGCCTTTCGACGCAAACCGGTTCGTGATGCAGGACTGACAAGGACGGCCGCCCGCCAATCCGCTAAGCAGACCAGAATTCCTTCGACACGGCCTCCAGCATCGCATCGACCCGGTGTCCCCAGGTGTGGTTCTGCTGATAATGGGCGACGGCGCGTGCGCGCATCGCGTCCAGTTCCTCATCCGGCCGGTCCAGTAGGGCGTCCACCGCCCCCATGACCTGGGAAACATCATAGGGCAGGAAGGACACGCCCAGCCCCTCCTCCATTTCCCGGCGCAGAAATCTGGTCGGCTCCGCCAGAATGAAAGCGCCACGGCTCAAACCATAGAAGACACGTTCATGCGCGCCGTTCCGGAAGCTGGGACTGATGTTCAGCACGATCTTGCTGCGCATCATCAAATCGACGACATCCCTGAACGGCAGGATATCGTTGACCGCGACATCGTCAGAGACCGACAGCGTCTCGCCTTCCTCCTGATTGCCGTAGAAGGCAACCTTTCGCCCATTGAGGGCGTGCAGGATGGCCCTGCGGCGATGGGCGATCAGGTGGGTTTCCAGATGGCATACGGCTGCGGCAACGAAATCGGCATCGGCCGTGACACCGGCATCCGCGAATTCCGACCGCAGGATCCGCCAGAGGGACTCGTCTCCGCTGACCGAGCGGTCGAAGGCACGCTGATACGCCGTCCGCAACAGGGGGTCCGTTCCGGCTGACGCGTTCAGCCAGTCTTCGGTGCTGAGGGCACTGGAAATATTGCCGACCAGCAGCACATCGATGTCCCGCTCTGCCGTGGACGGCAATTCCGGCAGCGCATCCGGGCCGCCATGCGGAAACGGAATGACGCCACGCCCCGGAAATCTGAACTCATCCCAGATTTCCAGGAAGTCCAGATCCACAACCCCGGCCAACCCGATATCCGGAAAGGCCTTCAGCAGGTCGAGCTTGCGCACCGGATTGTCGGTAATGAAAGAGAACCGCGGCAGGTTCCAGACATCATACAATGACCGCCCGTCGGTGCGGTAATTGTGCTCGCTGTTCTCGTCGATCACGAGGCGGCGCCCGTCATGTTTGGAGATCTGTGCGAACTGACGTTTGAAAAGCTCGAAATTCGGAAAGTTGCTGTGGAGGTGATCCGTCACCACCATGTGACGCCGCTGCAATGCATATCCGATATCGGTCAGCATCACCTCCAGCGACGCGTAGGGCGTGAAGCTTTTTACGATGAAACATCGGGGGGGCGCTTGCATGTCGACTCGTTCTTGCAGGTTGGGCGTCCGGCCAATGTAGCGCAATTCGTCCGTCTGAAAACCGAAGCGACGGCGAAACCGCCGTTCTTGTTCCAGCCATTTACCGCGGGCGGGAATGGTGCGATTCTTGCTATCCAGTTGAACGGAGAACAGCCCACCGGACCCGGATGGTCCCGCAGCATTGCGCGCTGAGGAGGCGCCTGCCCTTTCATGTCAGACACACCCTCCCCCATTCCCTTTGGCAAACCGCAATTGGACGACGCCGCCTTCGAAGCGGTTCGCGCCATTCTGGACAGCGGGATGCTGGTTCATGGCACGGTTACCCCAGCCTTCGAGGAGGCCTTCGCGGCCCGTATCGGGGCGAAGGAGGCCGTCGCGGTGTCCAGTTGCACCGCCGGTCTGCACCTCACTCTCTTCGTCAAGGGGATCGGCCCCGGTGACCGCGTTGCCGTTCCGGCGATGACCCATGTCGCCACGGCCCATTCCGTCGAACTGGTCGGCGCGGAACCCGTCTTCATCGACGTCGATCCGGAAACCGGCAACATGGACCCGTCCGCGCTGGAGGCCGTCGACGGTCCCCTGGCGGCGATCATGCCCGTCCATTATTTGGGCCTGCCCTGCGACATGGACAGGATACGCGCGGTGGCCGACGCGAAGGGGGCCTTCATTCTGGAAGACTGCGCCCTGGCCGTCGACGCGACCTGGGACGGTCGAAAGGCCGGGACATTGGGATTAGCCGGCAGCTTTTCCTTCTATCCGGTCAAGCACATGACCTCCATCGAGGGCGGCATGGTCACCACCAATGACAGCGATCTGGCGACACAGCTCCGCAAGCGACGCGCCTTCGGGTACAATCGCGCGCTGGGCGAGCGCACCCGGCCCGGCATATACGACGTCGATGCACTGGGCCTGAACTACCGGATGAGTGAGGTCGAGGCGGCCGTCGGGCTGACGCAGGTCGACCGGATGGATGCCTTCCAGGACGCGCGCAGCGCCAATGATGCGGCGCTGCGGGCAATCCTGATGCAAATCGACGGTCTGACGATTTTCCCGGACCGGCACGGCCCAGCCGTATCGTCCCATTATTGCCTGAATGCCGTGCTGCCCCGTGACGGGTCGGTCTCTCGCGATGCGGTGGTCGACGGGCTCAACGCACGCGGAATCGGATCTTCCGTGCACTATCCGGGTCCCGTTCCGCTGTTTACCTATTATTCAGAGAAATACGGCTATAAGACCGGTGACTTCCCGGTGGCCGAATGGCTGGCGGCGCAGACGATATCCCTGCCCGTCGGGCCGCATCTCGGTCCGGGCGATGCCGAAAAACTAGGCAACGCCTTTCGGGAAGCGTATATGGATGGTTCCAAGTGACCGAAAGACAGAATGTCGTACGGTCCTGCGGACCCAGGAAGTTGCGGCAAAACCAGAAGGAGGCCCCGCGATGAGTCACATCCCTTTTGAAAGTCTGTCCGGACATCTGTCCGACCAGCGCATCCTGCTGGTCGGGGGCGCCGGTTTTATCGGCCATAACCTCGCACTCGATCTCGCCAAGCTGGGCGCGACTGTCGGCATCTGCGACAATCTGATGGTCAACAGCCTGATCGAGAACTGCTACGAGCCGGGCCGCGCCCAGGTTCAGCGCACGGCCTATCAGAATTTCCTGTTGGACCGTTTCCTCCTGCTGCGGCAGCACGGCGTCGAGCTGATGAACAGCGACGCGCGGCTGCTCGCCGATCTGGGTCGGGTCTTCGAGAAGTTCCAGCCAACCAAGGTCGTCCACATGGCGGCAATTGCCAGTGCCGTCGATGCCAAGGCCGAACCCGGCCTGTGTTTCGATCTGCAGCTGATCACCCTGCGCAACGTGCTGGAACTGGCACGACCGAAGGCGAAGGAAATCAACCAGGTCATGTTCATGTCCTCGTCGACCGTCTACGGCGATTTCGAGGGCGACAGCGTGGATGAAACGACCTTCCCGCGCCCGGAAGGAATCTATGCCAATGCCAAGTTCATGGGCGAACGCCTGGTCCGGACCTATCGTACGCAATACGGCCTGGGCACGACCGTCATCCGTCCATCCGCCCTGTATGGCGAACGCTGCATTTCCCGCCGGGTCAGCCAGGTCTTCATCGAGAATGCCCTGACGGGCAAGCCGCTGCTGCTGGAAGGTGGCGGCGACGGCAAGCTGGATTTCACCTATATCAAGGATCTGACCCAGGGCATGGTTCGGGCGCTCGCCCTGCACAAGGGTCATGATGACAGTTCGACTTTCAATCTCACCTTCGGCAACGCGCGAACCATCGCCGACCTGGCGGCTGTCGTGAAATCGGTCGTGCCGGAAGCCATTCTGGAGGAGCGGCCGCGCGCGAAGGACAAGCCCATCCGCGGTACCCTGTCGATCGAACGCGCCCGCGAGAAGCTGGGCTTCGAGCCGGAATGGACGCTGGAAAGCGGCTTCAAACAGTACTGCGAATGGTATGCGGACCAATGGCGTCGCGCCCAGCAGCAAACGGAAGCAAACTGACATGACCGCCACCGCTCGCGGACCGGCGGCCATGTTGCTGCTGGCCCGGCTCGACTCCCGGCGCCTGCCGGGCAAGGGCCTGATGGATCTGGGTGGCCGCCCTGTACTGGGGCGGGCAATTGATCGCCTGCGCCGCTGCGGCCATGTCAGCGACATGATCCTGGCGACAACGGACCGGCCGGTTGACGACCCGCTGGAAGATTTTGCGCGTGCCGAAGGGATCGGATGTTATCGCGGCGATGCCCTGGATGTCGCGAAACGCTGCCGCGACGCGTGCGATGAAAACGGGCTCGACTGGTTTCTGCGGATCTGCGGCGACAGCCCGTTCGCCGACCCGGCGGTCGTGGACCGGGTCGCCGCGGCCTATCTGGACGCGGATGTGGATATCGCGACCAATGTCTTTCCGCGATCCTTTCCGATCGGCGCCAGTGCGGAGGCGGTGTCCAAGACGGCGATCCAGCGCATTCTGGATGCCACGGACGATCTTGCCTATCGCGAACATGTCACCCTGTATGCGTACGAACATACGGACGCGTTCCGCATCACCAGCGTGCTGCCCGACGATCCGGGCTACGAAAAGCTGTCGATCGCGGTCGATACAGAGGAAGATCTGAAACGCGCGCGGAAGCTGATCGCCAATCTTCGCGATCCGATCACCGCCAGTCTGGACGAAATTCTGGCCGGGCTGCCCGCAATCGCCTAATCGGGCGGTGTCCAGTGCCAGGTGACGGCCCTGGACATCTCTTCAAACCCCATCGACCGATAAAGGCGCAGGGAAGCGGTGTTCGCCGCCTGAGTACCGACACGGATTGTCCGATATCGGCCGGCACCGTAGGCAAGTGCCGCGTGCACGAGCAAGCGGCCCATGCCCTTTCCCTGATATTGCGGCGCGACCGCGATCAGATCGATGATCAGATCATCGTCGCGTGCCAGAAGGGCGTTGAAGCCCGACACAGTCCCATCCTCCGCCACGGTCACCAGGGTCGCTGCGGCGCGACCTTCCAGATCGTTACGTGCCCAGACGCCCTTGAAAGCATGCGCCTTTTCATCGGGAATCGCGGGGTCTGTATGCCAGCGGTCACTGCGGAACGCGGCACGCGCGATAGCCTCGACCGCATCGCCGTCCTGCCGCTGCCCCAATCGGCAACCGTTTGGAAGCGCCATTGTCCCGACCGGCAACGTCGCCACAAGCGTCACAAGGGTTTCGACCGCCCGAAATCCGGCGCCTGCAAGGGGCTGTTCCGAACCGCCTTCCCCGCGATGGAAGATGAGGCCGACCCCGTCCGCCCTTGCCGCGACCACGGCGTCAGCCGCCTGCCGCGGGTCCTCCAGATACCAGACGGGGCGCCCCAGCATCTCGCTGTCAAAGGGGCGCAGGCTGCAGCCTTCGGGTATCACGCCCCTGTCTCCGCGGTCAGGAACCCGCGCAATGTGTACTTTCCGCTGGGCTCGACCAATCGTTCGACACGCTCTAGCCGGAATCCGGCCCGGCGCGCCAAGAGGGCATAGGATACTGCTGAAAACGCGCAATAGTGCTCGATGAAGAACTCTTCGCGGTCCGGGCCTTCCGCCGCAAGAGCGGCCTCGCCGTCCGGCAGTTCCACATAGACCGCGCCCCCCGGTGCCAGCACGGACTTCGTACGGGCCAGCATCGCAACCGGGTCCGGGACATGTTCCAGAACCTTGTTGAAGGTCACCAGATCGAAATGGCGATCCAGACTGTCCGTCATGAAATCGGCGACCAGCCCCTCCACGCCCGCCTTCTCCTCCGCATGCCTGGCGGAGCGCGGGTCCGGATCAAGGGCGGTAGCCCGCCAACCTGTGGCACGCATGGCCGCGGGAAAGACGGCAAGCCCCGATCCAACATCCAGCAAGGTTGCGCCGGAATCATGGCCAAGAGCGCGCCAGCCGGCGTTGACATAGGCGACACGCCCCCGGTTGTCGGAAGCGCCTTCCGGGAGTGACATGATCTTGTCGAAGACCCTGGCCATCCGACCGCCGCCGTAGGTCCTGTCCCAGTAATCGCCGCCATACAGCCCCCCCAGGTCCATGCCGTGACGGTTTACGACATGCCCGGTGGATGGGCTGAGATAGAGATCGCGACGATAGGGGTCGAAGCCGAAATCCGTCTCCCCCTCCGGTCTGGCGGCGTAGGACTTCACCAGGGTCCAGTCGCGGGCCCCTGTCACCGGACAATGAATGTCTGGCTCCCGCCCCGCGCCGCCGGTCATCACAAGGTCGCTGTGTATTCGGCGAACTGTCGAACGCAGCGTTCTTTCAGAACCGCCGGCATGAATGAGTAATGGCGCCCGATATACAATTGCGGCTGGCTGATGAATTGCCCGTAGGAAGCCATCATCTCCAGACCGCGATTGGAAATCTCGATGCAGATTTCCGTATTGGCCTTGCGCAGCTGGTACAGTTCCATGCCCCGGGTCAGGGGGATCGGCATCTTCATGACCACCCCGCCACGATCAAGCTTCGGGCTGACCTTGTGCAGGGTGGTGACAAGCCCCCGGAAATCCCGGTGATAGACGCACCATAGATGCGTATCGAGGCCACGATAGTGTTCCGGATCGGCGCCATGCAGATTGACGAAACGGTCCGGTGTCAGATCGATGATATGCTGTTCCAGCCTTCCGGTGCCAAAGACCAGATGCACGTCGCAGCCCGCATCGCGCATCGCGGCCTCCGCCTCCGGCCCGTTCAGGTCGGAAAAGGTCTGTACATCCGCGACATCGGCGAGACACTTCCCCTTGCCGCCGAACCACTGGTCCACCTCGTATGCGTCCCGCTGGTCTTCGAATGCATGCCTGGTTTCGAAGGTCGCGCTGATGCTGCGCTTCTCCTCGAAGACCCGCGTGATCGTCCATTTTTCGGCTAGGGCCTGCACAAACCGCGTGTGATGCGGGGTGTCGGTCGTCAATATCCCGACCCGCAGGCTTTTTGGCTCCATCATCTCGAACTCAGACCCGTCTCCAAACGGTTCAATTCCAGCGCCATTCCGGAATCAGGAATCCCGGAATCCGCCACACAGTCCCGTCCCATTGCCAGACGTCCGAATTCCGGAACCGTTCCGCCACCTCCCAGAACCAGCTTTCGGGCTGATCCTGAAACGCACAGAACGCGGCAATATCGTCTTTGGGGATCTCCATCCCCTTGCTTGCGATTTCGGCTATCGCCTCATCCCGCGTTATCATGCCGTAACGGATCTGAACCGACAGCGTGTCGAACGCACGCGTAAAGCCGAATTTGTACCATTTCAAGAAATGATGCAATGAAATGAAATTGCAATCGATGTCAGCAAAGTCCCATGTGCCCGTTTTCAAGTCCTGTTTACCATATTCGAACCCATGTTTCTGGGCGATATCGGTGTTTTTAAAACTATTCCATTTAAAGAAAGCCCCCAGAAAGACAGACCGGATTTCGAAATCCGGGTCCATTGGAACCCGATAGGCCAGCAAGTTCTCCGGCGTCAGTCCTTCCCGGCCGACCCAGTGATCGGCATCCGTTGATTCAAGGCATCCATGCCGCGACAGCCAGTCGGCGTCCAGGCGGTCCGACAGGCGTTCCAATTCGCTTCCGCCATATTCGAGCTGCGGGTTTTCCCCCCATAATATCAAGGGGATGCGCAGTTGAATGCCCAGTCGGATCGGAATTGCGAACAGCGCCATATGCATCGGCAGTCCGGTCGTCCCGCGCTCCTCGTAGGCCGCCTTCATGAAGCGGCGTTCGACGTCCGGATCGATGGTGTAGTCGATGTGATCGACGGCAAGGTTCCGGATCATGGCATCGAGATTACGCTGGCCGATGGCCGTCCGTGCCGGGGTGCGCCAGGTTACGGCCAGCACACTGAGGCCGGCCTCCTTCGCCTTGATGATCTGGTACCAGCTATCCTTGCCACCGGAAACGGGCACAATGCAGTCATAGGAGGTCGACCGCTGCTTCGTTTCCGCAACAAGCTTTTCGAAAGCGGCCGCCCTGGCAGACCAGTCGATGCGCTCCTCCTTGTCGCGATGTCCGTGGCACGCCGTGCAGACACCGTTCTCGTCCAGGCGGATGCCCGGCCGTGTGTCGGGAAGGATACATTGGGTGCAATAACGCATGGTCGCCTATTCCGTCCATGCCTCGTGCCGGTCCAGGAAGATCCTGGCAGCCAGCAGCGAGAACAGGAACTTGCTGTCACTGTTTCGCTCGATCTCCGACGACAGCAGAGCGTCGAACCGGTCGCGTTTCACGATGTCGAAGAATGAACCGTCCTGCATCAGCCGATCACGGATGGCCGGATCGGTAAAGTCGACGAAGGACGTGACCGGTGCATTGATTCCCTGCTTTCTGGGATTGTCGAGGATGACATCGGGAACGATCCCCTTCCCTGCCTGCCGCAGAAGATATTTGGGCAGATTGTTCTGGATCAGATGCCGGCTGGGAATCCGGAACAGGGTCTCCACCAGATCCCGGTCCAGATAGGGCGCACGATTTTCGACCGACCACCGCATCGCAGCCAGATCATCGTCATGCAGCATGACCGGCACGGTTTCCCGCACCAGTTCGTTCAGCATCCGGTTCCGCATCTGCGCCGGACAGAAGTCGATTTCCGCATGCGGTTCGTCAAACGGCTCCGTAAGGAAGCCGGCAAACCCACCCGCCCCCAGGAAGATGTGATCGCGCGCGCCCGGCCGGTCGATGAACGCCCTGGGGTCCTGCAGATGCGGATTGCGGACGAACTGGCCATAGGTCTCGCGCCAGCCCACCACCAATTGGTCGAAGTCAGGCTCGTCCTGCATTTCGGCAAGCCAGAACAGATAATGATCGTAGTAGCCGCTGAAGACCTCGTCCGCACCGGTTCCGCCAAGGGCCAGCTTGAACCCATCTTCGTGGATCGCTTCGCTGACCAGGTAGTGCAGGTAATAGGAAATGGTCAGCGGCGGACCGTCGAAATAGCCGATCATGTCGTCCAGGCGATCCAGGAATCCTTCCCTGGGTATCCGAATCTGCCGGTTTCTGACATCGAGAGCCTTCAGCGCTTCCGCGATCATCGCCGATTCATCATACCGCCAGTCATCCTCGATGATCGAAAAGCAGGTGATATCGGCGCCCATGCGATGATGGGCCAGCCCCGCGACGACGTTGGAATCGATACCCCCGGACAGCCGCACCGCGACCGGAACGTCCGCACGCATGGTTCGGGACACCGCCTGCTGCAGGGCATCGTTCACAGATTCCTGCGCCGCCGCGGCGTCCATCTTCTCCGGGGCATAGGCCAGTGACCAGTAGCGAACGAGGGTCGGCAGCTTTCCCGGGTCCAGCACCATTGCATGGGCGGCGGGCAGTTCCCGGATATCCCGATAGAACGTCCGACCGTCACGGCGTAGGCCCTTGTATCCGTTCACAAGATAGCGGCGCAGCTGGTGTCGATCGATGTCCGGACGGGCCCCTGCCAGCGCGGCCAGCGTCTTGACTTCCGATGCGAACACAAATCCGTCTGCACCGCGATCCCAAAGATAGAGCGGCTTTTCCCCGAACCGGTCCCGCGCCAGGGTCACACGCCCGGTTTGCGCGTCATGAATGGCGAAAGCGAACATGCCGACGAGCCGATCAAGTGCCTCGACGCCCCAGGCCCGCCAGGCTTCGAGCAGGACCTCGGTATCACCGGTGGTGACGAACCGGTGCCCCAGCCCCTCCAGCTCCCGCCGCAATTCGAGGTAATTGTAGATTTCGCCATTGTAGATCAGGGTCAGGCCGTCCTTGCGAAACGGCTGATCCGAGCGGGCATCGAGATCGATGATCGAGAGTCGGCTGTGAAACAGTTCCAGAATCCGGCCATCGGAACGGTCAGACCAGAAATAACCCGTACCGTCCGGCCCGCGCCGCTGCATCCGGTTCAGCACGACCCGGCGCCGATCGATCGACAAGGGCGAAGCTGCCAGGCGCCCGGCAATCCCGCACATCGCCGACTACTCCTCTACGGCGTCGCGCTGCAGCACAAATCCCTGCTGAACCGGCTTCAGGAGCTTGCGCCCGACCACGGCGGAAATGCAGCGCGACGGAAATTCGGTCGCCGGCCGGGTGAACACAAGATCGGCACGCGACAGGACGTGTCCGGCCGGCAAATCCCGGGCCACGGTCAATCCCTTGCGAATGGCAGGACCGGTTCCATCTTCGCAGGCCTGCGGGACCTTTTCACCGCTGCCGCGCGATTGAGCGATCTTGGGAAGGATGTTCACGAGATACGCGAGGTCATCCGGGTCACAGGACAATTCATGGTCCCGGAAATCCCGCCCCTGCTTCTGATCGGTGAAATGCACTTCCACCACTTTCGCACCCAGCGCGACCGCCGCAATGGGTGCCTCCGGACCGATCACATGATTGGAATATCCAACCGTGATCGGGTCCAGTTCCGCGGCGAGGGTCGGGATCGCCGTCAGATTGGCCTGGTCCAGTGGCGTGGGGTAGGCCGAAACACAATGCAGCACGGCAAGACGCTCCACCACAGCTTGGCCCATTTCCTCCCGCGCCCAAGCGACCGCACGCCGAACCTCCGCCAAATCGGCGGTGCCGGTGGACACGATGACAGGCTTCCCGGACGCACTGGCGGCCCGGATCACCGGTTCGAAATCGATATCGCCGCTGGCAATCTTGATCGCGGCACAATGTTCGGCCAGGAAGGGAACCCAGTCCTCGCTGATCGCGGAGGAGCAAAAGGCAATGCCCTGTGCCTCCGCCTTTGCTTTCAAGGTCAGGTGCGCGGCCTCATCCAGCCCGAAACGGGCCACCCGTGCACGCCGTTCGGCGTCATTTGCTGCGATAAAGCGCTCTGGTGTGTAGCTTTGAAACTTGACCGCATCTGCCCCGGCGCGCGCAGCTAAACCGAGCAATTCCAGCGCCTTATCCAGGCTACCCTCATGGTTCACACCAACTTCGGCGATCAGCGCCGGGCGCTGCGACAGGTCGACACCGAAAAGTTCCATTGCCTGATGGCCTCTCCTCATGCGGAAAGCGACTGCTCCGCCTTGACCTGCTCTGTTTCCTCCATCAGCAAGTCAATGACGCTGAGGAGAATGGCCTCCATGTCCTTCAGGAAACATCTGAGTTCGGACAGGAACAACTGGTAGACGCGCGGCGCGTCCGTGTCCGCGACCCGTCGGTGCATCCGAAAATAGACATTGTAGAGGGTCATTACTGTGCCGAAATTGTTCTGCCATACGACGGCGTCAATTGGGTCGAACTCCGCCTCCGTTGGCGGCTGGAACAGCTTCCAGAGCCTGTCATAGGCCTTGAAGACATCCGGTGTTTCGTCCTCTGCCAGACGGTCAATCACGACATGGGCGTCCTCGTACCAGGCGATCGTCTTTTCGCGAAGTTCCCGATAACGGGCAAGGTCGATACATTCGCCCTGGGCGTAGTGCTCAACCTCCCTGAAAACGAGATCGATAGCGTTCGCCCGATCCTTGGGGCTGGCAGCCGACTTCGCCTTTGCCGGCAGTTTCGGCACGGTAAATGGAATGTCCACACCGTCCGAGCAATTGTAGACAGTATACCCGGCATAGGCCCGCGCCAGCTTCTGCATGAACAGCCGGCTCAGCAGGAACCCGTCATTGGTCATGACCGTTCCCCCGAGATTACCCTCGGTCGTGAACGGCATGATCGTGGATTCCTTGGTGCCCTGGAACGAGAACATAAACTCCTCGTCCGTATAGTAGGCCGACGCCTTTGAATGGTGATAGTCGGGGATGCGGGTCCCGAGATCGACGCCGAACAGATAGACCTCCTTGAAAGCCATACCGAGGGCAAATCGCAGCCCCCCGTTCGAGACGGTGGGTACGGCGAGGAAAACCGGATGCCCGTCCAGCTCAAAGAAGCGGGTTGAGCAGACCGTATCGCGATGGAAGAAGATTACCCTGTCGAACACGGCCGCAGTCCGGGGATTGACCGTGGCGGCCGCAACCAGGGTGATTCCGGAAAGATCGTGCTGCGACGCCACCTTCTCCAGAATATCGGCCTGACCGAAGGTGTTTTCCACCTCGACATGAAAGTCGGGCCGAATGCCCTGCGACAGGAGTACCTTCAGCCCCGATCCGCAGGATATGATAACGGCACGATCCTTGTATTCCCGGATCGTATCGATCGCCATGTCGACGGACGGCCCCGCCGCGACCACGAAGGCGGGACAGGTCTTTTCACGGCGCGGACGGCTGCGCCAGACGGCATGTTCGCGTGCCAGGAAATTCCGGCTCGCGTTCATGATCATGATGTTCTCGTCTTCGAAGAAGCCGCGGTTGGAACCGATATAGGAAATCTGGTCCGACAGGCCGCGATGAATCTCGCGCACCAGATGGGACCGGTAATGCGTGTAGATCAGCGTTCCATCCAGCGTCCCGCCATTGTCCGACCTGAGCGCATCCGTCAGTTCCGATGATGCCGAAGCGGGGTTGTCGTCGAAGATCATGAAAACCCGGCCGTTGCGTTTCTCGACGATGTCGATCCACTCGTGCCAGGGGTTCAGATGCAGCGAGTGCCACATGAACTCGATGAACTGTTCAACGACGATCAGGGACTGGGCGTCGTGATCGCGCAGCAGCCGGCCGATATGGTCGCCAATCCCGACCCCGAGCGACACGGCGAACCCGGTTACCCCGCGCTGCTTCCCGCCGGGCATCCTTTCGATTCCATTCGCCTTCGCCAGTTGGGTCAGCCGGCGGATCGCAACCTTGGTCATGATCTGCGGCGGGTCGCTGTCAGGGATCGGCCAGCCGACGTCGATACGATACGGCTCCTTAAGATACCCCTCGTATTGTTCGTCCACGAACTTGCCGACGCCCTTCTCGTAGAACAGCGTGTGCCCGATATCGAGGTTCATGTCTCCGTCATCGGTCTGAACAACCTTGGAAACCGGTTCTTCCAACGCCTGTAGCCGGTCCGCAATGTCGGGCACATGGCGGCGGATCGCCTCGATATTGCGGTTGTATAGCGCCGCCGCCTTCGGGTCGGATTTCAAATTCAGCGTAATCATGCTGCCTCCTTGGCCGCCGCGAGCAACCGGTCGAACAGAGCGGTGAAGGCGCGCCCACGGGCAATACGGGCATCCAGCGATCCCGCATCGGTCACGGCCTTTCGAACCTGCTGACGGGCGGCGCGCAATGCCGGCACATCTTGAGAAAGTTCCGCCAGGCGGTCTGCCAGCGCCGCATCATCCTTCGGCAGCCAGTCGGAAAGTCCCAGGCAGTAGAGTAGGCTCGCGACGGCGGCATTCTGTGGCCGCGCCGGCATCCGCGACAGAACCGGAATGCCGAACCGAAGCGCCGTCAGCGCGCTTTCCATCGACGGCACGGGATTCACGTCTAGGAACAGGTCGGATTCGGCCAACAGACCCTCAATCGGATGGTCTCGGGATACCCGCCTGACGGTATCAAGGCTCAGTCCCGCCTCTGTGAATCGCTTGCTGAGGATCTCCGTGGCCAAGCTGTCGCTCGGATCGTCACCGCGAATGGTCAGGGTTCCGCTCATCCCCTTGCGGACGGCCTCTGCCACGCTGTTCAGAAAACCGGAAGACAGACGTCCCGCATCCGCATCGATCAGCACACGCATGGTCGGCGGTGCGGCGGCCGCATCCGCCATTTCCTCGGGCTCGACATAGAGGGGCCATGTCGACAACCCTTTGTCCAAAATGATGCCGCCTGCCATGTCGGGCGAAAATCCGGGTGCAAACGGGTCCCCCAGGGCAAGGACACCATGCTCCGCCCCCGGCACCGCCCCGGGCTCGCCAAACAGGCATAGAACAACCGGGGCCGGCATGCGCGCCGTCACCCCGGGACGGCCCGACCAGTCGTAGCCGTCAAGGTCCAGGAGAACCTGGATTTCATCATTCTGAATGATCGTCGCAACGGTCTCGTCATCGACACGGGAAATATCGCGCCATCGCTGGGCGCTGCGTCGCAGGCGCCTGGAGACCGCGTCCTCGATTTCGGAATTGGAGTAGTAGTGCAGATCCGCGGCGCGCCCCAGGCTCTCATCGATGGTCGACAACAGGGCAGCCCTTTCGGAACCGGACTTCAACGACCCGGAAAGAATTCCGACGCGGAAACGGGCATTCTCCGATTCACGGACATGCACTTCTACCCCGACAGGCTGCACATTCGCCAAGGCGTTCCAGGCATCGGACAACTGCCGCGACAATTCCTGGGGCGTGTTTTCATCCCAGCGCACCAGGGCCGGCAGTCCCTGTGCAATCGCACAGTCCGGTCCCGCCAGGGTCAGCGCTTCGTTGACCGTTTCCCATGCTTCCGATACCAGCCCCATTTCCAGACGACACCGCGCCAACGTCCACAGTGCCCAGGGATCGTCCGCTTTCAGAGAGGCATAGGCTTCCGCTGCACGCAGGCTGTTGCCCGGGCGGCTGCGCAGCCGATTGACGTCCACAAGCCCCTTCCAGGCTTCGACATTCGTCCTGTCGAGATCGACGGCATCTATGAAATCCTGAGCCGCCCGTTCATAGGCACCGTCCTGGATCAGGAGATATCCGTTCTCGACGATCGGGTTCTCGGTCGCGATGACCATTGCCGCGCCGAACCCGATCAGCCAGCGTGGAACCAACCTGTATTCCGGATAGGCCGGTTTCAACGCTGTCGAAAGTTTGGCGAAATAAACACCTTCCGTTCTTTGTCCGACGAGGCTGAGTAGTGCCGCCAGAACCTCGGCATGTTCGAATGCCTGGGGCGATTCGTCATGGGCGGCCTGCAAAAGTCGTATCGCCGGAACGACACGGCCGAGCCGGCAGATGCAGAGCGCCAGGAGATGGCGGACAAGCGGCGTTTCGCCCTGCTCGTTCTTCAACCGCTCCACGGCCTCCAGGGCCTGTTCCGTGTTGTGTTCCTCAAGACACCGCAAACAGTCCACGACCGCGGGGTTTCCCCCCATCATGAACCCTGAAGGAATGTCGAAGCTAAGGTCGAATGTACTTCCGCCGTCGGACATGCCGTTCTTTCGCTCCCGTGCCCGTCACTCGTACGGATTTGCTGGACGGCGACAATGCCTTGATTCGGATTGTGCCTTCGTTCTCAACGATCGGTATCGTCGATTTTTCGCCCGGTCCACGCAAGGGGGATATCGGATATGACCTGGAAGGAACCGCCCCGCCCGTCCGGTACTTACGGATGATCAGTCAGACCGGAAAAACAAACCGGGGCCCGATGGTGATCGGGCCCCGGCGTAACTCACTCTATTCCGGCCTCGATTAGTTCAGGAGGGCCAGAATTGCCTGCTGCTGCTGACCGGCGATAGACAGCGACTGGATACCCAGCTGCTGGCGGGTCTGCAGGGCAACCAGGTTGGCGCCTTCTTCGTTCAGGTCGGCCAGGGTCAGCTTGTCTGCACCGCCCTGCAGCGTGTTCACGTAGGCTTCGGTGAAGTCAACGCGGGTCTGCAGAATGGCAACGTTGGTACCCAGTTCGGCGGAGACCGAACGAACGCGACTGATCGCCAGGTCAAGGTTGGAGACGATGTCATCCACAGCGGCAAGATAGGAGTTGTTCGTACCGATCTGGTTGAAGTCGGTGAAGGACAGGGCGTCCGTGTTCGCAAGGCCCGTGGCGGTCAGAGACGACAGACCGACGAAGCTTACGTTCGCTCCGAAGGTACCGGCGGCAACCACCGTGTTGATGCCCGTGAACAGCGAGCGCGTGCCCGTGGCCGTAACCGAGGTGGCGTTCAGGTCGAAACCGTCAACCTGCAGGCGCGAGGCCGTACGGGTCGAGAACGCGATATCCAGCTGCGAACCCGTGTTGTTCAGCAGGTTCAAGCCCTGATAGCTGGCGTCTTCGATCAGCTGCGAGATCTGGTTGCCCAGCTCTTCGAACTGCGTGGTCGACGACGCGCGCTCCGTGGCGGTCTGGGTCTTCGCGGCTTCGGCAACACCCTTCATCTGCTTGAGCAGCGAGTCGACGCTGTCCAGCGTGTCGAGGGCGGCGGTAATGGAGGAAATGCCCTGATCGATACCGTCCTTACGGTCGGTGAAGTCAGTGGCGCGGTCGCTCAGCGATTTCGCCTGGAAGAAGGACACCGCATTGTCGACCACCGAGTTGACCTTCTTACCGGTCGTCAGGCGGTTCTGGGTGCGGTCAGACAAATCCGCGACGTTCTGCAGGGTCAGCAGAGCGCTACGTTGGGCGGAAGTAAGGGTAATATCACCGGACATGGCTCAGTTCCTTTCTGGATTGCCAATATGTAACGTCACGCTTCTGCGGACGGGTCGAACGACTTCGCTCGAACATTGACGGATATAGAAGCTGCCGAACAGGCTGTCAACAAAAAAGCGACTCCTCGTTTCCGCCCCACCGCTTCACACCATTCCGCCCCGAAACCTGACATTGGCGCATGAACGCTTCGGCATCGTATTACACCAATTTGACCGGGCCCGCGACGAAAACCGATGGACGGCCGCCCGTCAGGCCGCATGCAGGTCCTGGCATCCCGACCACAGTCATGGCACGCCTCTTGCTTGAAAAGCTGACGTCGTTCGAACGCAGCAGAAGCAAGGCCGAGCGACAGGCAGAAGGAACATCGAGCCATGGTTTCAAGAGTCAGCGTGACGGGGGTTCTTGCCCAGAACCTGTCCTTCATCACACAAAGCCGAAAGCAACTGGACCGCCTGAACTTCTCACTGGCTACCGGCCAGAATTTTCAGGAATTGAAGTTCTATGGTCAGGATGCGTCACGGATCGTCGATCTTCGCAAAGACATCGAGGCGCGGGAATCCTATCTGCGCTCCATTGAGGTGACCCAATCCACCGCCGCTTCCTATGACGCGATCCTGGAGCGGCTTGTCGAGATGACGTCGGACGCCCTTTCCGCGGCCGAGCCGCTGTCCAGTCAGGATGTGGACTTTCCTACGACAACGACCGTGCTGGCGAACAACTTCATGCTGGAGCTTGAGGCCAACCTGAACATCAAGCTGGGCGACCGCTTCATTTTCGCCGGGTCCAATTTCGGAACGGCGCCGGTCACGGATCTGCGGACATTGACGCTGTATAATACGACGGACCTGGTATCGAACGGCGCCACCGCGAACGCGATCGAGACCGCCGACACCCTGCCCCAACACACGGTAGACGCCGGCGGCGCGGCTTCGGTGGAATCCTACCTGACCGGATTTGCCGGGGCCAACACGATCGACGCGGCGGCCTATGCCCGGCTGCGAGTCACGATCACCGACAAGCAGCCGGTCAACTACAACCTTCGCGCCACAGAACCCGCCTTCCAGAATCTGGTCGAAGGCCTGCTGCGTCTGAAATCGGCGGCCCAGTCCGGTCTGACCGAAGATGAACGCGAGGAATTTCTCGGCGACGCCAGAAACGCCCTCGACACCGCACGCACGCAACTTCGCCAACTTCAGGCCAGCAACGGCACGATCCTGAACGAGCTGGAAAGAACGTCGCAGATCCATGAGGGATTCATCACCATTTCCCAGACCGCACTGGACGATTTGACCGTGGCGGATGAAGCGGAGGTGGCGGTGCGCATATCATCCCTGCAGACGCAGTTGGAGGCCTCTTTCACGACGATCGCGCGGCAAAGTCAGCTTACGCTGGTCAATTTCCTGCGCTGAATGATTTATGTCTTGCGGGCTGGATGGAGTGAACGTTAACCACACCTTTACGAAGCAATGATAGACTGACAAACTCATCGTCGCGGCTGGTCAACGCATCCAGACTGGACCAGATGATGATCGAACCGCTGAACAAAAGCTGCCCGGGGTACCATGTCGAATCCATACGCGTCCCAACAACGCGCCGCTCTGGAAAATGCACCGCCACAGGCAACAGAGGGCTATGCGCTGATCGAACTGGCAAGGCGCCTGGATGACGCAGCAAAGGTCCCCGAGAATATCGCCGCAATTCGCGATGTGGTGCGTCTGAACTGGCGGCTGTGGACGATCTTTCAGGCGGAACTCGTCGATCCGGAATGTCAGACCCCCCGGGCAATCCGCGAAAACCTGATCAACCTGTCGAACTTCATCGACAAGCGGTCGGCAGAACTCATCGCCAACCCGGAAGCGTCGAAGTTGACGGTGCTGGTCAACATCAACCGGCAGATTGGCGCCGGCCTGCTGGGCAGTCCGTCGGATGATGTGGAAGAGGCGGAGCGGCTGCGTCGCGAGTTCGCCGAATCCAACAAGTCGTCCGAGGCGAGCGACACGGCTGCTGCCGACAACGATCAAGCCCCGCCGACACTTCAGCCGGCCGCCACCGATCACGAGGCGTGAGCGGGACGGCACCTCACGCAGTGCCCGAGCCACCGCCAACGGCGGTGGAGCATTCCGGCCCCATAGACATTGTGCTGTTAATGAAGAAACCCGAGGCCGCTTTCTGCGAAGCGGCCTTGAAGCGGTGTGCCGGCGAGTTGAGAATTGTGCGGGCCGGCAGTGTCGACGAAATGGTTGCAGCGCGCAACAGGCTCAGCGGCAATGCCAGGCTCATCGGGTTTTCGACATCGGTCGTCGTCCCGGGCCCGGAGCTGAAATTCTACGGCGGGGGTGCCTACAACTTTCACCCCGGACCGCCCGAATACCCCGGCAACCGACCTTCTGCCTTCGCATGCTACGATCAGTCGAAGATCTTCGGCGTCACTTTTCACCGCATGGTCGCCCGAGTCGATTCAGGGGAGATCCTGGACTGCGAACGCTTCCCGACCCATGGCTTGACCACCGCCGGTGCGTTGGCAATCCTTGCCTATCAGCGTCTTGCGCGGCTCTTCCTCAACAATGTCGTGTCCCTGGCGACACTCAATGCCGATCTGGACGGCAATGGTGAGACCTGGTCGGGCAGAAAGACGACCCTCGCCCATTTCGACGCCATGCGCCGTGTCCCCGGAGACGTCGACCCGGTCGAGCTGGACCGGCGACTGCGCGCATTCAATTGGGTTTACACGCCCCTGCCGGCGGACCATGAAGCGGCCGGGCTTGCTTCGGAACACAAATCCCTGCTCCTCAAGGCATCGCAGGGGCCGACCTGAACCCTTCAGGCGTCCTCGCCGGCGGCTTCTTCTTCCACGGGCCAAAGTCCGAGGCTCTTGAACCGCTCGGTCTCGTGTTCGATGAGCGGATGCGTCGCACGCAGTGCATTGTAAAGCGAACCGCTTTCGATCTCCGTCCGGATTTTCTTCACGTGATCCCCGGCACTCGGCGCCGCGCTCTCGTACTGTTGCAGGAACTCAAGGGCGATCTGGCGATATTTGGGCCGCTCATCCTCGAACATATAGGCGCATTGCAGCGCGTAGTAGATCCGCCGCGCCGGGCTTTGCGCATCCTCTTCGCTCATCACTTCCTTGCGTCGAAGGATGTCCGCCCGGTTATGGAGAACGATTGTCGTCGCCTCGCCGGCATTCTCCAGAACGGCGCCATTGATGATGATCCGTTCCTTTGACGGCAGCTTGATTCGCAGCGGCATAACACAATCCCTCCCGTTCTCGGACGCGATGGGCCGCGCCGGTACTGACAGTTTCTATATAATGGTTCGCATTTGTGGCGCAAACCGTCCTCGCGCCGCCCCAGACTTGCAATTTTCGAGATTTGACGTCATATTGAGTGCAGTGGACTGGTGTGTCCGTGCCAATATCCCTGAATCTTTCGGACACCCAGGGACCACACGCACGATAGCAGAAGCTGTCGAGGAGACGAGAAATGGACGTCAATCTTACACCGCAAGTGCCGCTGCAGCAGAACAGCCAGTCGCAGCCGGCCCCCAACGCAACGGCACAGGCAGGCGCGACCAGCACGGTTCAAAACGTGCCGGACAACGTCGTGACGGCTGCGACCGAGAACACCGAAGCCAATGCCCGGGAGGACGACGCCCTGCGCCGTCAAGAACGCTCCCAGCGTGAGCAAGGCGTTTCGGCCCTGCAGGACCTGGAGATTGCAGGCTTGCGTACGCGCGTCGACTTCGATGTCGAGGAAGACCGGGTTTTCCTGGAAATCCTTTTGCCGCGGACGGAAGAGGTGATCCGCCGAATTCCGTCGGAAAGTCTGATCGAGTTCCTGCAGTCGCAGGTCGACCGGATTACCGCGCGGCCCAGCGCCAGTTCGCAGGCTTTCGATCAGTCGATCTGATCTCCCGATCAGGGTTCGCATCGGACGGTGCCGGAAATCTCCGGCGCCGTTGCAGGCGTTCATCGCACCTGTTGCGACTCCTCGTTGATGCTCCCCGGGCCCGGGCAGAAGATTCCGCCTCACTGCTGGAATCGACCCGGATGAAACTGCCGACACAGGCAAGCCCCCTACCCGCCCGGCGCCAACCCCACAGAAAAATCCCTTATATAACAGTTCCCTAGAACGCCCTCGCCAGATTGGCCCGCCGCTTGCTGCATCCCCGGCAGATTTGACACTGGAGATGTGCCATGTCGGTGAGCAGCACGAACGAGAAGTACCAGGATCTGTTTTCCGTCACGGAAGCGACGCGGACAAACCGCGACCGCTCGAAGGACGAGGACGGCAACAAGGCCGCCGATGGTACGGAGGCCGGTTCTCTCGAAACCCGGTTTGCGGAACTGTTGAAGGGGCGCCTGACGGCCAATATCGTCTTCACACGTCTCGACAACACATTGAACCTGCCGCAGAAAGTCGTCGCAGACCGCCAGCAGGCACCGATCGTCGACCGCCGCGAGGATACGTCCAACGACGACGGCGTTGACGATTTCGATCCGACAAACAGCCTGGATGACGATGCCGCGACGGCAGCAGCCGCCCCGGCTGTCGCCGATGTCGACCGCCCGCGCGCACAACAGGCCCAGCCCACGGATGCGGGCAAGGTTAAGGCGACGGATGGAGGCGACACCGCGGCCGCCCAGAATAACCAGGGCCGGACCGACGGTCAGAACCAAACCAAGGCAGGCGATGGCAACACCGCTGCCCAGAACAACAGCTCCGCCGCCGCGAAGGCTGCACAGCGCACCGCCGCCGCGGAGAACGTGCCCGCAGAAGAGGTGCCCGCCGAACTGGCCGAGGCGGCGAAGAAGGCGGCGAAATCCGGCAACAACAAGATTGCCGCGACCGTAACCGATCACTCCAAGCAGGTCTCGTCGCAGCCGCAGACGACCCTGAGTGCCCGCGCGGCCGTGGATGCCGAAGCAGCCGGCAAGAAATCCGTGGCCGCCGACATCCAGGCCCAGGCCGAGGCTGACGGCGACGCCGCCGTCGAAGCCGAAGATGGGGCCAACAACATCTTCAATCGTCTGAAAGCACAGGCTGCTGCGGGTGGCTCCGCCAATGCGCAGGCCAAGAACGCCGCGAAGTCCGGGGCGGAAGGCGCCCAGGGCAACGCCGCCGCCTCTCAGGCCCAAAACAACCCCCAGGCCAATCCGACGGCCGCCGGATTGCCGCGCGCGGCCGCCGCAAGTGGTCAGTTCTCGGCCCTGACGGGTTCGACACAGAGCGGCACGACCGTTGACGCCGCGACCGGTGGCACAGCGACGATGGGCCAGAACAACAGCATCCAGGGCCGCACGGCGCCCAACCCGGCGGCCAGCGCCAACCGGCCGCCGCCGGTGCCGGCCCATGTCGTGGCCGACCAGGTGGCCGTGAACATTCAGAAGGGCGTTTCCCAGGGCCAGGATCGGATCACGGTTCAGTTGCGCCCGCAGGAGCTCGGCAAGGTCGAGATCAAGATGGAAATGACCCATGACGGCAAGATGACGGCCGTTGTCTCCGCCGAGCGTCCGGAAACCCTCGACATGCTGCGCCAGGATTCGCGCAGCCTGGTCCAGGCCCTGAACGATGCCGGCATGCAGGCGGACGAGAACAGTCTCAGCTTCTCGCTTCAGGGTGAGAATGCGGGCGATGGCGACGGACAGCAGAAGACCGCGAATGGCGGCCAGTCCGGCTCCGACCTTGCCGGGGACGACATGCTGGAGACCGGCTTCATTTTCGAAGAGACCGGCGGCTTCGACAGCGATGGCCGCCTGGACGTGAAGATCTAGGAGAGAGGCGCAATCCGTCCGCCGGCTATGCCCGGGCGATGCGAGGAGAGTGACCCATGGCGAACGACATCAATTCGCTGCTTCAGAACGGTTCGGTCAACACCCCGAACCAGACCGTGGAACAACTGCAGTCTCTGAACAGTCTTGCGTCGAACTTCGACAACTTCCTGACCATTCTGACGACGCAGTTGCAGAACCAGGACCCGCTGTCGCCGCTCGATACCCATGAATTCACCAATCAGCTGGTCATGTTCGCCGATGTCGAACAGTCGGTGCGCCAGAGCGGCCAGTTGGAGGACCTGATCGCGTTGACGCGCCTGAACGAGGCCAGCACCGCGGTCGGCTTCATGGGCAAGAACATCCAGGCGGACTACAACGAAGTCAATTTCCAGGGCGAGCAGGTCACCCTGTCCTATACCCTGCCGCAAGAGGCGGACGCCGCGACGATGGAAATCTACGATAGCGCAGGAGATCTGGTGCGCGTCATCACCGGCATTTCGCGGGAAATCGGCCAGCATAAAGTCGCCTGGGACGGCAAGGATCAGCAGGGAAACACCCTGCCGAACGGATCCTACAGCTTTCAGGTTGGCGCGCTGACCGAGGACGATCAGCCGATCGAGAAAATTACCTACAGAACAGAGGGAACGGTGACCGGTATCGAATTCGACAGCGGCGCGACGACCCTGTTGATGGGCAATGTCAGAATCCCGCTGTCGCGGGTCACACGGGTGGACGACCCGGCAGGCGCCTGATCATCGGCAACGCTGGTCCATACTTCGTCCCCAGGGACGCCTTTCGAGGAGCGGAGGATTAGAAAATGAGTATCTTCGGTGGTTTGCGGTCCGGCGTGTCCGGCCTCTTCGTGCAGAGCCAGTCAATGGCCATGATTTCGGACAACATCGCGAACGTGAACACGGTCGGTTACAAGGTGAACCGCCCGCGCTTCTCGACCCTGGTTACGACCCAGGCGTCGGAAACCCTCTTCGCTTCCGGTGGTGTGCAGTCCAAGGTGGGCCGTGAGATCGACGCTCAGGGCCTGCTGGCCGCTTCGACGGCATCGACCGACCTCGCGATCTCCGGCAAGGGGTTCTTCGCGGTCACCGACCAGGTGACGCTGAACTCGAACACCAACCGTTATGAGCCGACGGGGGAAATCTTCTACACCCGCGCCGGCGAATTCCGCGCGGACAAGGATGGGAACCTCGTCAATTCCGGCGGGTTCTTCCTGATGGGCTTCGGCCGGAACTCGACCGATACCGGGTTTGACGTCACGAACGTTCTGACCGCCATGAACGGGGTGAACGTAGCAAGCCAGTCCGCCTCCCCCGTTGCATCATCCGAAGTAACGCTGGCCGCGAACCTGCAGGCCTCCACGGCGACCGCGGGCACGTTCGATACCTCCATTCAGATCTTCGACCGTCAGGGGGCCCAGCGTACCCTGACGCTGACCTTCACGAAGTCGGGCGCGTCGGCGAACACCTGGAACGTAACGGGGACGCTGTCTGCGGGGAACTTCGTCGATCTTGATACCAACAATGACGGGACGGCAGCCGATGTCGATACCGGTGCCGGCTCCGACACCGCGGGCGATGACCAGTTGGGAACGGCTGAAACCAACGCATTCGTCAACGGCGGCGACTATTCGGGGAACGCCGACACCGCCATCGGCGGCACCAGTGTGAACTTCGGCAGTGTCCAGTTCAATCCGAACGGAACGCTTGCCGCCGTTTTCAACGGCCCCAACGGCGCCAATGACAACACCGGCTTCGCGCTGACCGGCGGCAACACGATGCAGGTCATGGTCGACTACGACGGCGATGCCACGACATCGGGCGATGCCGTTGCAATCGATATCAACCTCGGATCGATCAACGGCTCAGACGGGGTCAGCCAGTTCGAGGGTACCAGCGTCATCAACGACATTCAGCAGAACGGCAAGCAGTTCGGCTCCCTGTCCTCCGTCTCGGTGGATGAGAACGGTGTCGTGACTGCCCTGTTCGACAACGGTGAGCAGCGTCAGCTGTTCCAGGTGCCGCTGGTCACGTTCAACAACCCGAACGGCCTGGATCCGCGCACCGGGAACGTCTTCGCCCAGACCGACAAGTCAGGTCAGGCGGTTGTGAAGGTGGCGAATACCGGTGGGGCGGGCCAGATTGCCTCCTCCTCACTGGAACAATCCACGGTCGATCTGGCGGACGAGTTCACGAAACTGATCGTCACGCAGCGCGCCTTTGCGGCGAATACGAGGATCATCACAACGGCGGACGAGATGCTCGACGAGTTGATCCGAGCGAAACGTTAACCTTCTTACCCCTACCAAATCTGCCTCACTTCAGGGCGCTTCCACCGGAAGCGCCCTGTTTCTTTGGGATATGCGATCATGCGCATTCAATAAAATTTTAGACATATTTATCCTTTATTAATATTTTAAGCTCATTCTTCCCTGCAGAGGGAGTTCGAGAGAAGTGAGAACGCGGAGGGCAAAACGATGGCCGAACACGGCAAGGCAGGTAGAACAGCGGAGAAAACGGAGATCGCACTTCCACCGGCAGATACACGCCGATGGGTGATTTCACGAAAGGCACAGGTGGTACGCGCGGTCGAGACCGGGATCCTAACGGAGCGGGAGGCCTGCCAGCGATACGATCTGACGCCGGAAGAATTGTCCGGGTGGCGCCAGATGGTGGAACGGCATGGTGTGCGGGGGCTGAGGGTGACACGCCTCCATCACTATCGCGAGGGGCAGGACTCACGCTAACGGTCTGAAAAGACTCAAGTCCTGATTCCAAGAAGTCGAATCACAGGTTTTGTGTGTCATACTTGTTATTGGAGATTCCCCTGGGGTTTAGTCTATATCTGGTGCATTTCTCCTTGCACCAAAACGAATATGGGTTATTTTCGCAAGGAGATAGGCAATTTCTGCCGACCTGATTTCTTCTGGTTACTTCGGCTGGCATGCTGGCTGCAAGGAACGAATCGGACCGGCAGAAAACGCGAATCGCCCTGGCAATCGATTCGACGCTAGAGCATAGGGAGACGCCGGTAGACCAGGATTTCGGTCTCCGGCCTTGGGGATTCCGGCAGGAGGGACGTCATGGCGGACGGACCTTTTCCTGGCGGCCGGAAGACAGAGGAGCGGAACTGTGGGCGGACTGCTGGATACCATTCGCAATATCGGCATGCCACGGCTGACGGCGATCGTTGCCGGGACCGCAACCATGCTGGGTCTGTTGCTATTCCTGGTCATCAACGGCGCCAAGCCGGAAATGGCCCTGCTCTACAGCGACCTGGACCCCCAATCGACAAACCAGATCGCCGATCAACTGGCCAGCCGCGGCGTTGAATACAGCATGTCCAACGACCAGTCGCGGATTTCCGTGCCGCGCGATCAGGTCTCGCAACTCCGTCTGGAATTCGCCGAACAGGGTCTCAGCGGTGGGGTCGTCGGCTACGACATCTTCGACCGAGACGAAAGCCTGGGACAGTCCAGTTTCGAGCAGGAAATCAACCGGCTGCGGGCGCTGGAAGGCGAGTTGTCGCGGACCATCGCATCGATCGACAATGTGCGCGGCGCCCGTGTCCACATCGTGATGCCGCGCCGGGAGGTCTTCACCCGTACGCCGCAGCAGGCAACCGCATCCATCATCATCAAGATGCGCGGCGCCTACCGTCTGGACCGCACGCAGACGGCCGCAATCCAGCAACTGGTCGCGACCGCGGTTCCGCAGCTTAGCCCGCAGAAGATCACCATCATCGACGATCGAGGCACCCTGCTCCATGGCGGCGGCGACACCGACGATGGTGGCCTGGGCGCGGACAGTATTGCCGACATGCGCACCGGCTTCGAAAGCCGTCTTTCGGGCAAGGTCACCGAAATGCTGGAACGCGTCGTCGGCGTCGGCAAGGCGCGGGTCGAAATCAGCGCGGAGATGGATTTCTCCCAGGAAGTTCAGAACATTCAGTCCTATGACCCGGAACAACAGGTCCTGGTCTCCTCCCGCGAGACGGAAAACACGTCGCAGTCTTCCGAAGCAGCCCAGGACAATGTGACTGTCGGAAACAACCTCCCGGACGCCGGCGGGCTGGGCGGGGGCGCGTCAGGCGATACCGAAACCTCGACCAGCACGGAATCGATCCAGAATTTCCAGACCGGCAACACCCGCACGGAACGTATTGTGCCGCCAGGCCGGGTGGAACGCCTGTCGGTTGCCGTCGTCGTCGACGGCATCCGCCAGCCTGACGGCACCTATGAAAGCCGCTCTGACGAGGAGATGGAAGTTCTGCGGGAACTGGTGGAATCCGCCGTCGGGGTCGATCGCGGCCGCGGCGATCAGGTGACCATCCACAATCTGCGCTTCGAGGACGTGCCGGTCTACGAGCCGCTGGACGAGCAGGAGGTGCTGGGCATCCCGATCCCGGTGTCCGATCTGCGCGCAATCGGTCAGACGTCGATCATCGCCCTGCTGGTGCTGCTGATCGCCTTCGTGATCGTCCGCCCGCTGGTAACCCGGCTGCTGGACATGCAGCAACAGGCCGCCGCCGCGCGTGCTGCCGCGGATCAGCCGACCATGATCACCGATCAGTCCGGCGGCGCCGTCGCCGCGGCAGGCGGCATGGAAGGCGCGATGGTGCCGCACGAGGGTGGCGAAGAGTTCGAATCCATGATCGACATCGCCCATATCGAAGGCCGGGTGAAGGCGTCGTCCCTGAAGAAGATCGGCGAGATCGTCGATAAGCATCCGGAAGAGGCCGTTTCGATCCTGCGGAATTGGATGTATCAGGAATCGAACTAAATTTAGTGAAACGCGTCGGGTTCCAGCGGTTTACCATGTTGGAACCGCCGGACTCGCCGTATAAGGATGGATTGGATGCCCGACCCGGGCGGCCGGGGGCGACCGGTCCCGCGTCCGGGCGGATGCGAGTAGAGAAATTGGCGACACCGGAACGATGCGCGTACGCGACGACTACAGAAGTCTGAACGGCCCAGAGAAAGCCGCCATGATGATCCTGGCCATCGGCGAGGACAACGCGGTCAAGCTGTTCACGCATATGGACGACGAGGAAATCCGCGAGATTTCCCAGACCATGGCCAATCTGGGCACGGTCAGTTCCAATCTGGTCGAGCGCCTTTTCGTGGAGTTCGCGGAGCAGATTTCCTCCACCGGATCGCTGGTCGGTTCCTACGAGTCCACCGAACGGTTGCTGGCCAAGGCCCTGGACCCGGACAAGGTCGCGCAGATCATGGAGGAAATCCGTGGTCCCGCCGGCCGGACAATGTGGGACAAGCTGGCGAATGTGAACGAAGTCGTCCTCGCCAACTATCTGAAGAACGAATACCCGCAGACCGTCGCCGTCGTCCTGTCGAAGATCAAGTCGGACCATGCCAGCCGGGTGCTGGCCGCCCTGCCCGAGAGCTTCGCGATGGAGGTCATCATGCGCATGTTGCGCATGGAGGCCGTGCAGAAGGAGGTCCTGGACGATGTCGAACGCACCCTGCGCAACGAGTTCATGACCAACCTGGCCCGCACGGCGCGACGCGACAGCCACGAGATGATGGCGGAAATCTTCAACGCGCTGGACCGGAACACCGAGAACCGGTTCATGACGCTTCTGGAAGAGCGGAACCGCGACAGCGCGGAACGCATCAAGGCGCTGATGTTCACCTTCGAGGATCTGCAGAAACTGGATCCAAGCGGAATCCAGACGCTGTTGCGGAATGTCGACAAGGACAAGCTGGGCACGGCCCTGAAGGGCTCGTCCGAGCAGATCAAGGAAATGTTCTTCTCCAACATGTCCGAACGCGCCGCCAAGATTCTGCGCGAGGACATGAATGCCATGGGTCCGGTCCGTCTGCGCGACGTCGACGAGGCCCAGATGGAGATGGTCAATCTGGCCAAGGACCTGGCCGCCAAGGGCGAGATCGTGATCTCCGAAGGCGGCGCCGACGACGAGTTGATCTATTGAGCGCGGAACGCAACGGAGCCGCCCTGTAATGGCGAAATCGGCCCGGAAGGTAAACATGAAGCCGTTCCTGTTCGAGCGCACGTTCGACGAGCGCGGCAACGACCTGACTGCCCTGAAGAAGGCGGCCGAGGAGAAGGCTGCGGCGGAATCGGAGGCGGCCGAACCCGCGGAACCCGAAGTTCCGGTCATCTATACCGAGGACGACCTCGCCGCGGCCAAGCAGGACTCCTACATGGAGGGGCATGCCGACGGATTCCGCGAAGGCCATGCCGAGGCGATGGACTCGCTGGAACAGCAGTTAAACGACCTGCTGGAGCGCCTGGCGCCGCTGGTGTCCGAGCTGGGTGAGGCACAGCGCAACGCGAATGAGCGTGCGCAGGCCAACATGGCGCGGATCGTGCAGGAACTGATGACGAAGATCATGCCGGTCTATATCCGCAAGCATGGCTGCGACGAGGCCCTGGCCGTCGTGTCAGAATGCCTGGCTGAATTGCAAGATCCAGGGCGCCTGACGATCCATTTGTCGGAGGAAACGGCGGACTTGCTGGGGGATCGGCTGAACAAGGCGGCACAGCGCGCCGGGTTCGAAGGTCAGATCCGTCTTCTGACGGATGAGGAACTGGGTCCGTCCGACGTTCGTGTAGATTGGGGAGCCGGCGGCGCGGAACGGCAATACGAGACGATCAAATCCGCCATCGATGAAGCCATCGACCGTGCCGTGGCCCGGATCGAGGCGGAACTGAACGAGGACGAGGCGGCGGAACCCAGCCGCGAGGCCGTGATGTCACAGCCCGCGGAGGCGCCGCAGCCCGATGCCGCTCTGGACGCGGCTGACGAAACGCCGGACGATACCGGGATGGATCCCGGTCCGGACCCGGCGGAGGAGCGATAGGATATGGCAGACGAAAACGATCCCCAGGACGAAAACGGTCAACCGCCGGAAGCGGTGGCGGCCGAAGGCGGTGCCACGCCGAACGACTTCGATCTGCAGGAGCTCGGAGACGGCACCAGTACGGACGACTACCTCGACCCGCGTGCCGCCGAATTGATGGCGCCGACGGGTGCCCGCGATCTGGAGGCCGTCTACGAGATCCCGGTGCAGGTTGCCGCGGTTTTGGGCAAGGCGTCGATGCAGGTCAGTCAGCTGCTGAAACTGGGCCGCGGCGCGGTGGTGGAACTGGACCGCAAGGTCGGTGAAGCGATCGACATCTACGTCAACAACCGGCTTGTCGCGCGTGGCGAGGTGGTTCTGGTCGATGACAAGTTGGGCGTGACCATGACGGAAATCATCAAATCCGATAAGTCGCAGACCTGATCGGACAGAGGG
This sequence comes from Alphaproteobacteria bacterium, assembly GCA_033344895.1. Lineage (NCBI taxonomy): Bacteria > Pseudomonadati > Pseudomonadota > Alphaproteobacteria > Alphaproteobacteria bacterium. The sequence continues at coordinate 4,443,305 of JAWPMN010000001.1, forward strand.
CGTCGATGGCAACCGATACGCAGCCGGGACAAGGCGGTCAGCGCCCCCTCACCCAACCCGCAACCCGCGGGTCGGTGGATATCGCCACGATTTTCGGCATTCTCGGCGCTGCCATTCTGATCGGAACGGCCATCGTTCTGGGCGGCAGCCCGAGTTCCTTCATTGATTATCCTTCGGTTCTAATCGTCATCGGCGGCACCTTTGGCGTCGTTACGGCCTGTTTCTCGCTTCGTGACATGGCGGGGGCCTTTCGCACCGTCGGGCGAACCTTCTTCCGTAGCAACCTGGACGCCGGCGAGGCCGCGACGCAGCTCCTGCAATTGGCGCAGATCGCCCGCTATCGCGGTGTCTTGGCCATTCAGAGCTACATGCCCGCCGTCGAAGACCGCGAAATGCTGCGGGCCGGCCTGTCCATGGTCGTCGACGGCACGCCGGGGGAGGATGTCGAACGCATCATGCGGCGCGAAGTACAGGCCATCGCCCAGCGTCAGAGCCGATCGGTCTCGATCCTGAAGAAGGCAGCGGAAATTTCCCCGGCCATGGGCTTGATCGGTACCCTGGTCGGGCTGATCCAGATGCTGGCAAATCTCGACGACCCCAATACGATCGGACCGTCCATGGCGGTCGCGCTGCTGACCACCTTCTACGGCGCCCTGCTGTCCAACGTCGTGTTCACGCCCCTGGCCTCCAAGATGGAGCGTAATGCGACCGAGGAAATGCTGCTGAACCAGCTTTACGTCATGGCGGCGTCCTCAATCGGGCGTCAGGAAAACCCTCGCCGCCTCGAGATGTTGTTCAATACCGTTCTGCCCCCGTCTCAGCGGGTGGACTATTTCGGATAGGTCCCATGAAGCTTTTGATTATCGGCACACTGGAAGGACATATGACCGGCGCCAGCCAGATCGCGATCAAGCGCGGCGCCAAGGTCGCTGCGGTGGATTCCATCGATCAGGGGCTGGAGCATCTCCGGTCAGGCAAGGGTGCGGACCTAGTTCTGATCGACGTCCGGCTGAATGTCGAACGCCTGTGCAAGGGGCTGGAGGCGGAGCATATCAACACGCCGGTCGTCGCCTGCGGTATCGAAGGAACCGAAGCGTCCGCCGCCGCAGGTGCCATCCGGGCCGGCGCGAAGGAATATCTGCCGCTGCCGCCGGATCCGGACCTGATCGCCGCCGTGCTGGAAGCCGTCGCCGAAGAAAGCAGCAGCATCATCCATCGCGATCCGGCGACCCAGCGCGTCATCAAATTGGCCGATCAGATCGCGCCGTCCGACGCATCGGTCCTGATCACCGGGCAGTCCGGTACAGGCAAGGAAGTGATGGCGCGCTACATCCATGCCAAGTCGCGGCGTGCGACCGGAAACTTCGTCGCCGTCAACTGCGCGGCAATCCCGGAGAACCTTCTGGAAAGCGAGCTTTTCGGACATGAGAAGGGCGCCTTCTCCGGCGCCATCGCACGCCGTGTCGGCAAGTTCGAGGAGGCGGATGGCGGCACCCTGCTGCTGGACGAGGTCAGCGAGATGGATCCGCGCCTTCAGGCCAAGCTGCTGCGCGCCATTCAGGAACGCGAGATCGACCGGGTCGGCGGCAGCAAGCCGGTCAAGGTGGATGTCCGCATCCTGGCGACCTCAAACCGCAATCTTCAGGAATCCGTGAAGGCGGGCGATTTCCGCGAAGATCTCTACTATCGCCTGAACGTGGTCAATCTGAGCCTGCCCGCCCTGGCGGAGCGGCCGATGGATGTTCCGCTGCTGGCCGACTATTTCATCAAGAAGTATACCGAGGCCAACGGCATGCCGGTCCGCGCCCTGTCCAGGGATGCCGCCGCGATGCTGCAGGCCTATCATTGGCCGGGCAACGTCCGGGAGTTGGAGAACACGATGCATCGTGCTGTTCTGCTGGCCTCCGGTGATGAGATCGGCACGGATGCCATCCTGCTGACCGAAGCAGCTGCCGCTGCGTCGTCTCCTGCCGTGCCGAACGAAGCCCCCGCCGTCTCGCCGCCGCCGGAAGCCGCTGTTCCGGGATCGGTCGCCGGCAATGCCGGGGGCGATACGCAATCCATGGTCGGACGCACGGTGGCCGATGTCGAACGCGATCTGATCATCGGCACATTGGGACATTGCCTGGGCAACCGAACCCACGCGGCCAACATCCTGGGAATCTCGATCCGCACGCTGCGGAACAAGCTGAAACAGTATTCGGAAGAAGGTCACGCCGTCCCGGCGCCGGGCGAATCGTGACAGGTAGGCTGACGGGTTGCAGCGGCAATGACGCTGAAGGATAGACGAAACGAATGGCGCAGACGGATGGCTCCGGCAATCGGGTAACGCGTGGCCCCGGCGGTGAAACCGGGCAACGGCTGCGTGCGGCCTTTACCAGCACGGAACTGTTCCTGCCGGTCGGCATCGTCGCCATTCTGGTCCTGCTGCTGATCCCCCTGCCCACCTGGCTTCTGGACCTTTCCCTGACGATCTCGATCACCCTGTCGGTCATCATCCTGATGACGGTGGTGTTCATCGTCACCCCCCTGGAACTGACCAGTTTTCCGACAATCCTGCTGATCGCGACCATGCTCAGGCTGGGGCTCAACGTCGCCTCGACCCGTTTGATCCTGTCGGAAGGGCATACCGGTACCGATGCAGCGGGCCAGGTTATCGAGGCCTTCGGCGGCTTCGTCGCGGGCGGCAACTATGTCATCGGGGTGATCGTCTTCTCGATCCTTGTGCTGATCAATTTCATCGTCATCACGAAAGGTGCGGGTCGTATCGCCGAAGTCGCCGCACGTTTCACCCTGGACGCCATGCCGGGCAAGCAGATGGCAATCGACGCCGACCTGTCATCCGGCCTGATCAACGAGGACCAGGCGCGCAAGCGGCGTAAGGATCTGGAAAGCGAAAGCTCCTTCTTCGGGGCCATGGATGGTGCGTCGAAGTTTGTCCGCGGTGATGCGATCGCCGGGATCCTGATCACCTTCATCAACATCGTCGGCGGCATCATCATCGGTGTCGTCCAGCGCGACATGTCTATGGCCGATGCGGCGGAGAACTACACGCTGCTGACCATCGGCGACGGGCTTGTCAGCCAGATTCCGGCGCTGATCGTATCCGTCGCCGCCGGTATGCTGGTCACCAAGGCCGGTGTCACGGGCGCAACGGACAAGGCCCTTTTCGGACAATTGTCCGGTTATCCCAGTGCCCTGGGGATTGCATCCGGACTTCTGCTGCTGATGGCGCTGATCCCGGACCTGCCGGCCTGGCCGTTTCTGATCATGGCGACCCTGGCCGGTGTCGCGGCCTTCATGGTGTCGCAAACCAATGCACGCAGGAAGGTCGAGGAGGAAACTCGGGCCCTAGAAGAAGAGGCCGTCGCCGAGGCCGCACCGAAAGAGGAACCGATCTCCGCCGCGCTACAGATCGATCTGATCCGACTGGAGCTCGGCTATGGGCTGCTGCCGCTGATCAACGCATCGCAGGAACACAAGCTCACGGACCAGATCAAGGCGCTGCGGCGGCAACTGGCCGGCGACATGGGCTTTGTGATGCCGGCCGTGCGCATTCAGGACAACCTGCAGCTTCCCGGGAACACCTACATCATTCGCGTCAAGGAGATCGAGGCCGGGCGCGGCGACCTGCGGCCGAACATGCAGCTGTGCATGGACCCGCGCGGCGACAAGATCTCTTTGCCGGGCGAAGCGACGGTCGAGCCTACCTTCGGCCTGCCGGCCGTGTGGATCCAGGAGAACCAGCGCGAGGAGGCCATGTTCCGCGGCTATACGGTGGTCGACAGTGCCACCGTCATCACCACGCATCTGACCGAGATCATCAAGGACAACATGTCCGAACTTCTGTCCTATGCGGAGACGCAGAAGCTGCTGGATGAACTGCCGCAGGGACAGCAGAAGCTGGTGTCCGACCTGATCCCGAACCAGATCGCCCTCGGTGCCGTTCAGCGAGTCCTGCAGAACCTGCTGAACGAACGCGTCTCTATCCGGGATCTGCCGACAATTCTGGAGGGGATCTCGGAAGCCGTGGGCTATACGCGAAACCTGACCCAGATCACGGAGCACGTCCGTTCGCGACTGGCACGTCAGCTGTCCGATGCCTACACCAACGACGCCGGTTTCGTTGCGCTGGTCACGCTAAGCCCGGCCTGGGAACAGGCCTTCATCGAAAGCATCGTCGGACAGGGCGAGGAGAAACAGCTCGCCATGGCGCCATCGAAGCTGCAGGAGTTCATCAACCAGGTCCGCACTGTCTTCGAAAGACAGGCCATGCAGGGTGAGACCCCTGCCCTGCTGGTTGGTCCGGCGATCCGCCCCTATGTGCGATCCGTCATCGAACGCTTCCGCCCGGTCACGGTGGTGATGAGCCAGAACGAAATTCATCCCAAGGCCAAGATCAAGACCGTCGATCAGATCTGACATTCAGGCTGCGAAGTCGGTCCGTGTCAGGCCAGGATGCTCAGAATGCTGGTGGACGGTGCCGGCGGCGGGGCCTGCCCCAGCATCGCTGCCACGGATTGAAGCGCGTGCTGCGCCCGACGGATGTTGCGCCGCGCGGTCAGGTCGTTTCTGGCCCCGGACTGCGCCACATCGACCAGTCCGGCGATACTCGACCGCAGCGCCAGAACGTCGACGACGAACGCCTTGTCCAGCGGCTCGTCCTCGACCGCCTTCTTGAGGACATCCAACTGGGCGCGCAATTTTTCCCGAATGGCGGCCCCATCGTCTTCGGCGCCGATTTCAAGCGAGGTGTGACCGTTCTTCATACCGGGCATGCCGAGGCCCGCACCAGGGTCCGCATAGTCGCGCACCGCGGCTTTCAGATCCTGCCCCAGCCGCGCTGCCTGTTGTGCCGCTGTTTTCGGACTGGCAATGGCGAACCACCGCATGATTTGCATCTGTTCGCGCAGTTGCTTGACGCGCTGGGCGGCAAACGCCTTGCGGGTCTCCTTCGCCTTCTCAACCGCGGCTTCCATGCTCTGGACAGCCTGCGGCTTCTCGGAAAGACGCGATTCCGTTACAGATTTTCGGTGTTTGGTCGGGCCGCTGGCGGCTGTTGGCAGACCGGCCTGTGACGATCCTTGCACGATCATGGTTTCTGACCTTTGGCATCCGTGCCTTCTGCACGTGGCGCCATTATAGCATGTTTTGGCCGATGCATATCGGATTTCATACTTTCCAGCCGCGAGGACTTCCTCTAGTCCTTTCAACATGCGTCTTAAGACTTTTCATGCAGATACACTGGCATCGGCAATGGAACTGGTGCGCCAGACACTTGGCCCCAATGCCATTATCGTTGCCACGCATGAAGACGATGCCAATCGTGGCGCACGGGTAACCGCCGCCATCGATCCCGACGACCAGGATTTCGACTTCTTCAGCGAAGGCGCCTCCGAGGAGACTCTGGAACTGTTGACGGAGGTTCTGGAACGCCACCATGTCCCGAACGGGATCATCGACCGCATCATTGATGCGGCGACCGACGGTACGGACACGACGCCGGTTTCCGTCCTGACGGCCGCCCTGTCGAAAGTGTTCAAGTTCAAGAACCTTCCCCATGCGCCCGGCGGCCCGCCCATCATGTTGATCGGGCCACCCGGGGTCGGCAAGACCGTGTCCTGCGCAAAGCTTGCGGCACGGATCGCGTTGTCGCACGACAAGGATGGCGCCCCGCCGGTGAACCTGATCGCGGCCGATCCGGTGCGTGTGGGAGCGGTCGACCAGTTGCGAATTTACGCCGAGAAGCTCGGGGCAGCCCTGTACGAGGCGGCAAACGGCGACGCCCTTGCCAATGTCCTTACCAAACTCAGACGCAGCGAGATGGTGATAATCGATACACCAGGCAGCAATCCCTACGAGATGGCGGATATCGCCCACCTCGTCGAGATGGCCGAGGCCGGCAAGGTCGAGACCGTTCTGGTCCTGGCGGCCGGCCGGGATGCCGAGGAGGCCGCGGAATTGGCGGAGGCATTCCGCCCGGTAGGCGCGACGCGCCTTCTTATGACCGGACTGGACATGGCCAAGCGCTACGGGGCGCTGCTGTCGGCGGCAGATGCCGGCGGGCTGCATCTGTCGGAAGTGTCGCTGGCTCCTGAAATCGGCAAGGGCCTGCAGGCACTCGATGCGGCCGGTCTGGCCCGGCTGTTGCTTCCCGAGGATCTGGCGGCGCAGGATAGCCGCGGTGAAGGAGTAGGCGCGTCATGAACGCGGAAATACCGACCAACAATCTGATCGCGGTCGCCTCCGGCAAAGGCGGGGTCGGCAAGACATGGTTTGCCATCACCTTGGCTCACGCGATGGCGCGGGCCGGGCGCAAGGTCCTGTTGTTCGATGGCGATCTCGGCCTCGCCAATATCGACATTCAGCTGGGCCTGATGCCGAAGCACGACGTGGGTCAGGCTATTGCGGGCAAGTCCCGCCTGAGCCAGTGCATCGAACGCTTTCCGGAGGGCAATTTCGACGTTCTGGCCGGCCGGTCCGGCAGCGGCTCCTTGGCCACGCTTCCGCCGCCGCGGATCGAGCGGATCGGACGAGAACTGATCGCACTGGCCGGCGGGTACAATCATGTGCTGATCGATCTCGGCGCCGGGGTCGACAAGACCGTGCAGATGCTCGCCGCAAAGGCCGCCCGGACGCTTCTGATCGTCAATGACGAGCCGACCTCACTGACCGACGGCTATGCCTTCATCAAGCTGGGCTGGGCCAGCCATCCGGAAATGGACATTCAGGTCGTCGTGAATGCGGCGGAGAGCGCCAACCGCGGTCGCAGGACGTATGATACCCTGGCGAAGTCCTGTGAAGGCTTCCTGAGACGCAAACCGGGCCTGGCCGGGATCGTACGACGCGACAATCGCGTGCGGGAGGCCATTCGCGCGCAGCAGCCGCTGATTACTCGGTCCCCGACCTCGGAAGCCGCATCGGATGTCGAAGCCATCGCCCGGTCGCTGATCTGACCTCTTGGCGCGAATTCTGCATAGGCCTGAATGCGGCGCCCAGAACGGACGGCCGCGCCGGGATATGGTATAGAGGCGGTCGGAGAACCGACCGGAGGACCGATGCAGACACCCATCGTCCCGACGACGGGACCCACGACAGGCGGCGGCACGACGACATTGCCGTCCGGGACCGCTACACTGCCCAGCTTGCCACCTAGCCTGGCAACGGCTCTGAAGAATGGCGGCAGCATTACCGCCCAGGTCACGGGCAAGCCGGCAGCGGGGCAACTGACCCTGTCCGTTCCCGGCGGACAATCCGTGACCGTACAGACCCCCTTGCCTCTGCCCGTGGGGACGACGCTGGCCGTGGCCCTACAGGCAACCGGCTCCCCCACGACATTGTTCCTGCAGCCGCAGTCGACGGGCCAGGCCGCGACGCAGACCGCCGTGCCGCAGGGCGCAGGTACATCCCAGGGCGCAGCCACATCCCCGCAACCGGCCGTCGTCACGACCCTGACGCAAGGGTCCGTCTTCTCCGCGACCGTGACCGGGGCACCAACGAATGGAGCGGCGGGGCAGGCTGCCGCAAGCGGCGGTTCCGCCCCGTCAGCGTCAGCGCCGCAGCAAGCGGGACCGACCACCACCCAACCGGCGAGCAATCCGGCGAATGCCCCGCAAGCAACCGCCCGCACGCCCGCCGCGCTGCCGCCCGGCAGTGCGGTACAGCTGCGCCTGCTTGGCTTCGCACCGCAGGGGCAGCCGCTGTCTGCCAGCGGTGCGCAGGGCGCCTTCACGGCGACAGTCACAGGCCAGACCGCCGGTGGCACGGTCGCCGCCCAATCACAGATCGGCAGCCTTTCGATCCAGCTTCCCTCCACACCGCCAGCTGGAACGCAACTTCTCCTCAGTACTGTCGGCGCCCCCCGGCTTCCGGCAGCGGGAAGCGGATCGGCGGACATGGGTACGGCGCGTTTCCAGGCCCTGCAGGACGCGGTAAACCTTCTGCGCAGCGGCGACCCGGCAGCCGCCCAACGCCTGACACAGTCGCTGATTCCGCAGCCCAACGCCCAGCTCGGCCTCGCGGCGGCCTTCCTGATCGGCGCCATGCGTCAGGGCGGGCTGGACAAATGGCTCGGCGGCGACAATATCCGGGCGCTTTCGGAGTCCGGGGCGAAGAAGTCCGGGCTTCTGTCGCGTCTGGAGGGTGATTTGAGCCAGACCGGACAAGCCCGGGATTCCGCCGGTCAGGACTGGCGGGTGACGACACTGCCCCTCCTGAACGATAGCCAATTGGAGCAGATTCGGTTGTACACGCGCCCCAGGCGGGACAACGATGAGGACGGAGAAAACGGCGGCTCTCGGCCCGAATCCAAACGCTTCGTCGTAGAAGCCGATTTCAGCCGACTTGGCCCGATCCAGTTCGACGGACTGGCAAAGGAAAGACAGATCGATCTGGTCGTTCGCACCAAGAAGCCCTTCGACGCCGCCGAGCGGGATGAGATCCGAGGCTTGTTCGCCGATACGGTGTCGGCCCTGGGACTGGGCGGTCGGATCGACTTTTCGGTTGTTCCCGCCTTCGACCTGTTTCCCGAAATCGACGAGCCAAAGCCGGGAGGGTTCACCGTATGAGCAACACGTCCGAAAACAGCGCTGCGGCGGAAGCCCTGGCTCAGGATGCCGAAATCGTCCGCGCACGCCTGGAGCGCCAGTCCAATGTGGAAACGGTGCGAAACCCACTGCCGCGTGTCGACTATCTGTGCAAGGTCATCGGCATGACGGTCGATGGCGGCGCATCGCTGCAACTGCGCTACGTGCCGGACAAACTGCTGCTGCAGGAGGATGCCTTCGGGGTCTATCTGGCCGCCCTGCCGGACGCGGAGAGCCTTGAATCCCTGGCGGCGATGGTACTCGACGACCTGAACAACGAACTGGTGCCCCGTTTCCTTCAGATTCGCGTTGCCGCCTCTGAAGACGGTCTGGATTCGGGGCATGCCGTACTTATGGAAGACCGGCGGCCGCGTTGGGACAATCCAGCCCTGCTGTCTCGATTGCCGTCGTTCTGACTACTTTCGGCGCATCGCCAGTTCGGCGCGGCAATAGCCGGTCGACTTCAGAGTTTCGTCGAAACCGTCGCCTTCAATCGTGAAGTTGTTCGCGATGGTGCCGACGCTCCAGCCCGGGACACGGGCGTGGAAACGCACCCCGCCCCCTTCATCGATCTTGATCTTCACATAGGCCGTTCCTGAGAAATTGGACCGCAAGGTACCGTCGAACTCACCGTTCCTGATTTCGACCTCCGTCGTCCCTTTCTCGCCGGCGGCACACCAGCGCACGGCGTTGTAATAGCCCCCCACGACCTTCCAGGTGACCATCCAACGGCCATCGTAGGGATGTGCGGCTGTGGCGGCATTTCCCAGGGCTGCGGTCTGGGGCTGATACCCGTTCTCCGCCCGATTACGGGCAATGGCGGCAAAGGTCCCGTCCGGGAAGCGATCGAGATAGGCGCGGTAATCCGACCGCTCGGTGCTGTTCTGGATGGATTGCCAAAACAGTCGCTCCCGCTCTCCGTCGTCGACGGATGGCGTCACGGCGGCGACCTGGGAACGGCTCTGAATCGATTGCAGTTTCACCTGCGCCAACTGAGCATAAACCGTGTCCGGATACTGATCGATCACGGAACGTACCAGCGCGGGATCCTCGCTATCCTTGACCGCCTGCCAGGCCTGGGATGCCATGGCCTGGCGCTGCTGTGCGGCCTGCTGCTGCGCCGCCGCTTCGCGTTGTGCGGTCAGGCTGTCGACACGCTGCCTGGCGATATCGACGAAAAGACCATCGGGATAGACGGACAGATAACTCTCAAAAAGCGTCGGATCGGTCGCATTCGCGATCGACTTCCAATACTCCACCTCCGCATCGCGACTGTTACTTTCCGGCACGGGTGCCGGCGCAGGTGCCGCTGCCACCGGCGCTTCGGGCAGGAAGTAGAAGTCCCCGGTCAGGGAAGAGCTTTCCCAAGGGATCTGGCGGTTGCCGGTTTTTTCCAGAACTTCGATGCGAACACGCTTGAACACCTGCTCCACCGGGAGACCGGGCGTTCGCATGGCACGCGCCAGCGCCGCCGTATACGGACTGTTTCGGCCCGTGCCATCGGTCGCGATCTCCCCTGGCGATGTCGAATAGGCCAGAAGCGTCCCAAAAGGCGCATCGACCTTTGCCAGCCCGCGGCTTGCGGATCGGGAAATACTTTTGAACGGATTGTTGCGGCAGGCGTCCAGAACCACGAGGTTGAGCCTGTTGCCGGCAGCCTCAAGGCTCTTCATCAAGGTTGCAACGCGCAGCGTCTGAATTTCAAGGTCCAGGGTATCGGCGATATCGGCGTCGACCGGAACGAGGTAATTCTCGCCGTTGGTCTGAACCGCGTGCCCGGCATAATAAACCATGCCGACCGTGTCCTCTCCCGCTGCCTGAAGATCGCGGCCGAACTGAACGACAGCACGCTGAAACTGTCGATAGGTCAGATCCGTATGATGCGTGACTTCAAACCCGGTCGCGCGCAGGACATCGGCCATCAGTTGCGCATCATTGCGCGGATTGTCCAGAGGACCAATGGAATAGGAACTGTTGCCGATCACCAATGCGTGCCGGTCTTCGGCGTTCGCGGTGTGAGACACGAATGCCAGAAGGAGGCCCGCCAGGAGCACCTGAGTAATCTTGGCCATCTTGATCCCCGCCGCTTTTGTCCGCTACTCACGGATCATTCGCCGCCCGACGCATCCACTAGCATACTATCGAAGCATCGGAGATCAAAATTGTGAGGAATTGCGCGGCTCTCAGCACCAATCGGGCGGGGCCGAACGCAGCGCCGTGTAGGTCAGCAGTTGGTCCGGATCGGTGAAGGTCGCGATATCCACCCCCTTGCCGCGCGCCACCATGACCGACAGATCGAAATGCTTCAGGACCTGCTCGTCGTGCGGCAGATACATTGCGACCGACAGATTGGGATGCTCCCCCAGGACAGTTGCCAGTTCCTTGCCGAACTCGTGCGCCTCTTCCAGGCTGCACGTCATGTTGCTGGAGCTGCAATCGACCAAAATCGTCTGACGGGGATTCACCTGAAGGGAGGCCGCAAGGTCCTTCAGCATCGCAAGGCGTTCCGTCTGGGTAACGCTCCCGGATGCGCTGACTGTCGTCACCCGGTCCGATTCAAAAATCCGATACGCCATTCCGAGTATTTCCCGCTTGGCCGTGTCATGAGGAGCGGGAAATAAGGGGCCGGAAACAGGTTTGTCCAGAGGCCGGGGCGCGCAGTTTACATATTCGCAAAATTGCGTTCAAAAGACGGATCGGGCGGCACAATCTGACAATCGGAAGCAATCAGATCGAAACATAATTATACCGCAGAAATCACTCGTTCCGGCGACGGTGCGCATTCAAGCCGATCTCGTCCAGCGCGATTCCTTCCCGGCGTCTCGCCTCCTCAGAGGCGGCAGACTCTCTGTTTTCCTTGGCGATTTCGTACTTCTTCTGATTTGCGAACGCTTCGGCCAGAACGTCCCTGGCCGCTTCGACCCGTGGCAGTACATCGTCCAGCATGGTGTCGAGTTCTCCGCGTCGCACCTTTGCGCGCGCCAGGAACAAGCCGAAACTGCCGGAAAGCTCCGGCTGGCGGCGGATCAGGTCGCTTTCCGCTTCGATGGATGCTTCAAGCGCCGCGATATCCGCCCGTATCCTATCCTCTTCGGCCAGAACCTTCTGCAATCCGCGACGTGCCTCATCGACCTCGCTTCCGGCCAGGCGGATCAATGTCTCGAGCGTATCCTTCGCCATCAGTCATCAGCCGCAGCGGAGCCGGCCTCGCCGTAGGTTTCCCCCAGAACCTCCGCAAGTTCCTGATACCCCTGTTCAAGGTTACTACGTTCGTGCTTGGCCTGCCCGATAAAGGCCTCCAACGGACCGTTATAGGAAATCGCCTCATCCACCAGCGGATCCGATCCCTTCCGATAGGCGCCGAGACGGATCAGTTCCGCCATGTCGTCATAGGCCGCGAGCAGGCGACGCGCCCGGTTCACCAGCGCCGTCTGCTCCTCTGTGTTGCAATCCGGCATGGTTCGGGAGACGGACCGAAGAATGTTCACGGCCGGAAACCGATTGCGATGCGCAATTGTCCGGTCGAGGACGATATGCCCGTCCAGAATCCCCCGCACCGCATCGGAAATCGGCTCGTTATGGTCATCCCCCTCGACCAGCACGGTAAAGAGTCCGGTAATCGTCCCCTCGCCGGCGCCCGGCCCCGCCCGCTCCAGCAGGCGCGGCAACTCGGCAAAGACCGTCGGCGTATAGCCTTTCGTCGCCGGCGGTTCCCCGGCCGACAGTCCGATCTCGCGCTGGGCCATTGCGAAACGGGTGACACTGTCCATCAGGCACAGGACGTCCTTTCCCTGGTCCCGGAAATATTCCGCCACGGACAGGGTCACATGGGCGGCCTCTCGCCGCATCAGCGCTGATTCGTCCGACGTGGCGACGACGACCACACTTCGGGCCAACCCTTCCGGGCCGAGTTCGTCCTGGATGAACTCCTGAACTTCGCGACCGCGCTCTCCGATCAGACCGATGACGATCACTTCGGCTTCCGAGAAGCGGGCCATCATCGCCATCAGCACGGACTTGCCGACACCGGAACCGGCAAATATGCCCATGCGCTGACCGCGGCAACAGGTCGTGAATGTGTTGAGGCAGCGCACGCCGAGGTCAATCTTCGCGCCGGTACGCCGACGGCGATGCGCCGGAACCGGTTCCGCGCGCACAGCATAGGGCTTCTCTCCCATGGTCAGCGGTCCCTGGCCGTCGACCGGTTCGGCAAAGGCATTGATGACCCGGCCGAGCCAGGCGTCTGTCGGCCGAATGGCCGGTTCGCTGTTCAGGATGACAGCCCGCGTTCCAAGCGCGACGCCCTCCAGCGCGCCGTAAGGCATGGCCAGCGCGCGCTTATCGCGAAAGCCGATGACCTCGCAGGGGATCTTTTTCCCACGCCGGGCATGCAGGGTGCACCGGTCGCCGATCGACAGATGTCCATCGACGCCCTCAATCTCGACCAGCATGCCCTGAACCGCGGCGACACGGCCGTGGATGCTGCGTGTCGGAATGCGGCTGAAATCCGCAATGAGGTGGTCCAGTACCGTCGTCATTTTTCATCCAGTTTCGAGTCCCGAACCCCCGCAATTTATCGGATTCCGGAAACATTTCGATGCTTTTCAGCATCTTGCCGCGACGCAACCATTTGGCATCGGTGCCGGTATCATGGTATCCCTATAATCAAATTCGGTTAACGCATTCGCGGCGTCGCGAACACAGGAGCGTGCTGATGCGCATCTTACTGGTAGAGGACGACCGCCTCACGGCACAAAGCATCGAACTGATGCTCTCGTCGGAGGGCTATGTCGTCGACCACTCGGAATTCGGCGAGGACGGGTTGGAAATCGGCAAATTGTACGATTACGACCTGATCATTCTGGATCTCATGCTTCCGGATATCGACGGATATGAAGTCCTTCGCCGCTTGCGCGATGCCCGAATTGAAACCCCTGTCCTGATCCTATCCGGACTGGCCGAGATGGATAACAAGATCAAGGGCCTGGGCTACGGCGCCGACGATTACCTGACCAAACCGTTCGACAAGCGCGAGTTGATGGCACGGATTCAGGCGATCGTGCGACGCGCGCGCGGCCATTCCCAATCCACCATCAATGTCGGCGCCTTGAGTGTGAACCTTGATTCCCGAACGGTGGAAATCGAAGGGCGACCGGTCCATCTGACCGGCAAGGAATTCGGCATCATGGAACTTCTGGCCCTGCGCAAGGGCTCGACACTGACCAAGGAGATGTTCCCGAACCATCTCTACGGCGGTATGGACGAACCGGAAGCCAAGATCATCGATGTCTTCGTCTGCAAACTGCGCAAGAAACTGGCGACGGCGGCGGACGGCGACAACTACATCGAAACCGTCTGGGGCCGGGGCTATGTGCTGCGGGATCCGAATGAGGGCGGTGAACGAAAAAAGGCCGGCTGACGCCGACCTTTTCCCCATGTTTTCGCCGCGCGCCTAATCTTCGAGCAGCGCGCCCTGTTGGCGGCTGGCCAGCGGTTTGCGTCCGGCGACCTTGCCAATGCGCTCTCCCGCCTCGACCAGTCGCAAATCAACCCGGGCGAAGAAGATTCCGTCGGTCTCCGAGCGCAAGACCGTCCGCCCCTTGGTGGGATCCGCGGCGGAAATGTCGATCAATTCCGCCAGAACCTGCCCTTCCCGCACCATCTCGCCGACGTCGGCCTTGTAGGCCAGTAGACCACTTTCCAGTGCGGTTACCGTGTCGACCTCCTCCAGGCGATAGGGTTCCGGCGCATCGGGCATTTCCGGCGCATCTCCGGAAATCGCGCCCTGTGCAATGAGGAAATTATAGAGGCCCGTTGCATCGCTGTGGCCCAGTTCGTCGCTGATGTCGTCTTTCCCGCGCAGTTCCAGGGTGCACCCGAAACATGCCATCGGCAAACTATTGCCGTTCTCAACCAGATCCCCCATGCGACGCCATACGCCGGCGTTGCAATCGTCGAAAGAGAATCCGCCGGCTTCCTCTTCCAGAAGGACGATCGGAATGTCGGAATAGGCCGCCAGGGCAACCCCTTGATCCGCGTGACGGCGGTGGCAATAGAGATGCGCCAGGCTTTCATTGTCGCAGTGAATGTCGATGACATGATCGGCATCGATGCTCAGCGACAGTAGCTGGGCACGCCAGTGTGCAGTGTCCGTGCGCGTCGACAGATCGCCGACAGCCTTCAGCAACGCCGCGCGCATGGCCGGAACGTCCCGCTCCGCGTCACCGCTCAACGCGCCGTTCAGATAGGACGCCGCACCGGCCGACAGGTCCGGCCAGTTGCGATTGAAGTTGCCGGACCCGTCCTGGGCATAGCGCCCTGCCGCAGCACCACCGATGCGCTGCGACAGGCCTATCGGATTGGCATAGGGCAACACCACGATCTCCCCGGTGATCCGGCCCGCGGCATCCGCCTCGGCCAGCATCGGGATAAGGTGGTTCAACGCCATCAGCCCCGGCCATTCATCGGCATGCAGCGCCGCCTGCAGATAGGTCTTGGGCCGCGCGTCGCGTTCACCAAAACGATGAACCGTCAGAAAGCGTTCCGTACCCGGAGACGGCGATTTAAGGGGGATGCGTTCCACGCTATGGGTCATGATGCTACTCTTCAGAGTGAGGGATGCCGGACCGTACGGCGCCCCCCCCGACCCGACAAGCCCGACTTTCTGATTTGCCCGAAAATCCCTAGAATGACCGGATGGACGGTGTTCGGGGGATGTAATGGCGGCGGCGGTAGCGGCTGGGAACAGTGAGACGGCGCGTGTCGCCGCGGACGTCCTGCGCATGGGCGGCAACGCCTTCGATGCCGCCATCGCCGGCATGACGGCGGCCTGTGTTACGGAGCCCGTTCTGTGTTCCTATGGCGGCGGCGGCTTTCTTATGGCCGCGCCGAGCGATCAGCCGGTTCACATCGTCGACTTCTTCACCCAGACCCCCGGGCGGGCGGTGACGGACGGACTGGATTTTGCCGAAATCCATGCCGATTTCGGGACGACCACCCAGGCCTTCCATATCGGGCGGGCCGCTGCGGCGGTGCCGGGCATGGTCGCCGGATTGTTCCACATCCATCGAACCCTGGGGCGAATGCCGCTGAAGGAGGCCCTGGCCCCGGCAATCGACCTGGCGCGGGAGGGCGCGCCCCTCGATCCGCTTCAGGCGATCGTGCTTGAGGTGGTGACCCCGATTGCGATGTCCACCGAGGGATCCCGTGCCCTATACTGCAACACCGACGGTAGCCTGAAACGCACCGGCGATCGCTTTCGTCCCGACGGGTTCGCAGATTTTCTGGATGCGCTCGTCACGGAAGGCGCGGACCTGTTCTACCGGGGCGACGTGGCCAGAGCGATCTGTCGCGATTGCGCAGATGGCGGGCTGCTGACGGCGGAGGATCTGGCCGGATACCGGGTTGCGACCCGACCGCCCCGGCGCCTCGACTACCGCGGCGCGTGCATCTCACTCAACGATCTGCCGTCCTCCGGTGGACCGCTGATCGATTTTGCCCTGACCCTGATGGACCGCATGAAGGACCCATCGGCAACGGATTCGGGACAGCGCGCCGCGATCCTCGCCGAGGTCATGGCCCGAACCGGCGACGCGCGCCGTCGCAGCGGGTTCGCCGACGACCCCGGCCCGGACAGCCTGCTGCGCCTGTTTGACGAGGAACTCCCGACGTCGAACACCATCGCGCTGAAGACCGGCGGCACCACGCATCTGTCGATTGTCGACGCAGACGGTGCGCTCGCCGCCCTGTCCCTGTCGAACGGGGAAGGGAATGGACGCGTCATTCCGGGCACCGGTATCGCCATGAACAACATGCTGGGAGAAGAGGACCTGAATCCCGGCGGGTTCTTCACCTGGCGGCCGAACAGCCGTGTCTCCTCGATGATGTCACCCTGCATTGCGTCCCTGCCGGATGGGCGGCGAGTGGCGTTGGGCAGCGGCGGGTCGAACCGGATACGCAGCGCCATCCTGCAGGTCCTGCTGAACCTGATCGACGGCGATCTGACGCCTGAAGCCGCCATTGCCGCCCCCCGACTGCATGTCGAGAAAGGACATCTGAGCGTTGAGGGCGGCCATCCGCCAGCGGTCGTCGCACGGCTGGTTCAGGACTTTCCCGACAGTCAGGTCTGGGAGGATCAAAGCTTTTTCTTCGGCGGTGTGCACCTGGCGGGAACCGGCCCGGACGGTGTATTTGCCGCGGGCGATCCGCGCCGCGGTGGCGCCGCCGTTCTGGTCGCCTGACCTGATCTATCCCCGGAACGCCGGGAAGTCCTGGTACCAGTTCTCGTGCCTGCCGCCATGATTGGCCATGCCGGGTTTGGTCAGACAGCCGCGCGGCCGGATATAGCTGTCGATGCGGCCTTCCGGCTGTTCACGCCATTGCAGGTTCAGGGCGGCCAGTTTCGGGAAGAACCACTGACTGTGATAGGGCAGATGGTCGTGGATGTACCAGGCCAGTCCGCGCCAGTCGGCCCCCTTGTCATAGCGATCGGCAAACCACGGGATGACGATGCAGGCAGTGGCCCCCAGTCGTCCCGCCCTGTCGCGACGATCCCAGATGTGATGGGCCCGGTTCGCCTCATTGCGCGCGCAGTTCATGCCATTCTCGTTCCCGAACCGATTCACCTGAGGCGAGCGATAACTCGACCTTACGGCAATCCTGCCGAAGGTTTCCTGCAAGGGTTCCAGCAAAGTCTCGCACAACCCTTTTCCCGCCTCGATAGCGGTGTCCGGATCTTCCGGAACATTGCTCATTCCATGCATGGCTGCGACTTCGCTGAACAGAAAATCGCGCATGAAGAAACTCTCGCTGAGCCGCACCCGACCCAGTGTTTCCAAGGATCTCCAGGTCATTGGTCTGCGCATGACTGTCCTGCCTGTTTCGGTTCGTTCATCCCTGACCGGAACTCCTAACGTCTCTGCATGGAACGGCACACCCGATTTCCGGCATTGGACACTTCAACTTTCAATACACGAGATACGGGCAGTAGCATCCTGCACCGCGTACTGCGCGACAGTTTGAGCCACGCGATTGAATTCGAACAATAGAATGTTTGCATTTCTCGTTAAACGTGTTCACCATTTCTGAGAACTCGGTTTCGTAAACAGACAGGGTGACAATCTGCGATGATCCACGATCCGAAAACTCTCCGGTCCATGGTTGAGAACATGCCGATCAACGTCATGACCTGCGACCTGAAATCCTTCAAGATCGACTTTCTGAACGCGGCTGCAAGGAAGACCCTGAAGTCGATCGAACATGCCCTCCCCTGCCCCGCCGACCGAATGCTGGGAACTTCGATCGACGTGTTTCACAAGAACCCCGCGCACCAGCGGAAGATGCTGGCCGACGTCAAGAACTTGCCGCATCGTGCGGTCATATCGATCGGCGGCGAAAAGCTGGACCTGCACATAACGCCGATCCTTGATCGTCGCGGCAAGTATATCGCCCCCATGGTGACATGGTCTGTCATCACGGAGAAGGCCAGGCAGGAGGAAAGCGTGCTGGTCCAGCAACAGATGCTGGACCAGATTCCGGTAAACGCGATGATGTGCGAACTGGAAAACTTCACCATTACCTACGCCAACGATGCAACGGTCCGCACCTTGTCCGGCCTGGAACACCTGCTGCCGATCAAGGCAAAGGATCTGGTCGGAACAAGCATTGACGTGTTCCACAAGGCGCCGGAACACCAGCGCAGGCTGCTGCGGGACGAAAGCAACCTGCCGTACAACACCAAGATCCGGTTGGGCCCGGAGACGCTGGACCTTCGGGTTTCCGCCATTCACGGAAATGACGGTCGATACATCGCGGCATTGCTGACCTGGTCGGTCGTGACGCGTCAGGTCAAAGTGGCGGACGATTTTGAATCCAATGTGAAATCCATCGTCGACGGCGTCTCGTCCGCGGCGACCGAGCTACAGGCGACATCCGAAACGATGGCCACAGGAGCCGAAGAAGCGAATGTTCAGGCCAATACGGTTGCCGCCGCCTCCGAAGAACTCGCGAAATCCATTGAGGAAATCAGCAGCCAGGTCGCCAAGGCGTCCGACATTTCCCGCAGCGGCGTGGAGCGGGCGCGCAATTCCAACCAGCAGGTCCAGGGCCTGGCCGAGGCTGCGTCGAAGATTGGCGACGTCGTGGAACTGATCAACGACATTGCCAGCCAGACGAACCTTCTGGCGCTAAACGCGACAATCGAGGCGGCGCGCGCCGGTGAAGCCGGCAAGGGGTTCGCTGTCGTCGCGAATGAAGTCAAGTCGCTGGCCAACCAGACCGCAAGAGCCACGGACGAAATCGGTAGCCAGATCCGCAGCATCCAGACCGCAACGACCGGCGCGGTCGACGCGATCGGTGCCATTACGGAAATCATCTCCCAGATCAGCGAAATTTCCGGAACGATCTCTGCCGCCGTGGAGGAACAAGGGACGGCCACGAAGGAAGTCACCGCCAACATTGCCGGTGTCAGCCAGGCCTCCAGCGAAACCGGATCCGCCGCCGGTGAGACGTTGCGGGCTGCCTCCGAGCTAAGCCGTCAGGCCGAATCCCTCTCCTCCTCCGTCGACGACTTCCTCCGCGAGGTCCGCGCCCTGTAAGTTTGCCAGGCACTTCCTCCGGTTCCGCCCTGAATGTCGCGTTCCGGCTCTTCGGTGACGATACCGCGATTGACGCGCCGCCGGGCCGGTGCGAAGAGCGTCGGACGGTCTGCAATGCGAACGGCGGAGGGAAGCGGATGGCATTGTTGTTGGGCATCGATACGGGGGGCACCTACACCGACGCCGTTCTGTTCGACGACGAAAGCCGCACCGTGTTGGCGTCGGCCAAGGCGCTGACCTCCAAGCATGATCTTTCCATATGTGTTCGCGAAGCGACAACCGCCGCGCTGCAGTCCGCGCCGGACCTGAATCCAACCCAAATTCGCCTCGTTTCGCTTTCCACGACGCTGGCAACCAATGCCCTGGTTGAGCAGCATGGATTCCCGGTCGGCCTGATCCTGATCGGGCAGGACGAGAAAGCCCTGGACCGGGCCGGTCTGCGCGCTGCGATGGGGTCCGACCCCGTGCTGTTTCTGGAAGGCGGGCATGGACCGGACGGCCATGAACGGATGCCGCTGAACCTGAAGGAGGCCTTGCCGAAGATCGACGCCCTGGCGGAAAAGGTCTCTGCCGTCGCGATCTGCGGCTATTTCGGTGTCCGCAATCCCAGCCATGAAGTTGCCGTCCGGGATGCCGTGCGATCGCGCATCGACCTGCCCGTCACCTGTGCCCATGAAATGGCCAGCGCGCTCGACGCCCCGCGCCGCGCGCTGACGGCATTGTTGAACGCACGCCTCGTGCCGCTGATTCAGCAACTGATCCGGGCGGTCGAGGGCATGCTGTCCGAAAATGGCATCGAGGCCCCCCTGATGGTTGTCAAAGGGGACGGTTCGCTGATTTCGGCGGAAACCGCCCTGACACGCCCGGTCGAAACAATCCTCAGCGGCCCGGCGGCCAGTGTCGTCGGTGCCCAGTTCCTCAGCGGTCGCGAGGACTGCGTCATCTCTGACATCGGCGGCACCACGACCGACATCGCGGTCCTGCGGAATGCCCGACCGGTCCTGGCGCCGGACGGTGCGATTGTCGGCGGGTACCGAACGATGGTGGAAGCCATTGCGGTTCACACGATCGGCCTGGGCGGCGACAGCGAGATCGGGCTGGATGACGAGAAGCGCCTGCGGGTCGGACCGCGCCGCATGGTGCCGATCAGCTTGCTGGCCCGCGACCACGATACCGTTCTGCCGATCCTGGAAGCGCAATTGGCGCGGCCATGGCCGAAGCCGCATGACGGCCGGTTCGCAATCAAACTGCGCGAACGCCGCGGCGGGGCCCTCAGCCGCGGGGAACAGCGCGTCTGGGATGCCTTGCAGGACGGGCCGAAATCCCTTGAACAATTGCTGGCTGCCCGGGCACCGGAACAACCGCTGTTGCGCCTTGTGGATCGGGGGCTGGTGATCCTGTGCGGCTTCACCCCCTCGGACGCGGCCCATGTGCTGGGACTGCACGCGGATTGGAATGTCGACGCGGCGCGCCTTGCATCCGAACTGAGCGCCCGCACGGAGCGCCGCCCGGGAATCCCGCTGGCGGATTCCGGCGAGGAACTGGCCCGTCAGGTCATCGACCGGCTGACGATACAATCCTGCATGGCCGTGGTGGAGACGGTGTTGCCCGACGCGCCCGGGCGCAGCGGCCGACGCTTCATGGAGGCGGCCTTTACGGCCCATGACGCGTCCGAAGACCTGATCGATTTCGAAGTCCGGCTGCGCCGGCCGCTGATCGGCATCGGCGCCCCCGCCCGCACCTATTATCCGGAAATCGCAAAACGCCTGAACACGGAATTCGACGTGCCCCGTTTCGCGGAGGTCTGCAATGCCGTCGGTGCCGTCGCGGGCGGCGTCAGTCAGCGTGTGCAGATCCTGATCACCTCCCCCGCGGAGGGCCTGTTCCGGGTGCATGGTCTGGATGGTGTCACGGACTTCCGGGACCTGGAAGAAGCTGCCGCAAGCGCGATCGGCCTCGCGGAATCTGAGGCCAGAGCCAGGGCGGTCGATGCCGGCGCCACCGAGATCCGGGTCGAATCCAGCCGTGACGACCGGGTCGCGACCGTCGCCGGTTCATTCCAGGTCTTCATCGAAAGCCGGATCGGCGCCACCGCCTACGGCCGCCCGAAACTGGCCGGCGCGTGAGCTACCCACCCTTCTTCTGATAGAGCGGCACGGAAGCTCCCGCGTCGAGCCTCGGTCGGTCGGGTTCCTCCTCCGACAGCGGCTCGCATTCTTCCAGACTGGCGTGGCAGCGTTCGCTGAGCCGCTGGTAGTCGCGTGTGCCCTCTTCCTTCCAGGCGATTTCCGCATCGCTCAATTCGCGCAGGATCTTCGCCGGTGTGCCGGCCGCCAGCATGCGCGGCGGCACCTCGAACCCCGCTTTCACGAAGGCCATTGCCGCGACCATCGCGCTGTCGCCGATCACGGCACCGTCCATCACGACCGAATTCATGCCGACCAGTGCGTTCCGCCCGACGCGGCAGCCGTGCAGGATCGCGCCATGGCCGATATGACCGTCAACCTCGATCACGCAATCCATGCCGGGAAAGGCGTGCATGATGCAATTGTCCTGCAGGTTTGAGCCTTCCTCCAGCATCACCCTGCCGAAATCGCCGCGCATCGCCGCGCCCGGTCCGACATAGCAACGCGGGCCGACGATGGCATCGCCGATCAGTACCGCAGTCGGATGCACGAAGGCAGTCGGATGGATAACGGGGCGCACCCCTTCCAACGCATAGGTTTTCGGTTTCAGCATTGCGGCGGCCTCCAGAGTCTGTTCTTGCCTGGAAGCCAAGCCGATCCGGCTATGCCTGACAAGCCGATAGCACGGTTCTGGTGGAAAACCCTGTGGAAAGCCTGTTAGGAAGCTGGGGAAAACCCACAAGATATAGAAATCAGGCTTGCACGAAACACCATATCTATTATTCTCCCAGACTGATCCACGCAACGCTGTTCTAAAGGGTTAACCATGTCGCTGCTTGATGCCAGCCCGGTCTATAAACCATTCAATTATCCATGGGCTTATGAGGCCTGGCTGACCCAGCAACGCATCCACTGGCTGCCCGAGGAAGTGCCGCTGGCCGACGACGTCAAGGACTGGCACAAGACGCTTACCAAGGCCGAGCGCAATCTTCTGACCCAGATTTTTCGCTTCTTCACCCAGGCGGATGTTGAGGTCAACAACTGCTACATGAAGCATTATTCCCAGGTCTTCCAGCCGACCGAAGTCCAGATGATGCTGGCCGCCTTCTCCAATATGGAGACGGTCCATGTCGCAGCCTACAGCCACCTGCTGGACACGATCGGCATGCCCGAGGTCGAGTACACCGCCTTCATGAAATACAAGGAGATGAAGGACAAATACGACTACATGCAGGGTTGGGGCACCAGCACGAAAGAGGACATTGCCAAGACGCTGGCCGTCTTCGGCGGTTTCACCGAGGGTCTGCAGCTTTTCGCCAGCTTTGCCATGCTGATGAACTTCCCGCGCCACAACAAGATGAAAGGCATGGGGCAGATCGTCAGTTGGTCGGTGCGCGACGAGTCGCTGCACACCGCCTCGATCATCCGGCTGTTCAAGACCTTCATTTCCGAGAATCCCGAGATCTGGACCGAAGCGTTCCAGCGCGACCTCTACAAGGCCTGCGATACCATCGTCAGCCACGAGGATGCCTTCATCGACCTCGCATTCGAGCTTGGCGCCGTGGAGGGCCTGACGGCGGAGGATGTGAAGCGTTACATCCGTTACATCGCGGATCGCCGCCTGACCCAACTGGGTCTGCAGCCGATGTATCACACGGACAAGAACCCGCTGCGTTGGATGGACGAGATGCTGAACGGCGTCGAACATACCAACTTCTTCGAGAACCGCGCGACGGAGTATTCCAAGGCGTCGACCCAGGGTTCCTGGGAGGAAGCGTTCGAATAGTAGGGTCCCCGCGACGGCGCGCGGCAGCCCGGATCGGGCCCGCTGCGCCTCTGGTGGCCGGCCGCAGGGACCGGAGCCGGGCCTGGATCGACAGGATCCGGGTCCTGAAGTTTCCGATACCCCTGTGCCTCAGCGGCCACGTACCGGGCCGCAACCTGAACCCACACTGGAAAATCTTTCCTTTGTGGGTTTTTTCTTAACCATAGGGTAGTAGACTTCGTCTCATCCTGGCTGGTTTTGGAGGGGAATCATGTTCCGGATGGGTGGCATTCTATCCAAGAAATCGTCAGAAAACCGTCGATTTCCAAGGTTCTCGTCGAACAAGATTCGCTTCGAGATGGACGGTCGCGAGCTGGACATCGTCGACATTTCCGCGACCGGCATTCAGGTTCGTGGGGCGCCGGCATGGATCGCTACCGGCCAGGCGCTGATCTTCAATCTCCTGGTTCCCGTTCGCGGTCAGATCCTGCCGGTCGCCGCGTCCGGCCGCGTCATCCGGAGACTGGGGGACGGCCTTGCGATCCACTACCAAAGCCCTCATCCTAACTGGAAGCGTCTCCTGACGGATTATCTCGCCCGCAAGTAACTGGTACCCGCATGACCTCACCGCCACCAACCGACGGTATCGCCTGGATGGGCGGTGCGTACATGCCGCTCGCGGACGCCAGGATCGGCGTCACCGATTGGGGACTCGTGCGGTCCGACGCCACCTATGACGTGGTCTCGGTATGGGATGGCGCCTTCTTTCGGCTGGAAGACCATCTCGACCGGTTCGAGGCCTCGATGGCAAAGCTGCGCCTGTCGATTCCCCAGGGCCGAGACGAGATTCGGGACATTCTGATCCAATGCGTGCGCCGTTCCGGCCTGCGCCGATCCTATGTCGCCATGGTCTGTCTGCGCGGCGTGCCGGTCCGGGCCAGCCGCATGCCCGGAGCGTGCGCCAACTATCTGGTCGCCTATGCCCGACCGTGGGTCTGGGTCTTTCCGGAGGATGTCGTGGCGCGCGGAGCCCATCTGATCGTCCCGGACTCGATCCGCATCCCGCCCGAATCCGTCGACCCCCGGGTTAAGAACTACCATTGGGGTGACATGACCTACGGCCTGTTCGAGGCTGAGGATGCAGGCGCCGACAGCGCGTTGCTGGCCGATGCATCGGGGTTCGTCTGTGAAGGCCCGGGGTTCAATGTCTTTGCGATAAAGAACGGAACCGTGATTACGCCCAATCGCGGCGTTCTGGAGGGCATAACCCGGCGAACGGCGATCGAGGTTTGCGAGGAACTGGGCATGCCGGTGGAAACAAGACCGGTCACCGTCGACGAATTCAAGGAGGCCGACGAAGCCTTCGCCACAACGACCGGCGGCGGCATCATGCCGATCCGCCGATTGGACGACCGGATCTTCAGCAACGACGCCCCCGGCCCGGCCACACTTCGCATCAAGCAGACCTATTGGGACTGGCATGACCGTCCCCAGCACCGTTTGGACGTATCCTATGACACTTGAAATCCGCCCGGTGCACGCCGCCGACTTCGAAGACTGGAGGGAGTTGTGGCAGGCATATCTGACATTCTACCGAACGACCCTTCCGGAGGGGCGCACCGAGAAGACCTGGTCGCGCATGCTCGACGACGATCTTCCGGTCCATTGTCTGATCGCCCGGGACGACGGCGTTGCGGTCGGCTTCGCCGCCTATCTGACCCATTTCAGCACCTGGCTGGACGGGAAGGATTGCTATCTGGAGGACCTCTATGTGGCCGCCGACATACGCGGTAGCGGGGTCGGACGGAAGCTGATCGAGTCGGTTGGCGACGCCGCCCGAGACCTGGGATGCGATCGTCTCTACTGGACAACGGAGATCAACAACTACCGGGCCCGCGGTCTGTACGACAAGGTCGCAGGGCCGTCCGACTCCGTTCGCTACCGGATGTCCCTCACTCAGCCGGCGTGATCCTCAACCCGACCTCTCTCGGCTCGATCCGGGCATCTACGCCCAGTTCTTCAAACAGTTCCATAAGCCGGTCCGCAACCCACCAGCTCGGCGCCCGGGTCTCGTAGGACAGTACCAGCCGGTCCGGCTCGACATGTCGTACCGTGCTCCCCAGAAAATAGGGCAGTTCGACCGTCAGGAAGTCGACACTCTCCTGCCGGATATCGGCCGGCAAATCGCGAAAGTCGATTCGATAGGAGATCGGGACGATGAGCCATGCCGGAGGAACCTCGCCATATCCACGCGGCGGTGCCGGGCCCAATTGATCAATGATCGCATCCGCGCTGTCCCGGAAGAATGCCGTCAGCCGGTCCGCAACTTCGCCCGGCGTCGTCCCGGTGACGGGCTCCGAGGCATAGCGTGCCAGGATCTCGCCACGCACCACGTCGACCCAATCCATGCGGGCCGACAGCCCCTCACCCCGCCGATTCAGCCTGAGGAACAGCACCGATGCCGGCTGAATGCGCGAGACATCCCGATCCCGGGAACGATTGTATAGGGCAAGATGGTCCTGCCGCGTCATGCCGTTTATCAACCGTTCCCCGACATTCCAGGCGAGCGTTCGGCCATACTCGACCGGAACTCTGTAGACGTCGCTCTCCAGCACTTCGGCCAGTCGGTCCATCGCCGCCACAGCCACAGGGTCGTCCTGTGGAACAGCCCGGCGGGAGGCATCGTCGATGGCGACGATGAACCCTTCCTGGGTCGGATACCGATAGGGAATATCTTCGGCCAGCGCTGCCTCAAAAGGCAGTGCGGCAAATACGATAGCGATCATGAAACGCAACATGGAACATCCGCTCCCGGCCGGTGGACAGGATCTTTCAGCTATACTTAAGCGTGATCCCGCCGTCGACCAGCAGTTCCAGACCGGTGACGTATTTGGATTCGTCCGATGCGAGGAAAAGCGCGGCATAGGCGACATCCCAGGCATCCCCCATATGTCCCATCGGGCATTGCGAATCCCGCACCTTCCACATCGCCTCGACATCGCCATCGGCATAGGTGCCGGCCAGGCCCGCCGATTTTTCCACCATCGGGGTCTTCATCAGACCCGGCAACACCGCATTGACCCGAATCCCCTTCGGCGCATACTCGGCCGCCACGGTCTTGGTCAGGTGGTTCATTGCCGCCTTGGTGGCGTAGTAGGTGGCATAGGGCACGCCGGTATAGCGGATAGACGCGATGGACGAGATGTTCACGATCGACCCGCCGCCCTGCTTCTCCATCACCGGCAGGACGTGCTTCATGGTCAGGTAGCACCCCTTCAAATTGACGTCGAAAATCCGGTCCCAGTCCTCTTCGGGCAGGTCGACCACGCTGCCGACATGCGCAAGACCGACATTGTAGTCCACGATGTCGATGCGCCCGAAGGCGTCCAAGCAGGCGTTGACCATGCCCTTGATCTCGTCCTGACGGACGACATCGACCTGGACGGCCGTTGCCCGACCGCCCTCATCACGGATGATCTGCGCCGTTTCCTCCGCCGCGGCCAGATTGACGTCCGCACAAAGCACTGCAGCCCCTTCCCGGGCAAACAGGACAGCGGCGGCCTTTCCGTTTCCCCATCCGGGCCCGACAGACCCTGCGCCGACCACCAGGGCCACCTTGTCCTTCAACCGATCGGCCATCTTGATTTCTCTCCCCGTTTATCGTTGCCGGGCATTATCGGAACGCACCGTCCCGATGACAATGGACCGGCTATCCGAAGACCTGTTCCGCCTGGACAGATTACCATCCGACGCACAAGATATTGTGGTTGGAAACGCGACCCGATTCGCGGCTGATTTCCGGTGAAAATGGCTGATTCAGTCCGAATCCTTGTTGGGAAACGATCGATTCCGCTCTTGACCCCGGATTGGAATCGCGGCGCGCCGGAGAGAATCTCGCCCGAATCGATTTTTCGCTTGAGACTCCGAAATACGCCGTATATTGTGCCCGCACACACCGACGGCACAAGATATATTGGAATTCCGCGTGGAGTCTGACTCCGTGTGACCGATGGATCTACGCCCAACGGTGTCGCTTCGAAGAATGGCGCGGCACGGCAAGGCCAGACGCCGGCCCGCCCCAAGAGCAGGAGACGGTCTATCATGGAATGGACGGACGAGCGGGTCACCCTCCTCAAGGGAATGTGGACCAACGGCTATACGGCCCGACAGATCGCCGAGAAACTTGGCGGTGTCACGCGGAACGCGGTGATCGGCAAGGCGCACCGCCTCGGCCTTTCCTCCCGTCCGACGCAGGTCAAGCGGCACACGCCGCTGCCCATCCCGAATGTGGTGGAGCGTCACTGCCAGTGGCCGATTGGCCATCCGGGCACCGACGAGTTCCATTTCTGTGGCAAGAACGCCGTTCCGGGCAAACCCTATTGCGAGAAGCATTGCTCGGTCGCGTATCGGCGCAAGGACGACAACGCCGCCTAATTCAGGCCGGGCCGAGGTGACCGGCCCCGCCCGACCCCGGAAGGTCTATTCCGATGACGGACGAGACGGACTCCGCGCCACGAAATCTGGCGAACATCCGGGTTCTGAGCGTCTTCTCCGCCTTCGCGCTGGTCGCGCTTCTGGTCTATCTGATGGTGATCGCGGAGGCCATTCTCCTGCCCTTCGTGATCGCCGTCTTTATTGTCATCCTGCTGGATTCCCTTGCCGTTCGGATCAATCGGATCACGATCGCCGGGCGATCGCTGCCGGCCTGGGCCGGAATGACCCTGTCGATCCTGATCTTCATCCTGGCCTTCGTTGCGTTGGCCAATCTGATCCGCAGCAACATCGCGGCGGTCAGCGCCGCCGTTCCCGAGTATGAAGAGAACATTCGCGGCATGGTCGACCGGTGGCTGGCGCTTGCCGGTGCAAAGGAACTCCCCAGCATCCGCGATCTGATCGACCAGATCGATGTCGGCAAGACCCTGGGCAGTGCCGTGTCCGCCCTTGCCTCCGTCACCGGGAACGCTTTGACCGTTCTTTTTTATGTCGTCTTCATCCTGCTGGAGCAGGTCACGTTCGGTCGCAAGGTGGAGGCACTGTTCACGAAGACCGACGACCGCAAGCGGGCGCGCGAAATGATCGGCCGCATTACCAAGGATATTCAGACCTATATCGGTCTGAAGACCTTCGTCAGCGCGATTACCGGGATTCTGAGCTATATCGTCATGGCCCTGGTCGGGGTCGATTTCGCGGGCTTCTGGGCCGTCCTGATCTTTATCCTGAACTACATTCCCTATGTCGGATCGCTGGCCGGAGTCGCCTTCCCCGCCGTTCTGACACTGGTGCAGTTCAGTTCGCCGATTCCCTTCGTCATCACGACGGTGGTCCTGGCCAGCGTGCAACTGACCGTCGGCAATGTCATCGAGCCCCGGATGATGGGACGGTCGCTGAATCTCAGTCCGCTTGTCATCCTGCTTTCGCTGGCCGTGTTCGGCCAGATCTGGGGCATCGTCGGAATGGTTCTATCCATGCCCTTCATGGTCATTGCCATGATTGTCTGCGCCGGGTTCGAGGCGACACGACCGATCGCGATCGTGCTCTCGGCGACCGGCAATGTGGACCGAAAAGACACGGCCGCCTGACCCCGTCCGGACGCCGGAATCGTTCCGCTTTCGAGTCTTTATTTGGTCACTTTTGCCTTTGACACGGACTCTCACTTCGCTATATCTTGTGCCCCGCAGTCGAGATGGCCGCTATATTGTGGGTGAATATAAAGTTATCCACAGGCAATTCAGTCCACAGGCTGTGAATATCGGGGCAGAGCATCCCGAACAGACGCCGCAAAACCGGGGCTTCCCGATCAGAGGGAATGCGGTTTCGGTTTGGGGATAAAAGACAGAACCGAAGCGGGCCATAGGCCAGAGCAGTTGGGGGTAAGACACGTGCCGGACGGATCCATCAAGTCTTCGAACCAGGACGACATCCTGCGAGACCTCGATCGCACCCTGGACAAGGCCAAAAAGGGCACCCGCCCGGCGCGACAGCAGGAAGAAGCCGACCTCGACCGGAAACTTCGCGACATCAAGCAGAACGAGCGCGGCATCAAGGTCACCGTCGATCGCAGCCGCGACGGTCTGCTGACCGAGTTCGGCAAGGCGACGCTCAGCGATCGTTACCTGATGCCCGGCGAAAGTTTCCAGGACATGTTCGCCCGCGTTGCAATGCATTTTGCCGATGACTCAGCCCATGCGCAGCGGCTCTATGATTATATTTCGAAGCTCTGGTTCATGCCGGCCACGCCGGTCCTGTCCAATGGCGGCACCAAGCGCGGCCTTCCGATCAGCTGCTTCCTGAATGAAAGCACCGACAGCCTGGAAGGCATTGTCGGCCTGTGGAACGAGAATGTCTGGCTCGCGGCCCGTGGCGGCGGAATCGGCAGCTACTGGGGCAATCTGCGCTCCATTGGCGAGACCGTCGGCGGCAACGGCAAGACGTCGGGCGTGGTTCCCTTCATCCGGGTCATGGATTCCCTGACGCTGGCGATCAGCCAGGGGTCGCTGCGCCGCGGTTCGGCTGCGGTCTACCTGCCGATCTGGCACCCGGAGATTGAGGAATTCATCGAAATCCGACGCCCGACCGGCGGCGATCCGAACCGGAAGGCACTGAACCTGCACCACGGGATCGTCATTACCGACGACTTCATGCGCGCGGTCGAGAATGACGAGGAATGGAAGCTGGTATCGCCGAAAGACAAGGCGATGATCCGCAAGGTCCGGGCCCGCGATCTCTGGATTCGCATCCTGACCGCCCGGATTGAAACGGGCGAGCCCTACATTCTCTACGGCGACCATGTGAACCGGAACATTCCGGAGCACCAGAAACTGGCCGGGCTTACGGTCAAGACGTCCAACCTCTGCTCCGAAATCACGCTGCCGACCGGTGTCGACCACCATGGTGAACAGCGCACCGCGGTCTGCTGCCTGTCTTCCCTGAACCTCGAGAAATACCTCGAATGGGAGCAGGAAGACGATTTCGTGCCGGATGTGATGCGCTTCCTGGACAATGTGCTTCAGGATTTCATCGACAATGCGCCGGACGACTTCTCACGCGCCAAATATGCGGCCATGCGGGAACGCTCGGTCGGTCTAGGCACGATGGGGTATCATTCCTTCCTGCAGGCGATGATGATTCCGATGGAAGGTGTCATGGCAAAGGTCTGGAACACCCGGATGTTCAAGCATATCCGCGCTCAGGCCGACAAAGCCTCACGCGATCTGGCGGCGGAGCGCGGCGCCTGCCCGGATGCCGCGGAGTTCGGCATTCAGGAGCGTTTCTCCAACAAGCTCGCGATCGCACCGACCGCATCCATCTCTATCATCTGCGGCGGCACTTCACCGGGTATCGAACCGATCGCGGCGAACAGCTACACCCACAAGACGCTAAGCGGCTCTTTCACTGTCCGGAACCGGCATCTGAAGGCGCTGCTGGCGGAAAAGGGTAAGGACGACGACGACACCTGGTCGTCGATCTCGGTCAATGAAGGTTCGGTCCAGCATCTCGACTTCCTGTCGGATGAGGAGAAGGACGTCTTCAAGACGGCCTTCGAAATCGATCAGCGCTGGCTGATCGACCATGCCGGCGACCGGGCACCGTTCATCTGTCAGGCGCAGTCGCTGAACGTTTTCCTACCGGCCAATGTCCACAAGCGCGACCTGCACCAATTGCATTTCCGCGCGTGGAAAAAAGGGGTGAAGAGCCTCTACTACTGCCGCTCCAAGTCGATCCAGCGAGCAGAGGCCGACGACACGGTGCGGGTCAACATGGCCGGCAGCGGCGCGGTATCGATCCCGATGGCCGGCCGGGTAAACAGCGGCGACGCCCCCCGCCCCGCCGTCCAGCCCGAATACGAGGAATGCCTCAGCTGCCAGTAACGTCCTGAATGAAACCGACAGAGCGTTCGGAAGCAGGTTCGGCCGTCGATCGCTCTGTCGACTCTGGCGGTGGCGCAGACGCTCATCCGCCCATTGAGGCGCCCAGGCACGTATTGCGTGGCACGAAGATATCCGCAACTCCACAGCGGGATTTATTCATACATTTTTTATAGATTGTGTGATATCTCAAAGGGGATTGTCTGACCGGCGGCACAACCGTTCGTCGGCATGGGGAGAAGGCATCAACAAAGTTGGCGTGCATGGAAGGGGTGTCGCTTGTGGCGGCACGGGCGCGAGATGATGCCTTTGATACTGGTTGCAGATTCAGACACGGCCGTTGCGGAACAGGTTGCCCGTGCCCTGGATTTCCTGGCTCCTGAAACTCAGCATGCCGGGTCGGTCGCGGCCATTAGGGACGCCATCGACCACCGGCAGCCGGAGTTGATCGTCCTGTCCAATACTCTCGCCGGTGCCGGAACGATCGAATTGGTGACATCGATCCTTGAATGCCACCCCTTCGTACCGGTCCTTCTGCTGCTATCCGATCAACGGGACCAGGCCGAGGCCGTGCGAATCCTCGACCTTGGCATAACATCCTTCTTTGTCCGTTCCGACGGACAGCAATTCGCCGAACTGCTACAATCCTTCACGCGCCACCTGCTCGACCGGTCGGAACGGCGTCGGCGGCAAGCTGACATGGACAGCGCCCTGCGAAACAGCGAGCGGAAACACAAGAACCTCGTGAAGGCTGCCCCGATCTGCATTCACGAGATCGACCTGGAAGGCCGACTGCAGTCGATGAACCCGGCGGGCCTCCAGATGATGGGCGTTGAGGATGAAAAGCTGATCTGCGGCCTGAACTATCTGGACGTGCCAATCGACGAGGACAAGGAACGCATTGCCAAGCTTATGGATGATGCAAGGCTCGGTTTCGGCTCAATGTTCGAATTCCGGGTCAATGCCGGTGGCGAGATCCTCTACTTCGAAAGCAGCTTCCAGCCGGTCTTTGACGATGAGGGCACCGTCGTGAAGCTCATGGGGGTGACCAAGGACATCACGGAACGGGTGAACGGTGAAATTCATCTGAGACAGGCCAAGGCTGAAGCGGAACAGGCACGCCAGGAAGCGGAGCGCGCCAATCTTGCCAAGACTGAATTCCTGGCGGCGATGAGCCATGATCTACGAACGCCGCTTAACGCGATCGTGGGATTCAGTGAGACCATGATGTCCGAACTTTTCGGCCCGATCGGCGATACGCGCTACCGCGGCTATCTGGACGATATTCACCAAAGCGGCCTGCTGCTAACATCCCTGATCAACGATATCCTGGACACATCCAAGATCGAGGCCGGCAAGTACACCCTAAAGCGGGAACAGGTCGACCTCGTCCAACTGACCGAAACCTGCCTTCGTCAGGTTCGTCAGATTGCCGAGACCGCCGGTATAGTTCTTGTCCTGAAGAGCGACGGAACAGTTCCCGACGCATCGGCGGACCGGCGCGCCGTCATCCAGATCATCAACAACCTTCTCACCAACGCCATCAAGTTCTCCTCAGCCGGTAGCGTTGTATCGGTGCATTTGCGCGGCGCTGGAAAGGATATGGTTGAAGTCCGAATCCGGGACGAAGGCGCTGGCATGAGCCCGGAAGAGATCGAGGTTGCCCTTGCACCGTTTGAAAGGGTGGAGAGCGCCCATGCTCGCGATAAGGAAGGAACGGGGCTGGGCCTGTTTCTGGCGGCCAATCTTACCAAGCTACACGGCGGCACCCTGAAAATCGAAAGCGCTCACGGTTCGGGAACCACCGTGATTTTCACCCTTCCAAGAGACGTTCCGGCTGCACGATCGGGAGGCCGCCCCAAGAAAAAGGCATCCGGTCAAGAGACCGACGCGCCGTCCAGGTCTAAAAGGCGAAGCACAGACTTGTGCGCCGACCAGCCTACCATCGCCTCAGCGGCGCAATCGTGACAAGACCCGGGCGGCGGTCCGCCTGCCGGCAGACAGACCGCTGTGCTCCAGGGAACGGCCCCGAAGATTAGCCGGTCAGGACGGAATTGATCCGCTCCAGCGCCCAGTCGACTTCATCTCGGCTGACCGTCAGTGGCGGGGCAAAGCGGATCGTATGCTCATGGGTTTCCTTCGCCAGGACGCCCTTGTCCTTCAGCCCGTAACAGTATTTCCGCGCGCCGCCGGCTTCCGGATGGAATTCGACCGCCAGCATCAGGCCGCGCCCGCGCACTTCCTTGATGGCGTTGTTGCGGATGCCTTTCAGCTCCTCCAGGAAATAGGCGCCCTGTTTCTCGGAGTTCTCGATCATGCCCTCTTCGACAAGCACCTTCAGCGCCTCACGGGCAACGGCGCAGGCAAGCGGGTTTCCGCCGAATGTGCTGCC
The DNA here is from genome assembly GCA_033344895.1 of Alphaproteobacteria bacterium. NCBI lineage: Bacteria > Pseudomonadati > Pseudomonadota > Alphaproteobacteria > Alphaproteobacteria bacterium. Next base: position 4,476,633 of record JAWPMN010000001.1, read on the forward strand.
GTGCTGACCGGGCTGCAGAACCCCGAGAACCTCGGAGTTCGAAAGGACCGCGGAGATCGGATAGAAGCCGCCGGAGAGCGCCTTCCCCACCAGGGTCAGATCCGCTTCGATCCCCTCATGCTCTTCCGCCAGGAGCTTACCCGTGCGCCCCAGCCCGGTCTGGATTTCATCGAGGATCAGCGTGACATTGTGGCGGGTACAGATCTCCCGCGCGGCGCGCAGATACCCTTCCGGCGGGATGATGACACCGGCCTCACCCTGAATCGGTTCGACCAGGAAGCCGACCGTGTTGGGCGTGATGGCCGCCTCCAAGGCATCGGCATCGCCGAAGGGAACGACCTTGAAGCCCGGCGCGAAAGGTCCGAAGTTCCTGCGCGCGCTGGGGTCGGTGGAAAAGCCGACAATGCTGAGCGTCCGGCCGTGGAAATTGTCCTGGCAGACGATGATCTCCGCCTTGTCCTCCGGGACCCCCTTCACCTCGTAGCCCCATTTGCGCACGCATTTGATGGCGCTTTCGACGGCTTCGGCCCCGCTGTTCATCGGCAGCACCTTTGAGGAATTGGTCAGCGCGCAGATTTCCTCATAGAACGGCGCCAGTTGATCATTGCGGAATGCCCGCGACGTCAGGGTCAGCTTGCTGGCCTGTTTCATCATGGCCTCGAAGATGCGCGGATGGCAGTGCCCCTGATTCACCGCCGAATACGCGGCCAGGCAGTCCAGATACTTCTTGCCGTCGACGTCCCAGACCCAGCAGCCCTCGCCCTTGGTCAGGATAACGTCCAGCGGCTTGTAGTTGTGGGCGCCGAGTTCGGATTCGACGGCCAGGAAATCGGTGGAGGCAATGGCGTTCATGGCTGGTACCTTCTCAAAGCGCCGCGTCGTGGCGGCTTAGGATCTGTTCGCCGAACAGGCTCTCGACAAGCTCGACGGTCAGGTTCGCCGTCGCATTCTTCACATCATAGGCCGGGTTCAGTTCCATCAGATCGAGGGATTTCATCAGGCCGCTGTCATGGATCATTTCCATGCACAACTGCGCCTCGCGATAGGTCGGCCCGCCCGGTACGGTCGTGCCCACTCCCGGGGCGATGGACGGGTCCAGGAAGTCGACGTCGAAACTGACATGGACGTGGCCGCCCAGCGACGCCAGCCGGTCCAGAACATCGGTCATGGTCTGGCGCATGCCGTTTTCGTCGATGCGGCGCATGTCGTGCACTTCCATGCCGGATGCGACGACCAGTTTCTTTTCGATCGCATCGACGGAGCGAATGCCGACCTGAACGACGCGCTTCGGATTCAAGAACGGCTTGGACGGGCCAAGGCCGGTCAGACCGTCCGGGCCGTGGCCGGCGGCCACGGCCAGCGGCATGCCGTGGATGTTGCCGCTGGGCGAGACGTCGGCGGTATTGTAATCGGCATGGGCATCCAGCCACAGGACCGAGTATTCCTCACCGCGTTCCGCACAGTAATGCGCCAGCCCGGCCAGGGACCCGATGGCAAGGCAGTGATCGCCGCCCAGCAGGATCGGCATCTTTCCATCCCTGAGGATGCCATGGACGCCGTCGCGCACAGCGGTACACCATTCAATGACTTCGGGCAGGTGACGATACCCCTCCACCGGTGGCTGATCAGGATTGACCGGCCCGTGCAGGTTACCGCGATCCTCAACGGTGCATCCCATGCGCTGCAGGGCCTGGGCCAGGCCGGCAACCCGGAGCGCCTCAGGTCCCATCGACCCGCCGCGATGGCCAGCGCCGATATCACTCGGCGCGCCGATCAGAGCGACTTCGGGTTTCCGTGCGGTAGATTCTTTCGCGACTGTCATGATCTTTCACCGGCCCTCGATTGCGGATTTCATGGGATTATGCCAGATACTGATCGAAATTTCCCGCTTATATGACCGGGCTGTTCAGCAGATTCTGCTGTTACCATCCGCCTCGACGAAAGGTTCTCCGGCATGGCCCTCGACCGCATCGACCGCAAAATCGTGATGGAGATTCAACGTAATGGACGGATCAGCAATCAGGCGTTGGCGGACCGCGTCGGCCTGTCGCCCAGCCCCTGCCTTCAACGCTTCAGGCGGTTGGAGACGGACGGGATCATCGGACCGTTTCATGCCCAGGTCGACCTCGACCGGCTCTGTCCGAACGTCATGGTCCTGACGACAGTCAGCCTGGACACGGCCGGTCACGAGGACTATCGCGCTTTTGAGGCCCTGGTGGCGGACATTCCCGAAATCATCCAGTGCTTCAAGGTCAGCGGCGACTTCGACTACATGCTCTGGTTTGTTTGCCGCAGCGTCGCTGACTATCACCGGATCAGCGAAAAACAGATCGAGGACGGTCCGGCAAAGGTCCGGATCGCCAGTCATGTCGTGTTGGACCGTACAAAGGATTTTGACGGTCTGCCCCTGGAAAGCCTGCTGTCCGGCTTGGATTAGCTCACAGCACCGACAATGCCTGATCCAGATCCGCGATCAGGTCCTCCGCCCGCTCAATCCCCGTCGATATCCGGATCAGATTCTCCGGCGTCTCCGTGACGACGCCGTGTTCCGACGTCTTGCGGTGTTCGATCAGACTTTCCACACCGCCCAGCGACGTCGCAGGTTTCAGCACGCGACAGGCCAGCACCACCTTGATGGCCTCGTTCATGCCACCGAGCGGCTGGAAGGACAGCATTCCGCCGAAACCGCCTGACATCTGGGAGGCCGCGACGGCATGGCCCGGATCATCGGGCAGTCCAGGATAGCGCACCGTCTCCACCTTCGGATGGTCCTTCAGGAAGGTCGCGATTTTCATGGCACTCTCGCATTGACGTTCGACACGCAGATAGAGTGTCCGCATCCCCCGGATCAGCAGGAAGGCCTCCATCGCGCCGAGCATCGGACCGGCGAACTTGCGGTGGGTTACGATGCGTTCCCAAAGCGGGGATTTTTCCCGACAGGCCAGCATGCCCGCCAGAACGTCGGAATGGCCCGCCAGATACTTGGTCGCCGCGTGACAGACCAGATCGGCCCCCAATTCCAGCGGACGGGTCAGAACCGGCGTCGCGCAGGTGGAATCGACCCCCAGCGCCGCGCCGCCTTCATGCGCAATCCGCGCCGCTTCCGCGATGTCGATTACCGACCACATCGGATTGGCCGGCGTCTCGATCCAGACCAGTTTCGTCTCACCCGACCGGATCGCCTCGCGAAGCGCATTGAGGTCGTGGTTCGGAAAGAAGGAATAGGTAATGCCGCGTGCCTCGGCAAAGTTTTCCAGCCAGGCAATGACACCGTGATAGATCGTGCGGGCGCAGACCACGTGATCGCCCGCCTGCAGCGCGTGGAACGCGGCGGTACAGGCGGCCATGCCGGAGCCGAAGCTCAGCGCGGCCTCCGCCCCTTCCAGCGCACGCAGCACCTCCTCCGCATGGGCCGACGTCGGGCAGTCGGGCCGGATATAGACATTGTCGCGGGGTCCGTAATCGTCGCGCCGGGTGAAGGTCGTCGCAAACTGGACCGGCGGCACCACGGCCCCGGTGGCTTCATCTTCCCACCCCAGAGCCTGGGCGGCCAGAGTTTCCGGCGACAGCGAATTGGCGCCTTTGCGATCGGTCATTTCGGTTTCTCCCGGTACAGAATGAAGGCACGAACGGAATTGAGATTGCCCATGCGGCAGAATGGAGGCGACACTGTCGCCGCATCGCCAAAAAGGTCAAATCAAAAGGGAGAATCGCCGTGAAGGCCTATTTCATCGCCAATATCACCGTCACCGATGCCGAAGCGTTCAAGGAGTACCAGGTCGCGGTGCCCCAGACGATTGCGGACTATGGCGGCCGATACCTGATCCGGGGCGGCGCCGCGGAGCAGGTCGAAGGCGACTGGATGCCGAACCGCATCGTCGTCCTGGAATTTCCGGACAAGGAAACGGCAAAGAAATGGTATCATTCGCCCGAGTACCAGAAGGTCCTGCCGGTCCGGCTGGCGAATGCCACAGGCTCGGCCATCCTCGTAGAAGGGATCGACCCGAGCGCCTTCGCCTGACGGACCCGTGCCGTGTGACGTAATCCGGTCACGGACTCGACGACGTACCACCAAGCGGGACCCGCATGAGGCAACCGGCCATACAGGAGGTTCGAATGTCGTATTTCGCTTTTGCCAACCTGAACGAGCGCGATCTTCACGCCATCAAGGAACTTGAGACCAGGCTCGGCCGTCCCCTGGTCGCCCTGAAGGAGGTCGAGATGGCACCGGCACAACTGGATGAAGGTGCTCTCTCCCAGGTCAAGGCCCTCGAAAGCAAACTCGGCGTTGCCCTCGTCGCGGTCAACTGATCTGAGAGACCGGCAGGCCATCGTCGCCTTCCCCTTGTGCCCGGCCGTGCCTCGGATATGATCGGGGCCGGCCAGGCAAAGGGAGATTACCTGTCATGTTCCTGAACGAATTGTCCGACCCTCAAAAGAAGATGTTCATGGCACTGGCCAAGCGCATGGTGCTGGCGGACTGGCGTCTGGAGGACCATGAAAAGGCCGCGATCGAACGGGTCGAGGCGGAACTGGGGCAGTCCCTGGATGTCGACCCGAAGGATCTGATGACCAACGACAACCTGACCGTCCTAGACACGCCGCGCGCGAAGCGGATCGTTCTCTACGAACTGCTCGTTCTCGCCCAGGCGGACCTCAAGATCGATGCTTCCGAACGCCACGTCTTCGATGATCTGGGGGACGAACTGAAGATCAGCCAGGACATCATGGACCGCCTGGAGGCACTTTCAGCCGACGGCTATTCCCTGATGCTGGTCAACGCTGCCGACGAAAGTCATCGGGCCAGCGTCAACGAAGTCCTCGACGCCTGACCCGGCTCCCGGAAAAAATCCCTATTCCTGCGCGGCCGGTTCCACATGCACCCGCGTTTCCGCGACCCGGAAACGGCCCGCCACGAAGGCGGTATCCACAAGGGACGCATTGGCGGCCGGATTCGCCCCGCTGGCGTGGTAGTCGCTGAAAGCGGCTGTCTGATTGACGAAAACGCCGCCGGTCAGATTGACGCTCATCAGAACGCCCAATTCCTCACCCAGGCTTTCAGCGGCCTCCAGTACCGCCGGGCGATCCGTGTAAATGGCGGAGGTGATGGCCCCCTTCGTCGCAACGGTCGACCGCCACGCCTCAAGCGCCCCGTCGATCCCGTCGCAGGCGACAATGAAGGTGATCGGGCCGAAAAGCTCATTCTCGTACTTTTCCCGCTCCGCTGCGTCGACCTGCAGAATGAGCGGCGTATGGATCCGCGCCTCCGGGAAGTCCGGATGGTCGATCTTTCGGCTGTCCAGCAGCACCTTACCCATTCCCCGCGCCGTCTCGATCCGCTCGGCCGTTGCCTCGGCCTGGATGGCGCCCAGCACGTGCACCGCCTTGGCCGGATCGCTGTTGAACTTGTCGACCGCCCCGGCGATGGCCGCCGCCGCCTCGTCAAAGCTCATCGTCTGGCCGCCGACCTTGATCCCCTCCCGCGGGATGAAGATGTTCTGCGGCGTCGTGCACATCTGCCCCGAATAGAGTGACAGCGTGAAGGCCAGGTTACGGCACAGTCCCTTGAAGTTATCGAAATCATCGACGACGACCGCGTTCACACCGGCTTTTTCCGTATAGACCGCCGCCTGTCGGCAGTTTTCCTCCAGCCAGTCGCCGAATGCGTTCGAGCCTGTAAAATCGACGATCTTCACTTCCGGCCGCGTGCAGAGGTCCTGCCCGACCGGATTCGCCCGGGTATCGGTCAGCAGCAGCACCAGATTGGGATCGAACCCCGCCTCTGACAGAACGTCGCGCATAATCCGCGCCGAAATCGCCAGTGGCAGGACCGCCGTCGGGTGCGGCTTGATGATGACGGGGTTGCCGGTTGCCAGCGACGCCATGATCCCGGGATAGCCGTTCCAGGTCGGGAAGGTCGATACCCCGACCGTTACCGCGATGCCCTTGGGCATGATGCGGTACTTCTTGTCGAGCATGAGCGACGGGTTCTTGCCCTGCGGCTTTTCCCAGCGAACCGTTTCCGGCACCGCGGACTGAAGCTGATAGGCCGTTGCGACCGCTTCCAGCCCACGGTCCTGCGCGTGCGGACCGCCGGCCTGAAACGCCATCATGAAGGCCTGCCCGGTCGTATGCATCACGGCATGCGCCATCTCGAAGCTGCGCTTGTTGATCCGGTCCAGCATTTCGAGGCAGACGCCCGCGCGCACATCCGGCCCCGCATCGCGCCACGCCTTGATGCCCGCCCCGGCGGACCGAACCGCCAGATCCACGGGAAGGCGCGGATAGGACAGGTTCAACGGAATCCCGTAGGGCGACGCTTCATCCGAAGCAACCTCCCCTTCCGACGGATGCCCAGGAAGGTCGAACAGATTTCCCAGATATCCCTTGAACGCGGCTTCCCCGTCCGCGGCCGCAGTTTCCCCGTAGATGGAGCCACTCGCGCGTTCCGGATAGGGGGTCCAGTAATCCCGTTTGCGCATGGCGTCGAGGGCCAGGTTCAGCGTGTCGCGATGGGCGTCGAAGAAGCTGTTCGCCATGCGGATTTACTCCTGAAGAAGGGTTCTGGATTGCCGAAATCGGCAGTGCGATTTGATACCAAATTCCTTGCGCAGTGTCTAATCTTGTATCATTTTGGCGTTAATCAAATTTGCCGGAACGGGCTCAAGGGAGGCTGAAGAATGAGTTACGAGACCATTCTCTTCGACATCGAAGACGGGGTCGCGACGATCACCTTGAATCGTCCGGACAAGCTGAATTCCTTCAATGACCAGATGCACGCCGAGATCCGTGATGCCTTGACCAAGGCACAGTCCGACAAGGCGGTGCGATGCGTGATCCTCACCGGTGCCGGCCGCGGGTTCTGTGCCGGACAGGACCTTTCCGACCGGCAGATGGGGAACGATGACGGCGCCAAAATCGATCTCGGCGACACGATCGAGCGCCTCTACAATCCGCTGGTCCGAACCATTGCCGGTCTCGAAATGCCGGTCATCTGTGCCGTGAACGGTATTGCCGCCGGCGCCGGGGCAAATGTCGCGCTGTCCTGCGATATCGTGCTGGCCGCCCGTTCCGCCGCATTCCTGGAACCTTTCTGCAAGCTGGGTCTCGTGCCGGATGCCGGGGGCACATGGTCCCTTACCCATCGGGTTGGCATGGCCCGCGCCAAGGGCATGGCACTGCTGGGCGAAAAGCTGCCTGCCGAGAAGGCTGAGCAATGGGGCCTGATCTGGAAATGCGTGGACGATGACGCGCTGATGACCGAGGCGAAGTCGATTGCGGCGCAATTGGCTGCGGGTCCAACCGTGGGTTACGGCTTCATCAAGCAGGCGATCCACGCCGCGGTCGACAATGATCTGGATTCTCAACTGGACCTGGAGCGGGACCTGCAGCGTCAGGCTGGGCGAACGGCCGATTACCGCGAAGGGGTTTCGGCCTTTCTGGAAAAGCGCCAGCCCGTCTTCCGCGGCGAGTGACCAGCGCCATGACCGGCGATCCAGACCCGCAGGAAGTGGCCGAAAAAGCAGCGGAGGCGATGCTGGCCGCGGATGCGGCAACCCGTGGTCTTGGCATGTCGGTCGACGCCATCGGCCCCGGCTATGCCAAACTGTCCATGACAGTTCGCGAGGATATGCTGAACGGGCACAAGACTTGTCACGGCGGGTTCCTGTTTTCCCTGGCTGACAGTGCTTTCGCCTTTGGCTGCAATGCCTATAACAAGGTAACCGTCGCCCAGGGCTGCGAAATCGATTATCTGCGCCCAGGGCGACTGAACGACAAGCTGACAGCGGAATGCCGCGAACAGGCCCTGGCGGGCCGCAGCGGCGTTTACGATGTCCGCATCACCAATCAGGACGGTGCCACGATCGCGCTGTTCCGGGGCAAATCCCGGCGCTTGAAGGGCGTGATCGTCCCGGGCCTGACACCCGACGCAGAGGATTGATCTATGACCGACGCCTTCATTTGCGACGCCATCCGCACGCCCATCGGCCGCTATGGCGGGGCCCTGTCCCCGGTGCGGGCCGACGATCTGGGCGCACACCCGATCGCGGCGCTGATGGAAAGGAACCCGAAACTGGATGCAGCAGCCATCGACGATGTGATCTATGGCTGCGCCAATCAGGCGGGCGAGGACAACCGGAATGTCGCCCGCATGGCAGCCCTGCTGGCAGGCCTGCCGGACAGCGTGCCCGGGTCGACCATGAACCGGCTTTGCGGGTCGGGCATGGATGCGGTCGGAACCGCGGCGCGGGCCATCCGTGCCGGGGATGCCTCGCTGATGATCGCCGGCGGCGTGGAGAGCATGAGCCGCGCGCCCTTCGTGATGGGCAAGGCCGACACCGCTTTTTCCCGCAATGCCGAAATTCATGACACCACGATCGGCTGGCGCTTCGTCAACAAGCTGATGAAGGAGCGCTACGGCATCGATTCCATGCCGGAGACGGCAGAGAATGTCGCGGAGGACTTCCAGATTTCCCGCGCCGATCAGGATGCTTTCGCCGCCCGCTCCCAGCAACGCGCCGTCGCTGCCCAGGAAAACGGGCGCCTGGCCGTAGAAATCGCGCCTGTATCCATTCCTCAGCGCAAGGGCGATCCCATCGTGGTCGACCGCGACGAACACCCCCGGCCCGGCACCAGCGCCGAGAAACTGGCCAAGCTGCCGACGCCCTTCCGCAAGGATGGCAGTGTGACTGCCGGCAACGCGTCCGGAGTGAATGACGGCGCGGCGGCGCTGTTTGTCGCCTCGGAGGCAGCGGCCGCCGCCAACGGCCTGACGCCGCGCGCGCGTGTGCTGGGCATGGCCACCGCCGGTGTGGCGCCGCGCATCATGGGCTACGGTCCCGCCCCCGCCAGCGAGAAGCTGTTGGAGCGCCTAGGTCTGAAGATCGGCGACATCGACGTGATCGAACTGAACGAGGCCTTTGCCGCACAGGCCCTCGCGGTCACCCGGCGCCTGGGCCTGCCTGATGACGCCGAACACGTTAACCCGAATGGCGGCGCCATTGCCCTGGGCCACCCGCTCGGCATGTCCGGCGCGCGCCTGATCCTGACGGCGGTCGAGGAACTGCACCGCCGCGACGCGCGCTATGCCCTGTGCACCATGTGTATCGGAGTCGGACAGGGCATCGCGACGGTACTGGAAAAGGTGTAACGCATGAACGAACGGATTCCGGGCCTTCACCCGATCGAAACCGCAAGTATCGACGAGATCCGGTCCCTGCAGCTGGAGCGGCTGCGGGCGACCCTGAACCACGCCTATTCGAAGATCCGCCACTACAAGGAGAGCTTCGATGCGGCCGGCGTTCATCCGGACGACCTTCAGGATCTGTCCGATCTGTCAAAGTTCCCCTTCCTGGTGAAGGACGATCTGCGGGCCAATTATCCGTTCGGCATGTTCGCCCATCCGACCAGTGAACTGGCGCGGATTCATGCGTCTTCAGGCACGACCGGAAAGCCGACGGTCGTCGGCTATACCGCCAATGACGTCTCCATGTGGGCGGATGTCATGGCACGGTCGATGTACGCCGCCGGGGCCCGACCCGGAATGAAGGTCCACATTGCCTACGGCTACGGCCTGTTCACCGGCGGCCTGGGCGCGCATTACGGGGCCGAACGCCTGGGTGCGATGGTGATCCCGATGTCGGGTGGCCAAACCGAGAAGCAGGTTCAGCTGATCGCCGATTTCGAACCGGACGTCATCATGGTAACGCCGTCCTACATGCTGGCGCTGGCAGACGAGATGGACCGTCAGGGCCTGACGAAGGACAAGTGCAGCATCCGCTATGGGATCTTCGGGGCGGAACCCTGGACCAACGAGATGCGGACATCGATCGAGGCGCGAACCGGATTGTCCGCCGTCGACATCTACGGTCTGTCCGAGGTGATCGGCCCCGGCGTCGCCAATGAATGCGTCGAGACGAAGGACGGTCTGCATGTTTGGGAAGACCATTTCTATCCGGAAATTATCGATCCGGAGTCCGGCGAAGTGCTGCCCGATGGAGAGTTCGGCGAACTGGTCTTCACCAGCCTGACCAAGGAGGCGCTGCCGATCATCCGCTATCGCACGCGTGACCTGACACGGCTGATGCCAGGCACGGCCCGGTCGATGCGCCGCATGGAGAAGGTCACCGGCCGCAGCGACGACATGTTGATCATCCGCGGCGTCAATGTCTTCCCGACCCAGATCGAGGAACTGATCCTCAAGGATTCCCGGCTGGCGCCACATTACCAGTTGGAAATCGGCAAGGACGGTTCGATGGACACCCTGACGATCAATGTCGAAGGAAAACCCGGCAGCGACGCGGACAGCCGCGCCACGGCCGCCAGGGACCTCGCCCATCTGGTGAAGTCCTATATCGGCGTTTCGGCGGCCGTGAACGTGCTGGACGAAGGTGCGGTCGAGCGTTCCATCGGCAAGGCGAAACGGGTTGTCGATCTGCGGAAGGCCTGATCCAGCCCGATGTCCTCCGCCGCCTGTGCCTTTCTGCAACTGCTTTCGCCGGACAGACCGCGCGCGAAATCGCTGATCGTTACGGTTTATGGCGATTCCGTCCTGCCCTTTGGCGGCGGCTGCTGGCTGGGCGCGCTGATCGACCTCGTGGCGCCGCTGGGTTTGAACGAGCGCGTGACTCGTACGGCGGTGTTCCGGTTGGTCCAGGACGGTATTCTGGAAGCGGAGCGTGTCGGCCGACGCAGTCGATACACCCTGACCCGCATCGGCCGACGGCAGTTCGATTCCGCCCAGGCACGCATCTATGCCTCGGAACCGCCGCAGCGGGACGGCAAATGGACCCTGATCGCGATGCCCGACGCCTTGTCGGCAGCGGAGCGGGATGCTCTTTCCCGGGAACTGGGATGGCTGGGTTTCGCGCGTCTGGCGCCCGGACTGCTGGGGACGGCGCGGGGCGATGCGGCAGATCAGGTCAATACCGTGCTTTCAGAACTGGAGAGCACCGAGGATTGCGTCGTCTTTGCCGCCGAGTCCCGGTCCGATGGAGCGCTTCCCGGGCTGGCGGCAAAGGCCTGGCCTCTGGAGGAAATTGCGGCCGACTATTCCGAGTTCCTCAGCCTTTTCGAACGGCTGCGCAGCGATGCGCCTCATCTCGGGCCGGAAGATGCCTTCGTTGCGCGCACCCTGCTGATCCATGCCTATCGCCGGGCCCTGCTGCGCGATCCTGCGCTGCCGGACATGCTTCTGCCGGAACGATGGCCTGGTCATGCGGCACGGAGCCTCGCCCGCGATCTGTATCGCGCGCTCCAGCCCGCGTCCCAATCGCATCTGAAAAGGGTCCTGGCGGAAGAAGCCGCGAATGGACTTGCCATGCCGCGCTTCAAATAGGGCGACTTTCCCCTGCCCTGCCGGTCTCATCTTTGCACATTGAAACTGGCTGAATCGACCGGCATTGCCGCCCATCGGCATTTCGCACTAAGGTCCCGGTCCGAAAGGAACCGGTTCCATGAAAGTTGACCCGATTGCAGGGTATCTCGGCGCGGAAGTCACCGGTATCGACCTGTCGGCACCGATCGCCGGCAACGAGGCAAAGGCGCTGCGGGACTTGCTGGGCCGTCATCTGGTTCTGGTCCTGCCCGGACAGGCATTGGAAATGCCGGCCTTGAAACAGGCGACGCAAATCTTCGGTGAGGTTCTGAAGGTACCCTATGTCGAGGGATCGGCCCAGGATCCCGAGGTCATTGCGGTTCTGAAGGAGGCCGACGAATGCAACATCGAGGTTTTCGGCGGAGACTGGCATTCCGACTTCAGCTTCCTGGAAGCACCACCCGGCGGGTCGCTGCTGCAATCCGTCGAGGTACCGCCCTATGGCGGTGACACATTGTGGTCCAGTCAGGTGGCCGCCTATGAACGGTTGCCGGGTGACCTGAAGGCGATCGTCCAACATCGCAAGGCCGTCCATCTGGGCGCGCCTTACGGCAAGAAACACGCCCCGCCCAGCGACATAGCCGTTTCCAGAAGTATCCGGATGAGACGGGGTGACGAAAACGCGGACCGTCCCCGACTGCATCCCATCGTGCGGACCCACCCGGAAAGTGGACGCAAGGCACTGTTCGTGAACCCGACCTATACGGTGGCGGTCGAAGGTCTGCCCGAAGACGAAAGCCGGGACGTTCTGGCACGATTGCTGAAGCATTGCCTGCGACCCGACTTCACCATGCGGCACCGCTGGCGTCCGGGGGACCTGTGCATCTGGGACAACCGGATGACCCTGCATTACGCAATCAATGATTATGACGGCCATCGGCGCCTCATGTACCGAACGACCTTTGCAGGAGAGCGCCCGGAATGAGCGGCCCCGACCCATCCTATACCGACCCGCGCATGGCGCAGGTATACGATTCCCTGAACCCCTGGCGCGAGGATCAGGATTTCTATGCAGGTCTGATCGGAACCAAACCGTGTCGCGTGCTGGATGTCGGCTGCGGCACCGGAACGCTGGCCGTCGAACTGGCGCGGCGCGGGCATGAGGTCACGGGCGCCGACCCGGCGGCAGCCATGCTGGACATCGCGCGATCCAAGCCGTTCGGCGATCGGGTGACATGGGTTCAGGCTGAGGCACAGAACCTGGATCTGGAAGCACGGTTCGACTGGATCGTCCTGTCCGGCCACGCCTTTCAGGTCTTTCTGGATGAAGCGTCCATATTGAAAGTCCTTCGGACCTTTCGGCGACATCTGGCAACGGGCGGCGCTCTGGCCTTTGAAACCCGCAATCCGGCCTTCGAAAGCTGGCGCAGTTGGAATCCGGAAGAGAGTTTGGAGACAGTGGATGTGCCGAATGTCGGCCCGGTCACGGTTCACAACCGGGTCGTCAGCGGGTCGCGCAACCGCGTCACCTACGAAACCCATTTCGCATTTCCTGATGGCAGCCGGCATACGGGAATCGGAACCTTGAACTATGTCGAGGTGCCGGACCTCGTCCGGATGCTGGGGGATTGCGAATTTGCCGATCCGGAACTGTTTGGTTTCTGGGATCGCCGCCCCCTGGACGAAAACGAGCGCGAAATCATCGTCATCGCGCGTCCGGCGTAGTTGTCGCCTTCCGCGGATTCGGCTAGTCTCTCGCGCTATCGCGTTGCAATTCTTAAGGAAACAGCAGTCCCATGGCTGATCGCCGCGTCATGGTCCTGAATGGGCCGAACCTGAACATGTTAGGCAAGCGTGAACCGTCCATCTATGGCGCGACCACGCTGGCCGATGTCGAGGCGATGTGCGTAGACGCCGCGTCGACCCTGGGGCTGGCTGCGGATTGCCGGCAATCGAACCATGAAGGCAATCTGATCGACTGGTGTCACGAAGCGCGGGAAGGCCATGCCGGTATCATCATAAACGCCGGCGGGCTCACCCATACATCCGTTGCGCTGCGCGATGCGCTGTCAGCGGCGGAACTGCCGGTGGTGGAGGTGCATATCTCCAACATCCACGCGCGCGAAAGCTTTCGGCACACCAGCCTGATTGCGCCGATCGCCGTCGGCATGATCTGCGGGCTGGGGACGACCGGATACCGACTGGCGCTGGAGGCGATGGCCGAGATATTGAGCGGCGATCGTTAGGTCTGGCGTCTTTTCTGTCCGTGCGAACCCCTGTACAAGGGGGCCAACGGACATCACGAATAAGGGGTGGGTTGGCCTTATGGCGAAACTCGACGTCGATATCGAACTGATCGGCAAGCTGGCTGATCTCATGGAAGACAAGGGCCTGACCGAGCTGGTCGTCGAAGAGGACGAGAACAAGCTGCGTCTGCAACGCGGCGGCGGTGCGGTCTATGCAGCGGCGCCGGCCTATGCCCCGCCTGCGGGCGCGCCCCCGACAGCCGGCGATGCCCCGGCGGCCTCCGACGCGGCCAGCCATCCGGGCGCAGTCACCTCGCCCATGGTCGGCACCGTTTACATGGCACCGCAACCTGGCGCGGCCAACTTCATCTCGGTCGGCAGCCAGGTCACCGAAGGCCAGACACTGCTGATCATCGAGGCCATGAAGGTCATGAACCAGATTCCGGCGCCGAAAGCCGGCAAGGTCACGCAAATCCTTGTCGCCGACGGTCACCCCGTCGAATTCGGTGAACCGCTGGTCATCATCGAATGACACGCGAAAGCGGGATCTGACGGCCATGTTTGAAAAAGTCCTGATCGCCAACCGCGGCGAAATCGCCCTTCGCATTCACCGCGCGTGCAAGGAAATGGGCATCCAGACCGTCGCCATCCATTCGACGGCGGACGCCGATGCCATGCATGTTCGGCTGGCGGATGAGGCGATCTGCATCGGTCCGCCCGCCCCGAAGGACAGCTATCTGAATATTCCGGCGATCCTGACCGCGGCGACGCTGACCCGCGCGGACGCGATCCATCCCGGTGTCGGCTTTCTGTCGGAAAACGCCCGGTTCGCCGAAATGGTCGAGGATCACGGCATCACCTTCATCGGCCCGACGCCTGAACATATGCGCGTCATGGGCGACAAGGTGGCGGCCAAGGATGAGGCCAAGCGGCTGGGCATCCCCGTCGTTCCCGGGTCCGACGGCTCGGTCGACACCGAGGAAGAGGCCCTGAAGCTGGCCGAAGAGATCGGGTTCCCGCTGATCATCAAGGCGGCCGCCGGCGGCGGCGGGCGCGGCATGAAGGTTGCGTCCAAGATGGCCGATGTCGCTCAGGCCTGGGCCATTTGTCGAACCGAGGCCAAAGCGGCCTTTGGCGACGACACGGTCTATATGGAGCGATATCTCAGCCGCCCCCGGCATATTGAGGTGCAGGTGCTTGGTGACGGCCAGGGCAATTGCGTGAACCTGGGCGAACGCGACTGTTCGATCCAGCGCCGGCACCAGAAAGTGATCGAGGAAGCCCCTTCCCCGGCGCTCAACGCATCCCAGCGCAAGAGCATCGGCGACACGGTCAACAAGGCCATCGGAGAGATGGGCTATCGCGGTGCGGGCACGATCGAGTTCCTCTACGAGGACGGCGAGTTCTTCTTCATCGAGATGAATACCCGACTGCAGGTCGAACACCCGATTTCGGAAATGGTCTGCGGCATCGACCTCGTGCGGGAGCAGATCAAGGTCGCTGCCGGAATGCCGCTGGCGTTCAAGCAGAGCGATATCGAGATCGCCGGACATGCCATCGAATGCCGCGTGACGGCGGAGCACCCGGAAACCTTCATGCCGACCCCGGGCCGGATCACCGACTATCACGCGCCGGGTGGCCTGGGTGTCCGCGTGGACAGCCAGCTTTACTCCGGTTACCGCGTGCCGCCGTATTACGACAGCCTTGTATCGAAGCTTGTCGTGCACGGCGCCAACCGCAACGAATGCCTGATGCGTCTACGTCGTGCCCTGGACGAATATGTCATCGGCGGCATACAGACCACGATACCGCTGCATCAGAAAATCATTGCGGAGCGACCGTTTATCGACGGAAACTATGACATCCACTGGCTGGAAAAGTGGATGGGCCTGAAATAGGCCGAGGGCAGAGCACCGTCATCGGCCGCAACGTGGAGACGCCCTTGTTGCCGAGGCATAATGGAACCGCTTGATCTCACGCCGGACATGCTGTTGCGGGCCTATGCGATCGGCGTTTTCCCGATGGCCGAGGACCGGGATGATCCGGACCTGTTCTGGATCGACCCCCGTATCCGGGGTGTGATCCCCCTCGATGGTTTCCATATCCCGCGGCGACTGCGCAAGACGATCCGCTCAAACCGGTTCCGGGTCACATTCGATCGTGATTTCGAGGGCATCATGGATGGCTGCGCGGAATCGACGGAACGTCGTCCGCGCACCTGGATCAACGACAAGATCCTGACGCTCTATACGGCGCTCCACCGCATGAACCACGCCCATTCGGTTGAAGTGTGGGACGGCGACCGCCTGGTCGGCGGCCTTTATGGCGTCACCTTGGGCAGCGCCTTTTTCGGGGAAAGCATGTTCTCGCGCGAGCGGGATGCGAGCAAGCTCGCCCTTGCCCATCTTGTTGCGCGCCTGACCTTTGCCGGTTTCCGCCTGCTGGACACACAATTTGTCACAAAGCATCTGCAGAAATTCGGCGCCAAAGAGGTCCCACGCAGCGAGTACCGTGCCCTGCTGGCCGACGCCCTGAACCACGAGGCCGATTTCTTCCACGGCTATGCGGACGGCGAAGCGCTCAAGTATCTGGACGGCCTGCCGTCTGAGACGTAGCCGCGTCATTCCGGCACCTCCTGAAGGGATATCAGCGGGCGCCTGGACCGGTGTCAGTCTCCGGAAAGCAGATCGTCGACCGTCAGTAACTCCGACGGCTCCGAACGGATGGTAATTTCCGGTCGTTTTTCAGGCAGGCGGTTCCGCACCAGATACTGTGTCACGCCGACGACAAAGCGGGGCTCACCGGCGCTGTCCAGCAAAGGAAGCCCGAGGCGCTCCCCGATGAAGACGCCGCCGTCCGGCGCCACAATTTTTCCGTGATTGTGGTAGCCCAGCCTTTCATCCAGAAGCTTCGACCAGCGCGCTGTCAGTTCCTGTGCCACGGGGCCCGGAAACAGGTCGTGCAGCTCTTTGCCACGCGGATAGAAGCCTAAGACCTCGATAATTCGTTCACCGGCAATCCGGTATACGAACCTGTCTTCCCCCACGCGTTCCACGAGCCAGATATGCGGCATAAACCCACCGCGGGCGAGGCCAATGGGATCCAACGCGGCTTTGGTAGGGATTCCGCCGGCGCCACAACGCCGCCAGAACTCCAGAAAGGACTGCAAGAGCCGCGCTGTGGGAGTGTTCCGAAACGGCATGCATCACCTGACTTTCAAGGTCAGCATGCACCCATGTGTCGTCGAGCGGAAGGGTTCTCTTCTACAGCATTGGACGCGCCACACCATCGCTTCTCTCGGAAAAGCGTCGTGCCCCTTTCTCGATGCCCCCTAGGCGACACATCGATCCGACGGGTATGATAACGGCTCCATCAACCGTTCTGGACCAGTGAGATCATGTTCATCTCTACCGGGTGTGAGATTGTCGTGGCCTGCACCCAACCGGCGCCTTTCATGGCAATGCTGCAGGTTCATCCGGACCGGGCGGACGCCCTGTGCCAACCGGACGATGTTACGGCCCAACCCGCGATACCGCTGGAACCTTTTCTGGACCATTTCGGTAACCGGTGCGTTCGCGGCATCGCGCCCGTCGGCGATCTTCGACTGAGCGCCAACACGATCGTGAACGACCCGTTTGAGCCGGACCCTCTGGTCCCCGACGCCACGCAGCTTCCCGTCGAAAGCCTGCCTGTGAAAACACTTCGGTTCTTGCTCGGCAGCCGGTACTGCGAAGTGGATCGACTGATGGACCATGCATGGACCCTCTTCGGCGATACTGCGCCCGGCTGGCCAAGGGTCCAGGCCGTCTGCGACTGGGTCCACAACAACATTACCTTCGGGTATTCCCATTCCAGACCCAACATGTCGGCTGCGGAAGTGTTTGAGCGCCGCGCCGGTGTGTGTCGGGATTTTGCACATCTCGCGATCACCTTCTGTCGCGCCCTCAACATTCCCGCCCGCTACGGCACCGGCTATCTGGGGGACATCGATATTGAACCCGAGCCATTTCCAATGGACGTCTCGGCCTGGTTCGAAGTGTTTCTCGGCGGCGCCTGGTACACATTCGACGCCCGTTTCAATGTCCGGCGGCGCGGGCGCATTCTGATGGCACGGGGACGCGACGCTGCCGACTGCGCCATGCTGACCACCTTTGGGCCGCACAAGCTCGTCGAATGGCATGTATGGACGGACGAGGCCCAACATACGCCGGAGACGCCATCCTCAGAAGACGGGGCGCGTCGGGCACTATACGGCCGCCGATAGGGCCGGACCATCGCTCTTTCGAGTGCAAAGCGACAACTTCGGACATATGCTGATTTTGTTGATCGACCGGCTTCACCGAAAGCGATGGTGTCCGGCGGGTGGCCGGTATCCGATCAGGCAGCAACCCCGGTGTTTCATCGGTTCATGGAGAACCAGAAATGCAACGATTTTCCTGTGACTGCGGCAATCGCCTGTTCTTCGAAAACACCGAGTGTCTGGCCTGCGAGCGGGAGGTGGGCTGGTGTCCGTATTGCCAGACAATGACGGCAATGGAGGAATTCGCCGACGGCATGCAGTGCGTGCGGTGCGAGCGTCCGGTCGCCAAATGTTCAAACCGGGTTGAGTTCGACGTCTGTAATCGAAACCTGCCCGTCGATCCCGAAACCGGCATGACGAGCGGGGGGTTATGCGATTGCTGCCGGTACAATGACACGATCCCCGATCTCTCCGTTCCGGGAAATCACGAACATTGGCTTCTGCTGGAGCAGGCGAAGCGACGCCTCATTCACGGCCTGGACGGGTTGGGTCTGCCGCATGGTGCGCGTGCCGACGGTTTTTCACCCGGACTTTCCTTTGACTTCAAGGGGGATAGTATCGCCCCGAAAAGTCTCTGGCGCACGGTTGGCAAGAATGAACGTGTTTTCACCGGTCACGCGGACGGGAAAATCACGATCAATATCCGTGAGGCGGACGCGGTTGAACGTGAAAAGATGCGTGTGGATCTGGGCGAGGCGCACCGGACCGTAATCGGCCATTTCCGGCATGAGATCGGCCACTACTATTGGGATCTTCTGATCGAGGGCGACCCGCCGGCGCTTGCCGCGTTCAAGGACCTGTTCGGCGATCCCGAGAACCCGACCTATGGGGAAGCCCTGGAACGGCACTACGCGGAAGGACCGCCGGCGGACTGGCAGGATTCCTTCATCAGCGCCTACGCGACCATGCATCCCTGGGAAGATTGGGCCGAGACTTTCGCCTTCTATCTCGACGTCGTCGACGTGATGGAGACCGCCAGCGCATCGGGACTGATGACCCTCGACGTGCCGGACAATGTCGACGATCTTCTCGACGCCTATGCAAGGCTGGGGATACTTCTGAATGAGTTGAACAGAGGCATGGGCCTGATCGATTTCGTACCGGAACTGGTTGTCCCGGACGTTGTCGAAAAAGTCCGGTTCGTTCGGGACACGATCACGAAAGCGGCAGCCAATGCTTCACAGGAGGCGGTGGCGGCCCAGGCAGCGGGGTAAGAGTAACGCCTGGTGCGCCAGTAACACCGGCCCTTCCCGCAAACGCAGAAAGCCCCGCCAGTGGGCGGGGCTTTCCGTAACGGGAACTCGTATCAGGGATCAGTGTACGCGGACGTATTCGTAATCCACCGGCTGGTTGTTGATGCCGCGGTCCGGCGGGGCAATCCACGCCGCCACCTTGCCCGGCTCCATGACCGGCTTCATCAGGCTCTTCACATAGGCCCGATCCTCTTCCGACGGCAGGAACTCGGTCTTGCGCTGTTCGAACTCTTCCGGCGAGATCTGCTTGCCGGTCGGGTCCATGGTCATGTTCGCCCACGGCCCGATGGAACGGCGGAACCGCTCGCTCGGCAGTGTAATCTCGAAGTCGAACCCAGCCTTCTTGATCAGGCGGTTCCAGCGGGTCAGACCGACCATGCAGTCCTTGATATAGGCCTGACGGACGACTTCGTTCATGGCGTTGCGCATCGGGATGCTTTCCGTCACCGCCCTGCCGTTTTCGTCCGGCACATCCAGATCGAAAGTCGTGTCGCGGCAGATGTGATCTTCGAACCGCGCCTCGTCGGGCCGTCCCTTGACACCGCTCGCGAAATAGCTCGCCGCATTGGACGACTTTTCGGAACCGAACAGGTCCAGGCATGACGAGAACCAGAAGTTCACGTAGCGCTGCAGGAGCTGCAGGTCGATCGCGCCGGCCTTGCGGATCACTTCCGGATCGTCGCTGCCGGTTTCCTTCATGACTTCCAGCGCCCGCTTGATGATGCGACCGATACCCGTCTCGCCGACGAACATGTGGTGGGCTTCCTCGGTCAGCATGAACTGACAGGTACGTGCCAGCGGATCGAAAGAGCTCTCGGCCAGGCATTTCAGCTGGAACTTGCCGTCCCGGTCGGTGAAATAGGTGAACATGAAGAAGCTCAGCCAATCGTCGATGGGCTCGTTGAACGTGCTGAGGATGCGCGGATTGTCGACATCGCCAGAATGACGCATCAGCAGTTCTTCTGCTTCTTCGCGGCCATCCCGGCCGAAATATGCGTGCAGCAGATACACCATGGCCCAGAGGTGACGCCCCTCCTCCACATTGACCTGGAACAGGTTGCGCAGGTCATAGAGGGACGGACAGGTCTGGCCCAGCAGGCGCTGCTGCTCGACCGACGCGGGTTCGGTATCGCCCTGGGTGGAAATCAGGTTACGCAGCACGGCGCGATGCTCTCCGGGAACTTCCTGCCAGACCGGCTTGCCGAACTCGTCACCGAAACCGATCGTCCGGTCCATCTCTCGATCTGCCAGGAAAATGCCCCAGCGATATTCCGGCATCTTCACGTGGCCGAAATGAGCCCAGCCCTTGGCATCGACGGACACGGCCGTGCGCAGGTAGACGTCGTGGCTCATGAAACCTTCAGGTCCCAGATCCTGCCACCAGTTCAGGAATTTCGGTTGCCAATGTTCCAGCGCGCGCTGCAGGCGCCGGTCATTGTTCAGGTCGACATTGTTGGGAATACGCTCTTGGTAATCGATAGCGGCCATCTCTCGGGCTCCCTCTTTCTTCGGTCTAGGCTCAGACGCGTTTCCAGTCGAAATCGGCCTTGGAGCCGGTTCCGAAGAGTTTCAGCGCACCCTTTTCGCCGACGGCGTTCGGGCGGATGAAGATCCAGTTCTGCCATGCAGACAACCGGCCGAAGACCTTTGTCAGCATGGTCTCTTGGCCACCGAAGCGCAGGTTCGCTTCCATGCCCGTAAGCGCGTCCGGGGACAGCGACGCACGTTCCTCAATGGCGATGCGCAACTCGTCGTCCCAGTCCAGGTCGTCCGGGGCAAAGGTGACAAGGCCGATTTCCTCGGCGACCGGGCCGACCAGCGGCTCGCCCTTGCGCTTCATCAGCTGCTCATGAATGTTTTCTTCCGCCAGGAAACGGGTTTGCAGCCGGGTCAGGCCATTGACTTCTTCCAGCGGGCCGAAGTTCATGTCGCCCAGAATGATCGCCGGCGCATTCTCTTCGTCATCCGGCAGGTCCAGCATGTAGGAACGATCCGCACAGAAGGCGAGTTCCAACAGGCTGCCCGCGAAGCAGCTGCCTTCGTCGATGATCGCAAACATGCTGCGGGACGTGACGTCCAGCCGCGCGAAGGTGCGGCGCATCATGCCCAGCACTTCGGTCACGAACCAGTTGTCCTTATTCTTCAGGACGGCAGCATCGGCTTCGAGCACGCGCGCGGCGTCACCCTGCGTCTTCAACTCCCAAAGACCGACTTCCTCATGATTTGTACGCAGCATCAGGATGGCGTCGTCCAGTTCCCGCGCCATGGCCAGCGGCCACCAGTCCATGCCCTGCTTCAGGATCGTATCGATGTCGGCGGGGACAGTTGTCGTCGGCGCCTTCACGGTGATTGTTACCTTGCGGCCATCCCCGTCCAGCGTCACATCGACATTCGGATAGCTGTAGCCGTCGTCACGGATTTCGCGCTTGACCGGCGTCATCTTCACGCCCTCGGCCGCGTCCGGGCGCTTGCTTTCCTTTGCAAGCTCGGCCGCGCGTTCACGGACCTTTTCCATGAAAACCTGCTTCGGCGCGATATGATCGACGAGGCGCCATTCCTTGGCGCGCTGACCGCGCACACCCTCAGTCGACGTACAGAAGACATCCGCCAGATCACGACGCATCTTGCGCTTGTCGGTCAGGCGCGTCAGACCGCCCGTGCCCGGCAGAACGCCCAGCAGAGGTACTTCCGGCAGGCTGACCGCGCTGGATCGATCATCGATCAGGAAGATTTCGTCGCATGCCAGGGCCATTTCGTACCCACCACCGGCAGTCACGCCATTGCAGCCGGCGATAAACTTCAGCCCCGAGTGCTTGGAGCTGTCTTCCATCGAATTCCGGGTCTCGTTCGTGAACTTACAGAAGTTCACCTTCCAGCCATGGGACGACGTACCCAGCATGTAAATGTTCGCGCCAGCACAGAACATGCGGTCCAGACCGGATGTCAGGATGACGGACTTCACAGACGGATGCTCGAAACGGATGCGCTGCAGGGCATCGTGCAGTTCCATATCGACGCCCAGGTCGTAGGAGTTCAGTTTCAGCTGATAACCCGGTCGGATCCCCCCGTCCTCATCGACGGTCAGGGTCAGGGTCGCGATCTCGCCGTCCACATCCAGAGACCAATGTCTGTAACTCTCCGGATCGCGGTCATAGGTGATGAGATTGTCGTAAGCCATGATGTTGTCCCTTCCCAATCGGCACACGACGCCCACAAGCAGGGATAACGCCGAGTACGTTCTGTTTCTGAACATGCACTATAATGCAATTCCAGAATTTGACAAGGAACTATAATGCCTGTTCTCGCCTTTACTCTTCACCACCTCTGGTGCCCTCGCCGAGGAACAGGGGTCTCATTCGCCTGGCTTCAGCTGCGCATTCCTGGATGAAGCGGCGGACCCGTTCGACCCGTTTCAACGACGGGTGGGTCAGCGCCCAGATATCGGCGTAGCGGTGCAGAGGCAGATCCGGAAAGCGCATGAGGCCGGGCTCCAAATCGCCGATAAAGCAAGGCAATCTCACCAATCCCATGCCCGCGCGCGCGGCACCGATCATCGCGGGCTTGTCGTTGAAACGCGCCGCAATGAACGCATTCGGAAACCTGTTGATGATTTCTTCGGGAGGGTGCGCCTGTCCGATGAAGCCGATCCATTCCAACGGTGCCAGCGGGCCGTCCCGCTGCACCAGAACGTGCGCCCTCTCATGATAGTCCGATGTGCAATATATTGCCGCCCTGACCTCGGTCAGTCGACGCCCCCACAGATCCTCCTCGGGCGCGTCGACCGCACGGATGGCGACATCGGCCTCTCTGCGATGCAGGTCCAACAGGCCGGTACCGGTCACGAAATCGAGTTCAATGTCGGGAAAGCGCGTCCTGAAGGAAGCAAACACCCGTGCGAAAGGGCCGACAAGCACCAGCAGAGGCGCCGTCACGACCAGTCTGCCGGAAAGATCACGGTCGCGGGTTTCCAGGGCCTGGTCCAACTCGCGCCGCGCATCTTCCATGGCCTCGGCGGTTGCGGCCACGCGCTGTCCCGCTTCCGTCGGCACAAGGCCGTCCGGCTGCCGCATGAAAAGCTGCACGCCGAGACCGTCTTCCAGCTTGGCCACCCGTCGTGAAATCGTGGCATGGTTCACGCCCAGCAAACGCGCAGCGGCGCTCAAGCCACCGGCACGCGACACCGCCAACACGATCCGCAGGTCATCCCAATCCGTCATGCTGTGCATTTTTGCACAACTGTGCGACAGATTTTGAGAATTTTCTCACGCCACGACCTGTCGCACCCTCACGGCACCCCAACAGATACCGGAGTGCAGACAATGACCGTATACGCCCTCGCCCATGTAACGCCGACCGACCCGGAAACCTTCAAGCGCTATCAGGAAGCCGCCGCAACCGCGCTTGCCAAACATGGCGGTTCGGTCGCCGTGAAGGCCCCCAACCCCCAACTGCTTGAAGGGTCTCTGCCGCAACCGGCCGCCATGGTCCTGCTGGCCTTTCCCGATGCCGAGGCGGTACGGGCCTGGCATGGCGATCCGGCGTTGAAGGAAATCCACGCCCTCAGAACCGGCGGCGCGGACACCACGATCTATCTGATGGACCCGGCCGGCGGATAGACGTTCAAAGCCGGCGGCCGCTGTCGCTGTCGAACAAGCGAATGTTCTCCGGGCGGAGGCTGAACGGGACAGTACCGTCCGGAGGAATCGCAGCCCCTGCCGCCAACCGTGCGGTAAGCAGCGGCCCCCCTTCCGACAGCCGGGCATGTACCAGCATATCGGCGCCCAGATGCTCGACCAGTTCGACCCGGGCGCCGATCTGTACCGGCCCGGCACCTCCGATCGTCAGATGTTCGGGCCGCAGCCCAAGCGTCACACCGGCACCACCCGCCGCGGCGGTGATGGTGTCGGGCAGGCTTACATGCCCGCCACCGGCGACATGAAGCCCGCCATTCTCAAGTCGACCCGGCAGCAGGTTCATAGCCGGCGTGCCGATAAAGCCGGCGACAAACAGCGTCTCGGGGCGTTCGTAGAGTTCCAGCGGCGTGCCGATCTGTTCAGCGACCCCCTGGTTCAGGACGATCAGGCGGTCGCCGAGGGTCATTGCCTCGACCTGATCATGGGTGACGTAGAGACTGGTCACACCGAGGCGCTGCTGCAGGCGCTTGATCTCGACGCGCATATGGACGCGCAGCTTGGCGTCCAGATTGGACAGCGGTTCATCGAACAGGAAGGCCTTCGGCTCTCGCACGATGGCACGTCCCATGGCGACGCGCTGACGCTGCCCCCCGGAGAGTTGCCGTGGCCTGCGCTCCAGATAGTCACCGATCTCCAGAATCGCGGCGGCCTCATCGACGCGGCGACGGATCTCCCCTTTTGCAACACCGCGGTTCTTCAACCCGTATGCCAGATTGTCGAAGACGGACATATGCGGATACAAGGCATAGTTTTGGAACACCATTGCGACGTCCCGCTCGGACGGTGAGACCTCATTGATTCGCCTGCCGTCGATGGCGATCTCACCCTCGGTGATGCCTTCCAGCCCCGCCACCATGCGCAGCAAGGTGGACTTCCCGCAGCCCGACGGGCCCAGCAGGACGACCAGTTCACCGTCTTCCACGTCCATGGACACCCCGCGCACCGCATGGGCGCCGTTGTCGTAACGTTTTTCGACGGAACGGATGGAAATCTGGGCCATGTCACTTCTCACTTTCCAACAATCCGCGCACGAACCAGCGCTGAAAGAACAGGACAACCAGGACCGGCGGCAGCGTTGCCAGCACGGCAAGAGCAAAGGCTTCCTGGAACTGCGGGACCTCCCCACCCTCGTAGACGACCTGGAAGGCCTGCTTGATCCCGATGACGATGGTGTAGAGCTGATCGTCCGTGGTCATGATCAGGGGCCAGAGATACTGGTTCCAGCCAACCACAAACATGATGATGAAGATCGCAGCGATCATCGTTTTGGACAGCGGCAGCAGGATGTCGATGAAGAACCGGAACGGTCCCGCCCCATCGATGCGGGCAGCCTCCAGCAACTCGTCGGGTACAGACTTGAAAAACTGCCGGAAGAAGAACGTCCCTGTAGCGGAGGCGATCAGCGGCACGATCAGGCCGGTATAGGTGTTCAAGAGCCCGAGCTGCGCCACGACCTCGTAGGACGGGACGATGCGGACCTCCAGCGGCAGCAGCAGGGTCAGAAAAATGATCCAGAACATCGGCAGCGCCAGCGGGAACCGGAAGTAAACGATGGCATAGGCGGCCAGCATGGAAACCACGATCTTGCCGATGGCGAAACCCAGCCCGAGGATCAGGCTGTTGACCAGCATTCCAGCGGCGGTCGAACTCTTGGTCACGCCGCCGGTTTCGAACAGGACGCTCTTGTAGGTCTCAAGAAAGCGGTCGCCGAACCAGAATTGCAGCCCATCGCGCATCAGCGTCTCCGGCGCATGGGTCGAACTGGCCAGCGCGACCCAGAGCGGGGTGACCAGAAACAGGACGCCCCCGATCAGGATCAGATGGGTGAGGATGGTGCGCAGCATCAGTAGTGGACCTTCCGTTCGACGAAGCGGAACTGGAACACGGTCAGCGCCAGAACCATCAGGAGCAGAACCACCGACTGTGCCGAACTGCCGCCCAGATCGGCGCCCAGGAAACCGTCCTTGTAGACCTTGTAGACCAGCGTATTCGTGGCACCGCCGGGTCCGCCGCGTGTCGTCACATCAATGATCCCGAAGGTCTCGAAGAAGGCGTAGGTGATGTTGATCACCAGCAGGAAGAAGGTGGTCGGCGCCAGAAGTGGGAAGGTTATGGTCCAGAACCGCTTTTCCGGGCTGCGGCAGTCGAGGACAGCCGCTTCCTGGACCGATTTCGGAATGCTCTGCAGACCTGCCAGGAAGAAGATGAAATTGACGGAAACCTGTTTCCAGATCGCGATCAGCGACACCATGAACGCCGCGTCGAGCCCATCCGTCCCGCGATCGAAATCCCAGCCCAGACCGTTCAGCAGGAAATGCAGGTCGCCGACCAGCGGATTGAACAGGACATGTCCGATCAGTCCCGCCACGGCCGGGGCTACGGCATAGGCCCAGATCAGCAATGTCTTGTAGGTCGTGGCGCCATGTATGGCCTCGTTCGCCTTCACCGCCAACAGCAGCGCGACCCCCAGAGACCCGAAGGCGACGATGGCCGAAAACACCAGCGTGAAGACGGCCGAACGCACCCAGTCCCGATCCAGAACCATGTCCTCATAGTTCCGGAACCAGACAAACTGGCTCGACAGGCCGAAGGCATCTTCCAGCAGGAAGGACTGATAGACGGCCTGCAGCGCCGGCCAGAGGAAGAAAACGAATATGATGCCGATCTGCGGCAGCAGAAACAGATAGGGGATCGGCGATCGTTCGAACTGTACGCGCTTCATGACGACTGAATGGCCCCCGCCCTTCATTGCGATCCCGCCACACCGGAGGCGACGCACCGGCAAGCCGGCACGCCGCAAAACTCCGGTGAGCGGGTTCGTCCGGATCAGTTATAGGTGTCGTGGAACCGGTCGAGCAGTTCGTTCGACTCAGATTCGATAGCCTGGAAGGCTTCGTCCACCGAGGCCTCGCCGTTCAGCAGCTGCTCGTAATTCTTGTACATGACCTCACGGATCTGGACGTAGTAGCCAAGGCGATAGCCCTTGGTCCATTCGCCGCCCGGCTGGGAAAGCTGCAGAATGCCGACCTCGGCATCCGGGGCCTCGTTATAGTAGCCGGCTTTCTTGGCCAGATCGTAGGCACCGGTCGTGATCGGCACATAGCCGGTTTCCTTGTGCCAGAAGAACTGGGTTTCCGGCTTCGTCATGTATTCGAAGAACTTGGCGACCGCCTTGTATTCGTCGTCGTCATGGCCGGAGAAAGCGAACAGCGCCGCACCGCCGATGAAGGTGCCCTTGGGCTCTTCGATGATCGACTGCCAATACGGCAGATAGGTCGTGCCGAAATCGAATTCAGCCGACTTGCGCAGGCCGCCGAAGGAACCCGAAGACCCCAACCACATCGCCGTCTTGCCTTGAACGAAAGCGTCCTGATTCTCGCCCCAGCCGCGGCCGTAGTAGCCGTACCAGCCCTTGTCGAGCCAGCCCTTCACCTTGGCCCAATGACCTTTCAGGTGCTCATTGTTGTACAGGATGTCGACATCGGTGGAATCGAAGCCGTTATTGGCCGTCGCCATCTGAAGATTATGCCGGGAATGGAAGTTCTCCGAGAAGATCCACGGGCTGTGGCTCTGAGACAGCGGCACATAACCGGCCTCGACCAGTTTCGGTGCGATTGCCTCGAAGTCTTCCCAGGTCTTCGGCGCTTCGACACCCGCCTTCGCCAATGCCTCCTTGTTGAAATACAGAAGCGGCGTCGAGGAGTTGAAGGGCATGCCGATCATCTTGCCGTCGCTGTCGGCATAGAAATAACGGACGCCGGGGATATAGGCTTCAACGTCAAAGCCCACACCGTGCTCCTTGAGCAGGTCGGCCACCGGATAAACCGCGCCCGGTGCGTTTATGATCGTCGCCGCACCGGCATCGAACACCTGAATGATGTGCGGATGTTCGCCGGCCCGGAAGGCGGCGATACCGGCCGTCATCGTGTCCTCATACCCGCCCTTGTAGATTGAGGTCAGCTTGACGTCGCTCTGGCTGGCATTGAACTCAGCGGTCATTTCGTCGACCACTTCGCCCAGTCGGCCGCCCATTGCGTGCCAGAAGGTGATTTCCGTGGGTTCCGCCTGGGCCGTGCCCATGAACCCCATGCCCGCCGCCATGGCCGCGGCGAAAAGAGTGCTGCGTCGCATCCGCACTTTCTCCCCTAGATGTCGAAAGGAACTCGATTGGGATCGGTGGCAGCCCCTGTGTTCCGGACCGCCTGCGCGATTTCACCACCTTTGGCGCGCAGGATGAGCGCGAGGTCTACAGCCGCTGTGAGACAGCGTTATGTCGGGATTGTTACGGCGGACTTATCGATGCGTTGCAGTTTCGTGTCGCAGCATCGACCGTCACAGGCTTATCACTGGACCAATCGTGCGAAGGGCCTAGCATACGGATGTCATGACGAATTTCCGTGAGAAGTCCCTGATCCTGTCCCTGCTGCTGGCCGTCCTGTTCTGGACGCTGGGTTCGGCCGGGGACGTCCATGCCAAAGAACAGGACCTCGTGCTTGCCGTATCGTGGCAGCCCGGATTCTGCGAAACGAAACCGGACCTTCCCGAATGCCGAACCCAGACGGATACCCGGTTCGATGCGACGCATTTCACGCTGCATGGCCTATGGCCGCAGCCGCGCGACAACACCTATTGCGGCGTTACGCCAAAGATTGTCGATCTGGACCGGACTGGTGGCTGGATGGCCCTGCCGGTGCCGTCCCTCCCGCAAACGCTGCGCGATCAGCTGGCAGAGGCAATGCCGGGCACGCAATCCGGGTTGGACCGGCATGAATGGATCAAGCACGGCACCTGCTATCACCCGCGTGACCCGAAGAGTTATTTCGCCCATTCCCTTGCGCTGCTGGCGGCGCTGAACGCGTCCCCCGTCCGGCACATGTTCCGGAATGCGATCGGCGGCACCCTTACATCCGATGCCATCCGAGCCGCGTTCGACGAGGCCTTTGGCCCGGGATCGGGGGCCCGCGTCGAGATCGTTTGCCGCAACACAGACGCCGCGCCCCTGATCGTTGAGCTGCGCATTGCGCTAACCGGTCAGCCCGGCGAAGACACCCTGTCGGAAATGATCGCCGCTGCCCCTGCCGGCAGGCCCGGATGCAGGGCCGGCAAGGTCGACGCGGCGGGGTTCAACGGCTGACCCCGCCGGCGCCGGGTACGATCAGGCTTCCCGCACCTTCACCAGGAAGGTCTCGACCAGACTGTTCAGAAGCCGCGACTGGGTCGCCACCTCCCCACTGTCGACGCGGACCTGCTTCGCCGTCTTGTCGGCGGCCCCGACGGAGCTCGATACCCCGTCGATATTCTGCGTCACCATATTCGTGCCCTGAGCGGCCTCCTCGACATTTCGGGCAATCTCTTGCGTCGCGCTGGTCTGTTGTTCGATCGCCGCAGCAATGGCCGCAGCGACCTCGTTTACCTTTTCAATCGTCGACGCGATGGTCGTGATCGCCGAGACAGCGGACTGTGTATTGCGCTGGACCTTGGCGATCTGGCCGCCGATCTCCTCCGTCGCACGACCCGTCTGATTGGCCAGCGATTTCACTTCCTCCGCAACAACGGCGAAGCCTTTCCCGGCCTCTCCCGCGCGCGCCGCCTCGATGGTCGCATTGAGCGCCAGAAGGTTGGTCTGCTCGGCAATGTCGTTGATCAGCTTCACCGCCTCTTCGATCTGTTCAGCGGAAACGGCGAGATCCTTGACGATCACATCGGTTTCCCGCGCCTGTTCGACCGCATCCCGCGTGACCTGGGTCGACACGGTGATCTGGGACCCGATTTCGCGGATCGACGCCGTCAGCTGGTCGGTAGCGGCGGCCACCGTCTGAACATTCGAGGAAGCCTCCTGCGCTGCGGCTGCAACGGCACTGGCCTGACTCGCTGCCCGTTCGGTCACATTGCTCATTTCCTCGGAATTTCGGCCGAGCTGCGTCACCGACCGGTCGACGGTTTCCAACGCCTGCGTGGACCGTGCTTCGAAATCCTGGGTGATGCGCTGAAGCAGCTCCGCCCGTTCCGCCTTCGCCTTGGCGTCCGCTTCGCGCAAGGCGGATGCCTCTTCGGCTTCCAGCATGGCACTCTTGAAGACGTCCACCGATTGCGCCATGCGCCCCATCTCATTTGTGTAGTCAGTCGCCGGGATCGGAATATCCTTCTCACCAGCGGCGAGGCGCGACATCGCATCCGTCATCGCCGCGATCGGTCGTGAGACACTGCCGATAATCATGACGGCGAGCCCGCCCATTACGACGGCTGCAATCACGATCACGGCGATGACGATGGCCTGTACGGTCCGCGCCGCGTCCTCGGCCGCCTCCATTGATTCAGTAGCCGTCCGATCGTAATGCGCCAGAATCTCCTCGAAGGTCGGTTGAATCGCCGCAAAGAGAGCCGAGAGTTCAGACTCCTGTTCCACAAGGTTCAGGCGCAGTTCGGCCATCCGGTTGAAGTCGTTCAGATAGGATTGCATCAGGCTGTCGATTTCCGGACGAACGTCGGACGGAACACTGGAGGTCGGCAGCGCCTCCGTGAACTCCGCATATCGCTTCGGCATGCGTTCGACATACTTCTCCGCCAGCCGCAGCAGGAAGTCCTTCTCGTGGCGGCGCATCATCAGCATGATCACCGTCAGCCGGTCGTCCTGAAACTCCTTCAGGCGCTCCTCGACATTGTGGACGGAAGCCCGCAAGGCACCAAGGCGGCCTTCTTCCTCGTTCAGGCCGATTTCCTTCCAGGTGCTCGCGACCGACGCGAACTGAGCCTCATAGGTCTCCAGACCGGTCCGGACCTCCCGGGTCAATTCGGAAACGGCCGCGTCGTCCAGCTGATCCAGGTTCTGGTAGATCGACGCCATGACGTCGGCATGCTTTCCGATATAGGTCTCGTCCTTGCGGATCAGGAAGTCCTTCTCGCGCCGCCGCGCATTCAGAAACCCATAGGCTACGGCACGCGTTATCGATTGCGAATCGCGGGCTGCATCGGCTTCCGTCTGGAGCTGAGATTGATAGACACTGCCGGCGATGACCGTAACGGCAACCACGGCGAAACTGATCGCAGCGACTGCGGCAAGAACACTGATCTGCGTCCGGATGCCCGTTGACTTGAAGAATCCCGCACCTGTCATTGAACCCTACTCCTGAAAGAAGACCGAAGGCTCGCCAAACCGGGTGTGGTGGGGCGAGGCCAGGATGTTTCCGGGAGTAGTGACGCTAAAACCTGAAGAATCGATTAATAGAAATCTCAGGAACCTTATGATTTTTAAAGGATTTCCCTTGTTGCGAGACCAACGTAATTGCATTCATGGAATGGTGGTGCCGGCGCACTGATTTGGGGGGGACTGCGTTCTGACACGACATGGTTTCGGCAGGACAATCTTTACGCGACCCCAACGATGTGACGCGCTATCAGAGCTGAACCCATTCGGGTTTGGCATGCTCTAATTGCCGGTCGATGGCGTCAGACCGGGTCTGCCACCGGAAGCCGCCGTCCGAGATAGCGATAGAAGTCCCAGATCGTGCCCTCGAAATCCCGCGGCGCCAATGGACCCGACGGGGCATGGCGGGACCGCAGCGCGGTCTGCAACCTTTCCAGTTTTTCCCGATCCTCGCGATTCACCTCGATCCAGAGGGCAATGCGCTCCTCAAGCTCTGCCGGTGAAAGTTCGTCGCCATAGGTCGACAGGGTCCAGCGGACCCGGATGCGGTCAACCGCCAGCGGCATCACAGAAAAGGATACGAGCAGCGTCGCCGACTGGCTGGCTATCTGGGTCGGGAACAGGTTGAACAGGGTGGACCGTCGGCGCTCGTCCTCCGAAAGGCCCGGGGCTCCGACCCCTCGAGACCGGGCCCGTGCCGGATAGTTCGCGCAATAGGCGGTGAAATTGTCATCGGACAACGATTTGCGGCTCAGCCCCGTCGGGGTATAGGGGCGCAGCGTCTGCGGATGCACCACGGACAGATGGTACGCCTCCATGAAATTTTCGATCAGGCATTTCCAGTTGGTATGCCAGACCTCATCGAAACTGCGCACCGTTCGCATCTCCGCGGGGCGATACGCGCCGATCAACGATTCCAGACCGCCCAGACGCGGGGCAAGCGGCGCTGCCTCCTCATCCAAATTGGCATAGATGAAACCGTTCCAGGTCTCGCTGCGGAATTCCGGCAGACGGCAGCTCCCGGCCTTGACCCCCTTGTTCTCCATCCGGGGCGCGTTCAGCAACGCACCGTCGCGGGCATAGCTCCAGGCATGATAGGAACACACGAAATTGCGGACCGATCCGGCCCCTTCGGCCAGCAGCATCCCGCGGTGACGGCACAGGTTGGACAGAACCCGAATGGCGCCGTCATCACCGCGGACAACCAGCAAGGGCTCGTCCAGGATCTGGAACGTGAAGTAGTCACCCGGATTGGGAATTTCGTCCACCCGCCCGAGGCAATGCCACTCCGACGACAGGATGCTGTCGACCTCGTGGGCGAAGTATTCCGGATTGGTGTAGAACGCCCCCGGAAGGCACTGGGCAAAGTCTTCCGGTAGAGCGGCGACATGGCGCAGGGTTTCGGACAGATCGGCGATGCTGGGCTTCGAGAAGGATCGCATCATTTCACGCAACTCCGGCGGCAAGAGAGCAACGAGAAACCCTTGGGCGACCGATACCGAAGCGCCGAATCCGGCGAAGGTTCAGGTCGCGAAACGCAAAATCAGGGAACGCATGCATTCAGCACGAAATCCAGCGCTCCCGAAACCGGTATCGCAGTTCCTGACGCAGCAAAACCATATTCTCTCAAAGTTCTGATTTGAAAAAACCTAATCCGACGGCACCGAGCCCCTGACCGCGGTCAGGGCGCCCCTCAACGGCCCTGCCGGAGGGCCCTGCCGGAGGGCACGCAGAACAGGTCGCCGGAACCAACCCGGATCCGCTTTCACGCTTCAACTTTTTCCGAGGAAAGGTGGTGCCCAGGGGAGGAATCGAACCACCGACACTGCGATTTTCAATCGCATGCTCTACCAACTGAGCTACCTGGGCAGGCTCTGACAGACTGTTTTGTCCGCGAGCGCGAGAGGGTGTTTAAGAGGTTTCAGGGCGTCTTGCAACCCCTGTTTCGACGTTATGGGGATCAGAATTTGTCGTTATCGGACGGCCAGCCTTCGGCGCCCTCCCGCGACCGAGGATCATTGGCCATATCGTCCGGCGCCTCGTCGGTTTCGATGCGATAGGCGCCGCCCAGCCAGCGGTTCAAATCCACGTCCTGGCAGCGCTTTGAGCAGAACGGCTTCACGTCATCGCCCGGCGGTTTTCCGCAGATCGGGCATTTCACCTTCTTGCGCTTGTCGACGCGGGTACGTTCCGGATCCAGCATGGGTCAGGCCTCCATCCGCACATCGGGACGCGGTGCCCCGGGATTGAGGATCAGCGGCTGGCCCAGGCGCCGTTCGGTTTCCTCCAGGGCGGTCTTCAGCGGCCCCTTGAACAGCGCGGCAGCAGCCTCGGACAGATCCGCCACCGGCTTCCCGGCCCCTCTCAGGCGCAGGGCACGGCGCAGAATATCAGCCGCCTCCGCATCGGGCGCGGGCCGCAGGGCCGGGCTTGGCGAGAGACAGAGCTGCGCGAGACTGGGGCCGATTCTCTGCCGGGTGATTTCCACCAGCCCGGCGGCGGAAATGCCCAGAACATCCGCATGCCCTTCCCCGCCCTTCAGGCGGCTGCGCAACATGTCAAGCAGCGCCTTCATCTTGCCGCGCTGCTTCACGCCCGCAAAATCGATCACGATCAAACCACTGATGCGGCGCAGCAGGATCTGTCGTGCAATCTCGTCCGCCGCGCGGCGATTCAGGCGATGCAGCGCCTCGTCTTTCATGGAGGAACCGGCTTCGCCCGCCCCCATATCGACATCGACGGCCGTCAGCGCCCTGGTTTCCTGGATTGTGATCCGCCCACCGCCGGTCAACGGCACTTCGGCGCCCAGCGCCTCCTCCAGAACGTCCGACAAACCGGACGCATCGAAGATCGGCGTCGCCGATTGATGAAACGCCAGGCCTTCGGACAGGTCCGGGTAGCGTTCGCGCACCAGTTCCTCCGCCGCTGCGAAGTCGAGCCTGTCGTCCAGCGCCACCCGGGCGTCGGGTCCGGCCTCCCGCAGGCACAGGTCGATGAAACCAGGCGCTTCCATCAACAGGGCGGGGGCCTTGGCTGCGGCCTTGCGAGCCTGCACCTCGGCCCAGAGCGCATGCAGGCGGGCTGTCTCGGCGGACAGAATCTCCCCCGAAACGGAGGCAGCCGGCCCCCGCAGGATCAGATCCGTCGGGTCCTTGATTGCGGCTTCTGCTTCCTTCAGCGCCTCTGCGCGCCGTTTGCCCTGACCCAGAGCCCGCGCGCATTGCAGACCGCCGCCACGACCGGGCTGCAGGGCGACATAGCGGCCCCACAGAACGACCTGCCGGACAACGGCGGGCCCTTTATCGTCGTGAGAATCGCGGGCGACCTGCACGATCAGGGAATCGCCTTCCTCTACCTCACGAGCCTTGGCCAGCAGGACATGCGGCCCGATGCCCAGATCCAGAAAAGCGCCGCCCATCCGTTTGTCGACGGACCGGACGCGTGCAAGGTAGATCCCGCCTGTCAGGCGCGGCCGGTTGGCACGGTCGATGTCGATGGCAATGGCGCGGCCATCGGCATCCAGATGACCCGCCCGCCGTTCGGCAGGACTGCCTTCAATATAGATTTCCGCCGCTCTGCTCATACCGTCAGTCCGATTCCATTGAGTAGTTTGGACGTCTCATGCAGGCACAGGCCCACGACGTTGGTGTAGGATCCGTTGATGCGCCGGATCAGCGCGGCCGCACGGCCCTGGATCGCATAGCCGCCCGCCTTGCCATCCCAGTCGTCCGACGCGATGTAGGCGTCGACTTCCCGGTCCTCGAGACGCTTGAAGACAACCGCCGTCTCGACGACGCGCGACCGGACTTTGCCATCCGGACCGATCAACGCGATGCCGCCATACACGATATGACGCCGGCCGGAAAGCAGTGCAAGGCATTCGCGGGCCGTCGCTGCATCCTCGGCTTTCGGCAGGATGCGGCGACCGACCGCAACGACCGTATCCGCGGCCAGTACTGCGACGCCGGTACTCTGTCCGTCCGCGACCGCGCGCGCCTTGCCCTCCGCGAGACGCCGCGCCAGGTTTCGCGGCAATTCGGCCTTCAAAGGGGTCTCGTCGATTTCCGCCGGGCATACACGGTCCGGCACGATTCCGATCTGCGCCAACAGATCGAGGCGCCGCGGACTGGCGGAGGCGAGAACAAGCTGGGGTTTCTGGCTCAATCTACTCTACCGAAAAAGTCTTCATGATTCGTTGGCGGATCTGGTCGCGTACTTGCCGATAGGCGTCAAGCCTCTGCTCCCGGCTGCCCTCGATGATCGACGGATCGAAGGTGTTCCAGAACACGACATCGCAGGCCATGGTACGGGTCAGTTCCACCGCGTGGTGCTGCGCTTCCGGTGACAGGGCAACGATCAGGTCGAAGAAGTTATCCTCCAGCTGATCGAAGGTCTTGGCATGGTGCTTCGACATGTCGATGCCGATTTCCGACATTACCTCGACCATCAGGCCGTCCAGATCCCCTTCCCGCGCGCCGACACTGTCGACATAGATCTTCGTTCCAAACAATGACTTCATAATGCCCTCGGCCATCGGCGAGCGGATCGAGTTCATGGTGCAACAGAACATGACCGCATCGGGAAGGTCGTCGGCGGAGAAGATCATCGCGCGCGCTTTCGGTAGCCTGTCCCGTCCTTTCCGATCAGCCGCGAATGTGCAGTACGCATACCAGCGTGAACAGGCGCCGCGACGTCGCCTTGTCGATGTCGATCTTGTCCTTCAAGGCGTCCACCAACACGTCGGCCCCTTCATTATGAAGTCCGCGCCGGGCCATATCGATGGTCTCGATCTGACTGGGCGACAGCTTCTTGATCGCGTCGTAATAGCTTTCGCAGATCTGGAAGTAGTCACGCACGATGCGGCGGAACGGCGACAACGGCATGGAGACATTGGTCAGATTGGTACCGTCTTCATCGTCGATCTTGAAGATCAGACGTTTGCCGTCCTCGATTCCGAGGCGCACCTTGAACGGACCGGTAAAGTCCCCGACGGGACGAAAGCGGTTCATGTCCAGCAGGTCGTACATCGCGACCTTGCGTTCGTGTTCGACCTCGACACTGCGGCGGACGACGCTCTTCTCGTCCAGATCGATGGCAACAATCTTGTCGGTGGTTTCGTCGAACTTCGATTCGCTCATGGCCGTGCTCCATTGCTCTCGCGGGGCGGAGTTTAGAGGAGAGAAAAACTCTTAGCGAGACGGCATATTGAGCCGCACGGTAACGGAAAGGGCATGGGCGCCCAGTCCTTCCGCTTCCGCCAACGTGGCCGCGGCCGGCCCGATCTGCGAGAGGCTGTCGGCATCACAGCGCACGAAGGATGTCCGCTTCATGAAATCGACGACGCCCAGACCGCTGGAAAAACGGGCGCTTCGCGCGGTCGGCAGAACATGGTTCGGCCCCGCCACGTAGTCTCCGATCGCTTCCGGTGTGTACCGACCCAGGAATATGGCACCCGCATTTCGCACTTTCTGTCCCATCGCATCGGCATCGGCGACAGCCAGTTCCAGGTGCTCAGGCGCAATTCGGTCGATCAGCGGCAGCGCATCGTCCAGGCTCTCCACTACAATGACCGCCCCGTGGCTCGCCCAGCTTGCCCCGGCGATTTCCTTGCGCGGCAGGGTTTCCAGTCGGGCGGAGACGGCGGCTTCTACCGCATCCGCAAAACCGGAATCGTCGGTGATCAGGATCGACTGCGCCGAAGTATCGTGCTCGGCCTGACTCAACAGATCCGCAGCGATCCAGTCCGGGTCGTTCTCCGCGTCGGCAACGACCAGAATTTCCGATGGACCGGCGATCATATCGATCCCCACCGTTCCGAAGACGCGGCGCTTGGCGGCGGCGACGAAGGCATTGCCGGGTCCGACGATCTTGTCGACCGGCTGGATCGTCTCGGTACCATAGGCCAGCGCGCCGACCGCCTGGGCCCCGCCGACACGGTAGACCTCGTCCACCCCTGCCAGATGCGCCGCGGCCATGACCAGCGGGTTGATCACATCGTCCGGCGTCGGCACGACCATGACCAGGCGCGGCACGCCGGCGACCTTGGCCGGCATGGCATTCATCAGGACGGAACTGGGATAGGCGGCTGTACCGCCGGGGACGTAGAGACCGGCTGCGGAAACCGGCGTCCAGCGCGCACCCAGGCGCACCCCGGCCGCGTCCGTGTAATCCAGCCCGCCCGGCAGCGTCTTTTCGTGGAAGGAACGGATCCTGTCCGCCGCCAGCTTCAGCGCGGCGATGGTTTCAGGTTCGCATTTCGCCGCCGCGCCTTCCAGTTCCGCCTGCGGAATGCGCAGATCCGAAGCCGAAATGGCAACCCGATCAAAACGATTGGTGTAGTCGACCAGTGCGGCATCACCACGATGACGGACATCGGACAGGATATCGGCGACGACGCGATCGACATCCTCATCCATTTCACGCTTTGCGTTCAGCAGAGCCTGAAAGGCCTCTTCAAAACCTTCATCGGTAGCGTCAAGGCGGTCGGCAACGTCGAATTTATGCGGCACGGGCGACCTCCCGGAACCGATCGACCCAGCCGCCGACCTCCTCCGACCGGGTTTTCAACGCGGCGCGGTTCACGATCAGGCGCGACGTGATCTCGGCAATGGTTTCGACCTCGACCAGACCGTTCTCCTTCAGCGTGCGTCCCGTCGAGACCAGATCGACGATGCGGCGGCACAGCCCCATGCCGGGCGCCAATTCCATCGCCCCGTTCAGTTTAATGCACTCGGCCTGAACACCACGGCGCGCAAAATGCCGGCGCGTTATATTGGGATATTTGGTGGCAACGCGGATATGGCTCCAGCGGCTGGGGTCGTCCGCGGCACTCAATTCCGCCGGCTCAGCGACGGCAATCCGGCAATAGCCGATATTCAGATCGACCGGCGCATAGAGTTCCGGATAGTCGAATTCCATCAGGACATCGTTCCCCGCGACGCCAAGATGGGCGGCGCCGAACGCCACGAAAGTCGCGACATCGAAGCTGCGCACTCGGATGATCGACAGGTTCGGAATGTTCGTCGAAAACTGCAGCAGGCGCGATTTCGGGTCGTCGAATGCCGGTTCCGGCTGGATGCCCGCGCCTTCCAGCATCGGGCGCAGGTCGTCCAGAATCCGGCCCTTGGGCAGGGCCAGCACAAGTGGCTCGTTCGCTGTGGTCATGGCGGCGGGACCGGTCAATTGATTTCGTGAGCCGGTAAATGGCACACCGGCCCCGCCGTTTCCAGTGTTTATCGGCACTTACCCCGCGACGTCGAGGCGCAGTCCCTGGCCGGTACGTTCAAATCCCATCATGGCGATCTTGCGCGGCAGGCCCCAGCGATAGCCGCCCAACATTCCGGAATTCCGGATCACGCGGTGACAGGGGATCAGCCAGCTGATCGGATTGGCCCCGACAGCGGTCCCCACTGCGCGCGCCGCCCGGCTGGGCATGCCGATGCGTTCGGCAAGGCTGCCATAGGTCGTGTAATTGCCCGGCTCAATCCGCATCAGGCCTTCCCAGACCTTCACCTGGAACTCGGTCCCCTTCAGGAACAGGCGGATGCCCCGGTCGGCATCGATGGATTCCGGCTCGGCGAAGATGCGAT
This sequence comes from Alphaproteobacteria bacterium, assembly GCA_033344895.1. Taxonomy (NCBI): domain Bacteria; kingdom Pseudomonadati; phylum Pseudomonadota; class Alphaproteobacteria; species Alphaproteobacteria bacterium. The sequence goes on from JAWPMN010000001.1 coordinate 4,515,176, forward strand.
CCATGTAGTCCTGCGTATAGACCGGGTCTTCCCGCAGGCACGCCTCGGGCCAGCGATCGGCCATATCGCGGAAACACTCCGCCTCGCCCCGCGCGTCGAGGAACGCCAGACCACACAACCCCCGGTCCGTTGCCAGCAGCAGTGTCTTGCCGAATGGTCCGTCATGCCAACCCCATCGGATGTCCAGCCCCTTGGCGGCACGCTTGTATTCGCCGGGTGTCATCGCTTCGTAAGTCACAAACAGGTCGTGCAGCCGTCCCGGCCCCGACAGGCCCGCATCGAAACTGGCGTTCAGCAGGTCGGACTGACCGTCCAGGGCCTGTTTTGCCTGTTCCAGGCTGACCACGCTGAGGAATTTTTTCGGGCTGAGGCCCACCCAGCGCTGAAAAACGCGCTGGAAGTGGAATTCGCTCATGCCGCAACGCTCCGCGAGGTCCGACAGGCTGGGCCGATCGTCGCCCCAGGATTCAGCCAGATGATCCAGCGCCTTGCCGATCCGCCGGTAATCCCGCTGGTTTTCGATATCGTCCATCATTATCGACATTCCGTTTGGTCCTTCTCCGCATTCACATGCAAATCTGGACCTCTTGTACTCTGCCGTCGTCCCCGGCCCCACCCGGTTCTTGCGGCGGTTATATGATGCCCAGGCGCTCGATCGTCCAATAGGCCGCGATCAGTCCGATGACCGTGGATGCCGGCACGGCAACAGCCCGTCGATACCAGCTCCGCCCACGGATCAGGAATGTCACCGCAAAGCAGATCAGGACAACAGCGATCTGCCCTGCCTCCACCCCGACATTGAACGCTACCAGCCCGGTGACGAAGGTATCGTGCCCCAATCCAATCTCCGCCAGGACACCAGCGAATCCCAGCCCGTGCAGCAACCCGAAACCAAAGACGATAGCCGGACGCCAGGCCGTCAGCCGCTGTGTCATCAGGTTCTCGATGCAGACATAGACGATGCTGGCCGCGATCAGGGGTTCAACGACCGCCGGCGACAGCACCACGACACCCAGAATCCCCAACGCCAGGGTCACGGTATGGGCAATGGTGAAGGCGGTGACCTGCCAGAACAGCGGGCGCAGTTTCGGACTCAACAGGAACAGCCCGACCACGAAAAGTATGTGATCCAGGCCTTTGGGCAGAATATGCGTGAAGCCGATCACAAGATAGTCCCAGGCAACCTGTACCCAGGATTGTGCCGGTGCGCCGATGACCGGAATGGGCGGGCTGCGCTCGCCGTTCTGCAGCCACACGGCAACGGGCGCACCGTCGTCGCTTTGCGCCCGAAGCACGCTGGACCCGAAATCCCGACTCCAGGCCCAGGTCAGATTTCGGGCCGCGCCCGGCAGGTCCCCAGCCAGGACCAGAACTGTCTCCCGCGGCAAATCGGTATCGCCCACCGGTGGAATACGAAGGTCCTGAATCTTCGGTCGGACACGGTTTCCATCGATCCGGACTTCAATGCCTGTCAGCAGCGCTTCCGAATTCGAGGTGAAGACACCCTGCAGCGACGAAGACGTCATTTGCCGAAAGGCATCGTATTCCGCGGCGCCGGGCGCGTCCGACGTGTCGGTATGGTCGGGCCCGATTCCCGCCAAAAGGGCCTCCAGATTGGTCGTGATCTCGATCCGGTAGCGACCGTCGTCAAAAGACAGATTGGCCAGGGTCGGCGTGATTTCATGCGCGCCAGCAGGGCCGGAAAAAGCAAGCAGCAGGAATAGGGAAATCAGCCACTTGCGCCCAAGACGCAGCGGCATAAGCTCGCCCTGAAAGGAATCCAACACGTGCAACTTCGCCTCGCCCTCGCCGCCTTGCCGGTGATCCTAAGCCCCCTCCTCTGGCTGGCAAGCATCCCGAACGCCAAGGCTCACGAGTTCTGGCTCGAACCCTACGCCTTTCAGGTGGAAGCCGGCGCGTCGATCATCGGGAATGCGAAGACAGGACAGAACTTCAAAGGTTACAGGCACCTCTATCTGCCGGAGCGTTTTACACGTTTTGAACTGCATGCGCCGGACGGCATGCGCCCGGTGGACGGCATTGTGGGCGATGTACCGATCCTCAATGCGCCGACGTTTACCCAGGGGCTTCATGTTGTGGTGTATCAATCAACCGGGCAAACCGTGGATTTTGACGACTGGTCGGTCTTCGCCGGCTATCTGGAGGACGAAGGCCTGCCGTCGATCCTGGCCCGGCACCAGGAACGCGGTCTGGACCCAGACAAGTTTACCGAAGGGTTTGTCCGCTGCGCCAAGGCTCTGGTCGCGGTTGGTCATGCCAAGGGCGGCGACCGGGCCTTTGGCTTGCCGCTCGAACTGATCATGTCGGACAACCCATTCCAAACGGACCGGCTCGCCGTCCGTCTGTTGTGGCAGGGTGAACCCCTGACCGACCGTCAGATCAAGGTATTCTACAAAGCGGGTGCGGAGAGCACGGCCATGCGTCGTGACGTGACCACGAACGCCGCCGGCGAAGCATTGCTGCCGGACCTGGGTCCGGGGCAATACCTGTTGAATGCGGTGCATATGATTGAGGACATGGACCCGCCCTGGATCAGCTACTGGGCCTCAACGACCTTCGGGCGACCCTGACCCGGGCGGGTCAGACACCCCCACCGCCAACGACGACTTTCACCCGTCCGCCATTCGGCAGGGCCTCCTGCGGCTTCAGGTCGTTGATCACACGGAAGGCCGCCTGACTGAACTTTCCTTCCGGGAAGTTGGACGCCAGCGACGCGACAGTGTCGCCGGGCGAAATCGGAACCACGATGATCTGGTAGGGCTGAATCCGCGATGCCTCCGCTTCGCTGAGCAAACGGAAGGAATAGGTCGTCTCCCGGAACGGTACATTAAGACCGGAGGTCTGGGCAGGATCCGAAATGAACCGGAACCGGAACACGCGGTCCCCCTCGCCCTGGATCGCTACGGCACGATAGTCCAGGCCGTTGAGCCGGGTTGCCCCCGTCGCCGCAGGGCGACCGTTGATGTCGATGCGCCCGACGTCGGTCAGATTGACGCCCTTGCCCCAATCCCCGGTCAGGTAGCTCAATATGTCGCCGGACTTGTTCCGATCGGCATCAAAGACGATGGCGGCTTTGACATTGTCCTTCTGGGCGACGACCTCACTCGTCCCGTTCTGGATCGTGAAACCTTCCGGGACCTCGAATCGAAAACGCAGGTCGGGATGGATGAATTCCGTTCCGCGCACAATCCCCTGCTTCGGATCGTCGCCATAGAGCATGCCGTCAATGTTCTCCAGGTAGCGATCTCGGTTCACGACCTGACCGGCATTCGAATACTCCGCAGCAATGGTTTTAGCCTGTTGGACGCGTTCGATCGTCCGGGGATGCGTCGCATTGATATTGCGCTCATCGACGCTGCCTGCGGGAAGGCCACGCTTTTCGGCTTCGATCTGCGAATGATCGCGCATCGTGTCCAGAAAGCCGACCATGGCTTCCGGATCATACCCGGCTTCGGACATGTAGCGCATGCCCAGGCTGTCCGCTTCCAGTTCCTGCTCGCGTGAGAAACTCTTCAGGACGGCGTTGGCGATACCGCTGCCCAATTGTCCCACCGCTCGCTGACCGGTCAGCAGCACCGCCCCCATCAGCAGTCCCTGCGCCAGTTGCGATTGGGCAATCCGCTGCGCCGTGTGGCGCGCATTCACATGGCCAATCTCATGTGCGATGACGCCCGCCAGTTCCGCCTCGTTGGAAGCAAGGGTGATCAGGCCGCGCGAGACATAGCAATAACCCCCCGGCAAGGCGAAGGCGTTGATGATCGGAGAGTTGACGATGGTGAACTGATACTGAAATTCCTGATACTCGGCGTAACGGGACAGCTCCTGACCGATCCGCGACACATAGGTCTGCAGGCGCGGGTTCTCATATTCGCCGCCGAAAGCCTCGACCAGTTTCGGATGCTGCTCCCGACCGATCTTCTTGTCGTCTTCCAGGGTATTGAACCCGGTCAACTGGCTCTCGCCGGTCGCCCGATTGGTCGTTACGCAGCCTGACACTGTCGCAGCTGCGCCGCCGACCAGCCCCAGCTTCAGGGCAGCGCGCCGGCTTACGTGATACCCGTGCGCGCAGCCCAATCCGCATATGTGGGTCTTGCCGCCCGCGACGTTCGTCATGTCCCGCATTACGTCCTCACACCTGTTCGTATCGCATCCAGACTATAAATGTGCTGTTGCCCTGAAAAACAGTACGTATGTCCAAATTCAGGGCATTCGCATATCGAAATGGGATTTGCAGAATGAATTGCAAATTGCAAATCTCTCAGCCGGACCTGGACACGAGACCACAGGCAAAGAAATTGACTAAAGATTTTTTCTTTCTTTAAAAACAATATTTTAATTCATTTTTTGCAACCGAATTGGGCACCAACACCAAACTGGCATGCTTATTGGAACTATGAGTGTGCTTGGTGCGGACCATGTCACCCGATCGCAAGTCGCACCGTGCCAGGCAAGTCATCCGGTCTCGACCGGAATCGAGATCCCCGGGCCTCTTGCCGACCCTCCCCACCCTCAGGCAAGAGGTTCGGGTTTCTCTATTTTGACCCTCTCAACGCAAATTCCTGAAGAATTGCTGCAGCAGATCGGCGGCCTGTTTCTCTCTCACACCGCCCACGACTTCCGGACGGTGGTGACAGGTATCCCGCTCGAAAATGCGGGCGCCATGCTCCACGCCGCCGCCTTTCGGGTCATAGGCGCCGAAGACGATCCTGCGCAGCCTGGCATGAGAAATCGCGGTCGCGCACATCCCGCAAGGCTCCAGCGTCACATAGAGATCGCAATCCGGCAGCCGAGGCTCCCCCCTTGTCGCGCAGGCAGCACGGATCGCCAGCAGTTCCGCATGTCCCGTCGGATCGCACTCCGCCTCGACCCGATTGCCGGCCCGCGCAAGGATGCGGCCGCTGGCGGCCTCCACGATGACCGCGCCAACGGGCACTTCGCCGCGCTGGGCGGCCAGTTCGGCTTCCTCGAATGCGATATCCATTGGGTCCGGCATGGCGCGTTTCCGTTAAAGTGCGCGTCTCCACGCGGCTTGCGGCGGCCCGCCCACAGGTTTAAGGCTTTGCCGACACGCAATTCTCTAGCAGGGCAAGGGCAAGCACGCCATGACCGATAGCGATTCCCAACGCTTGGCGAAACGCATCGCGCGCGCAGGTCTGTGCTCGCGACGGGATGCGGAACGCTGGATCGAGGCCGGCCGTGTCGTGGTAAACGGCACGAAGATCACCAGCCCGGCCCTGAATGTCGGCCCGGAGGATGAAATCCTGGTCGACGGCACGCCGCTGCCCGCCGAACAGGCCGCGCGGCTTTGGAAATACAACAAGCCGACCGGCCTTGTGGTCACCGCCCGCGATGAGAAGGGACGCCCGACCATCTTCGAACGCCTGCCGCCTGCCCTGCCCCGGGTGGTCAGCATCGGTCGCCTGGACCTCAACTCCGAAGGCCTGCTGCTTCTGACCAATGACGGCGAACTGGCCCGGAAGCTGGAATTGCCGGCCACCGGTTGGATTCGCCGGTATCGCGTGCGCGTCCACGGCCGTGTCGAAGCCGAAAAGCTGGAAAGCCTGGCAAACGGCGTCACCATCGACGGCATTCGCTACGGCGAAATCCGCGCCGAGCTGGAGCGGCAGCAAGGTGCGAATGCCTGGGTGGTGGTATCCCTGACCGAGGGCAAGAACCGCGAGGTCCGGAAGGTCATGGAGCATCTCGGCTATGTGGTGAACCGCCTGATCCGGGTGTCCTATGGACCGTTTCACCTCGGCGCCATGGCCCGCGGCGCTGTGGAGGAGGTTCCGGCCAAGATCATGCGCGACCTGATCGGCGGGGAAAGCAGCAAGAACCACGGCAATTGGGCGAAGGCCAAGCCGAAGCAGAAGTTCAGCCCCCGGCGCAACGTCAAGTCACGCCCGGATGATGAAGCCGGCGGCAAGAAGGCCGCGACGAAGAAGCCCCTCGCCAAGAAGGGTGCCGCCAAGAGGGCGGGCGGGCGCGCTCCGACTTCGGCATCGGCGGAATCCAGACCTTCCGGGGCCGGGCGCCCGGCCACACGACGGGGGACGCCGAATGCGGATCGTCGCCGGTAGCCGACGCGGTCTGACGCTGGAAGCGCCCGAGGGCCATACCACCCGCCCGACGACAGACCGGGCGCGGGAATCCCTGTTCAACATTCTGGCAGGCCCGAAGTATCTGGGCCGTCTGCGCGACCGTTCGGTGGCCGATTTCTTTGCCGGCAGCGGCGCCGTCGGCCTGGAAGCGATCAGCCGTGGTGCCGCGCAATGCCATTTCCTGGAGACCGACCCGGGTGCGCTGCAGGTACTGCGTCGGAACATCACCCGGATGAAGGACGCGGCAACCGCCTGCCATGTCCTGACCCAGGATGCGACACGCCCGCCAAGAGCGCGGGATGCCTGCGGCCTGCTGTTCCTGGATCCGCCCTATGACGTGGATGCCGCGGCGACGGCGCTGACCGCGGCCATCAGTGCAGGATGGATGGCCGATGACGGGTTGGCGGTCGTTCAGGTGCACCCCAAACGCGATTTCAGCGTCCCGGACGGACTGGAACAGGTCGACGACCGGAAGTATGGCGCAACGCGGTTCCTGTTTCTGGAGCGGCAAGGATGACCGGGTCGGCCCCGCAATTCGACCGGGATTTCCGCGCGACCCTGGACGAGCTGTTCGCCTGGCGCCGGGACGTACGGCATTTCCTGACCGATCCCCTGCCGGACGGCGTGCTGGAGCGTCTGCTGGCGACGGCCGACCGCGCGCCCTCCGTCGGGCTCAGCCAGCCCTGGCGCTTCGTTCTCGTCGATGACAAGACTGCACGTGCCCGCATCAAGGCATCGTTCGAGTCCTGCAATGCGGAGGCGCTGAAGGGCTATGACGGCGACAAGGCCTCGCTCTACGCCCGTCTGAAACTTCAGGGTCTGGACGATGCGCCGCATCAACTGGCGGTGTTCTGCGACCCGGATCCGGACCAGGGATCCGGGCTGGGCCGCAAGACCATGCCGGAGACCCTGGATTTTTCCGTCGTGGGCGCGATCCAGACGCTTTGGCTCGCGGCACGGGCGGAAGGGATCGGGCTGGGCTGGCTGTCGATCCTGGATCCCGGCGAGATGAACGCCGCGCTGGACGTTCCACAGGACTGGCGGTTCATTGCCTATCTGTGCATCGGCTATCCGGCCAGAACCAGCGACACCCCGGAGCTGGAAAGCGCCGGCTGGGAGACGCGCCGCCCCGTGGAAGACCGCATCTTCCGCCGGTAATCCTTGCGTCAGACGGGGTTTTTCCTATATCTCCCCCGCCATGAGTGACGTGAAAGCCAGCCTGTCCGACTTCGACCTGCCCGACATGGATGTGCCGGATGGCGCGCGCGTGGTCGTGGCGATGTCCGGCGGGGTGGATTCCTCCGTCACCGCGGCGCTGTTGAAGGAGCTGGGCTACGACGTCGTCGGCATCACGCTGCAGCTCTATGACCATGGGGCCGCGATCCAGCGCAAGGGCGCCTGCTGCGCCGGCCAGGATATCCACGACGCCCGCAACGTGGCGGAGCGGATCGGCATCCCGCATTACGTCCTGGATTACGAAAGCGCCTTTCGTGACGCCGTGATCGAGGATTTCGCGGACGCCTATGCCCGCGGTGAAACTCCGATCCCCTGCGTGCGCTGCAATCAGACGGTAAAGTTCCGCGATCTGCTCGGCACCGCGCGGGATCTGGGTGCGGAGGCACTGGCCACCGGCCATTACATCCGCCGCCACCGCGCACCGGAAGGCCGCGCGGAACTGCACGCCGCCGTCGACCCCTCCAAGGATCAGAGCTATTTCCTCTTCGCGACCACCCAGGCACAGCTCGATTTCCTGCGGTTTCCGCTGGGGGGCCTGAACAAGACCCAGACCCGGGCCCTGGCGGAGCGCTTCGATCTGCCCGTGGCAGCAAAGCCGGACAGCCAGGACATCTGTTTCGTCCCGGACGGGTCCTATGCCCGTATCGTCGAGAAGCTGCGCCCCGACGCCGCCCGCCCGGGTGAAATCGTCCACATGGACGGCAGCGTCCTGGGGCAGCATGACGGCGTGCTGAACTACACGATCGGACAGCGCAAGGGATTGGGCATAGGCGGCCGCAAGGACGACACAGACCCGCTCTATGTCGTGCGGCTGGACCCCGAGGCGGCGCGTGTCATCGTCGGTCCGCGCGAGGCACTGGCCGTGGCTCGCCTGCGCCTGTCCGACGTCAACTGGCTAGGCCCGGCGCGCCTGTCCGACGGCCCTCAGCCGGTGCTGGTCAAGATCCGGAACACGATGGCACCGGTCCCGGCACGGGTCGAAGCGACGACGCTGGGCGATGTCGAGGTTGTATTCGAAGACCCGCAGCAGGGCGTCTCCCCGGGCCAGGCCTGCGTCTTCTACGACCCTGACGGCGCCGCAAGCCATGTTCTGGGTGGCGGCTGGATCCTGCGCGAGGGCATTCGCGGCCCCGACGAACTGGCGGCCTGAGAGTCCGGACGCATGCCATTGCGGCTTTCCCTGCCCCGGTGCGGCGCAACCATCGGCCTTTCTGCATTGCTGCTGGTTCTGAGCCTGGCCCGACCGGTTCAGGCACAGGACGCCCCCTCGGGGACGACACGTGAAGGGGACGACGGCGCGCCGCTGTCGCTGCTGGTCGTCGAAAGCGGCGTCCGCGAAATCGGCCGGATCCAGACCGCCTTCACGGATTACCTGAAGGAGCATCTCGACCGGACGATCGATACCCCCTCCCTCCCGGCGGGACGGGTTCATGTCGCGATGCGCGAACCCATTCTGGTCTGCTCCATCGGCCTGATCCGCCTGCCCCAGGTCGAAGACGACTATCACTGGGTCCTGCCGATCATCCGGTCGCGCATCGTGCGCTATGGCTCCGGCAACATGTCCGCCGATCTGGACGACGACCGGTATGGTGTGATGTTGGGCACGACAATCGAACACTACGCCCGGCTGGCCGGTGAAGACGTCACCCCGATATCGGAGCGCGAGAGCATATTCGAGATGCTGAAGCGCGGTCGCCTGCGCGGGATCATCGATGTCGACATCGTGGTCAACTTCAGGCTGGCGGCGGACCCGGACCTGATCCTGAAGGAAGAGGCCGTCCTGGCGGAGGTCTATGGCTGGCTTGCCTGTTCCAAGGCGGTGCCGGAGGCCACGCGCGACAGGCTTGCCGCCATCGTCCGGGACGGTGCCGGCAGCGGCGCGCTGCTGGATCGTCTGCCCGTCCCGGAAATCCGGCGCTATATTCCGGCCCATCTCATCGACTGATTTCCCGGAGGGACGCCGTCAGGCAACCTTCTTGCGCCCCGCCTGGTTGTCATAGATCGAATCCGCCGTGGCCTCCCGCGGCAGGGGCAGGCGCATCGGGACACCGGTGGCGCGGGGCGTCAGCGTTGGCTCCCCTCTCAGGATCAGCGTGTCATAGGCGGACAGGTCCCGCGCCTCGAAGACCGGAAAGGCATCCACGGCGGAATAGGAAAAGAGCAGCAGCGGCCGCTCCCGGTCGGACCGGTTTTCCGTCGACGCATGCAGGGTGCGGACATGATGGATCGAAACCGACCCTGCCGGCGCGGTCAGGGAAACCGCCTTCGGCACCTCCCCGGTCAGGTCCGTGTCGGAAATGCCACCGACGAACAACCCGCCATCGTGATGATCGTAGACCGGTCCTCTGTGCGATCCGGGAATCACCATCAGCGGCCCGTTCTCCGCCGTGCAATCCTCGATCATCACACCGACGGCCAGAAGGTCGTCATTGGTATGCGGATAGAACGCCCAGTCCTGATGCCAGTCGATCTGCGCCTTCCCGCCCGGCGGTTTGAAATTGAGCTTGGAATGGTCGAATCGCGCCGTGCCGCCCAGCAGGTCGGCGACCGGATCGACGATCAGCGGATCGCGCATCAGCGCATCGAATGTCGGATGCTGAAGGACCGGGTCCTTCACCCGGCGGAGCTTCGGTGTCTCCGGACCATGCCCCGGCGCCACGTCGAAGACCGGTGTGCTGGCGGTCACGCGCCGCGCGCGCTCCCGAAAGGCCGAAATGACCTCCCGGATCTCGACCAGCCGCGCCTCCGGGATCAGGCGCTCAAGGACAAGATAGCCGTTCTCCCGATAGAATTCCCGCTGTTCATCCGTCAGCATCGACTTCCGGCCTCCCTGACATACGGCGCCCTATGCCCTGCCCCGATGGTGAAACCGTCGGTGATCGTCGACTATGCGGTTCAGGACACAAATTTGCGCGTTCGACCCGCTTGACAGCCCGGCGCGGTCTTTATAGATAAGCGCACCTCGTCGAAGGAACTCCGGCCCGGCCGGAAAGCCTGCCGGCGGGGATCGATGCGGAACGGCATCACGGCGGATTAGCTCAGTTGGTTAGAGCGGTGGAATCATAATCCATGTGTCCGGGGTTCGAGTCCCTGATCCGCCACCATCCCCTCTATCAGCTTCGTTTTGGATCGCGGCCCATCCAACACGGGAATGGGCAGGTGCAGTCGTTTGTGCCCGTTTCCGCGCTCGCATCGGGCGGCAAATCTCCTTAGTCTCGCTCACGGGTCGGGGAAATTACCCCGGCGAGATCAAGACGATGGGGGGACGAGATGGGAATCGTGACGGATGTGGTGCTGCCGCTGGCCTTGGCCTTCATCATGTTTTCACTGGGGCTGGGGCTGACCGTCGCGGATTTCGCCCGGGTTGCGAAGGCGCCGCGTGACTTCCTGATCGGCGCGCTGTCCCAGATCGTGCTGCTGCCCCTCGTCGCCTTCGGCCTGGTCAGCCTGTGGCCGCTCACCCCGGAACTGGCCCCGGAACTGGCCCCGGAACTGGCATTGGGGGTGATGATCATCGCCGCGGCGCCGGGCGGCGTGACGTCGAACATCCTGACGGCCTTCGCCAGGGGCGATGTGGCCCTGTCGATCTCCCTGACCGCGGTGATCAGCCTTCTGTCGGTTCTGACCATCCCGTTCATCGTCGTCTTCTCCTACGGACATTTCGTCGGCGGCGATGCCGGGCCCGTTTCGGTCACGAGCACCGCGATCGGTGTCTTCGTGATCGTCACGATCCCGGTGCTGATCGGCCTGCTGACCCGGCGCTTCGCCGAAGGCCTCGCGCGGCGCATCGTGCCGGCGACCAACAAGGCGTCCGCCGTGCTGTTCGCGCTCGTCCTGCTGGGCGCGATTCTTCAGGAGCGTGCCAATATCGTCGATTACTTCGCCCAGGCCGGGCTTGTGACGCTGGCGCTCAACGTCGTGATGATGGGATTGGCCTACGCCATCGCACGGTGTCTCGCCACCGGCGCACCGCAGGCCATCGCCATTTCGATCGAATGCGGGCTGCAGAACGGGACCCTGGCCATCGCCGTTGCGACCCTGCTTTTCGGCGGCGGTCTGGCGACGGTCCCGGCCGCGACCTATAGCCTGATCATGTTCGCCACGGCGCTGATCTTCATCGCCTATCTTCGACGCAGGCACGCGCCGTCCTAGGCTACGCGCGCGCCTCGACCAGGGCCATGGGCAGGACGGACGAGGCGATTCCCCTCGCCCAATGACGGCGAGAGCACCCCGCCACGAGAGGAAAAATCTCGAAATCTCGGCCGCGCTGCAACGCCCGGAAAACTGGACAGCAGGCCACGTTGCAACCGACCAGCAACGCCTTTCCAGCCCCCTGGAAATGTTCCCGAGCGGTTGACGCGTGTATCACAGACATTATGTGGTTCGGTGAGCCGGGGCGCCGGGCAGGCACCTTCCTGTCGGGCCGAGGCTCTCAAATCTTCGCACCCCCTACGATTTGACGGTGCCCCAGGCCGGGGCCGGCAGGATTTCTGCAGCTCCGGCACGCATGCCAAAGCGAAAGGAGTTCATTGTATGAAACCGCTTCTGACAGCCACCGCCCTGACCATGTCTCTTGGTTTCGCCGCAGCGCCGGCGATGGCCGAAACGGGCAGCGCCGTCCCCGAAGAGCGGAGAAACTACGAGCGCCACATCGAGCGCGAAGTGAACCTTTACGAAGAGCGCATGGAAACGATGGAAATCGATCCGTCGGTCCGCGCCTCCTGGGTCAAGGTCAACCAGGACTGGAACACCGTATCCGACGAACCGGTCGGCAGCCCGAAATACGACAGCCTGAAGGCCGATTTCGAGGAAGCCTGGGCCGAGTTCAAGAGCGAGTTCGAAGCGGCCGAGAGGAAGGGCTGGGCATCGAACTCCGCCGTTCCGGAAGAACGCCGTACGTTCGAGCAGAGCACGTCCTATGACATCGTGCGTCACGAAATCCTCGTGGTCGAAGCTGACGCACCGGAATCGGTCGCCGAGAAGCTGAACGAAGTCCGCTCGAACTGGTATCGGATGCATGAAGCCGAGACTTACGCGCAATGGGACGCGGCCCGAGACGACTATGTCGAGAGCTGGCGCGAGTATGTCGACGCGGCCAACGAGGCCAATGTGATGTAATCGGCCTGACAATCCCTGAGGAGACGGCGCCCCCTATCGGGCGCCGTTTTCCTTTGGCCGAAACCGTCACAGGTACCGGGGTGAGGCACCTCAACGCATTGATTGGGGCGGGGACTGCGATTAAGCCTGTGTTAGAGATTTTCGGCGATAATTCCGGTCCTTCCGGATAGAGGTAAAGATGCCTGACTGGATTGATCCGAGTACGGAGTCGATAGAAGGCGCGGCCGACCTGATTGTCTCGGGCCGATGGCGTGACGCCTTCGCGCATGGTGTCGACGACATCGCATTCGTCGACGAATCCTGGCTTCCCCAGGAGAAAGCCCACCAGGACGTGCTGGACTTCTGGAAGTCGCAAAAGGCCAGGCGATCCGACAGCCTCTTCACGTCAAGCATGGTGGACCCGACAGCGATAGGAAAAGTCCTGTCGAAAATTATGCTTCTGGATGTGGAAGAGGACGGTATGGATGCCCGATACAGGGTGTACGGCACCGGCATATCCTCGATGGTCGGCAAGGACTGGACCGGCAAACTGGTGTCGGAGATGAACCGGTCCGTTCGATCCAACCAGGCACTGTTCTATCGCGCCTGCTACCGCGCCGTATTCAGGACCGCGAAACCGATGTTCACCCATCACCAGCCGCTGAGCTGGATCGATGCGAGCGCCTGGAAGCGGCTGATACTGCCGGTGCATGACGAATTCGGAAACAAGGTGGTCCGGTTTCTGGTCTGCAACCTGGCCGACAAGGGACGCGAACTGAGTTCCCATGAATGGAAACTCATGCACGATCAGCGCTATAGCTGATCGCCGGGACGGTCTCCCCTAGTTCAATTCGCGGCTCAGAAACGCGTCAATCGTCTGTTGCGCTGATGCGATCGCTTCGGCATTCGGCTCCAGACGATAGCCAAGATAGTCGCGCGACCCGACTGGCTGGCCGCGCCAGGCCGTCATGTCGAAGGAATGATAGGCACCGGGAATCTTCTCGACCTGAAACGCCGGGCTTCCGGCCTGGTTCTCCATCGCCTTGTCGCACAGGCGCGCGGGCGTCCAGTCATCGGCCTCTCCGATGATGACCTGGACCGGCGCGAGGGTTTCGAAGGTGCCGGCATTGGCACCGACACCGCACCAGGGATACATCGGGATCGCCGCGGCAAAGCGCAGGTCGACGGGAACGTTCCGCGGCAGCTTCCCCTTCGTCACCGCATTCAGGGCAGTCGTTCCGCCGTTGGAAAAGCCCATCAGTACCACCCTGGCCGGATCGACGTCGTCTCGCGCCGCTAGCCATGCCAGACCGCCGTATGCGTCCTCCGTCCGCGCCAGCAGGCCGACCTTCGCGCCGGTCGCGAGAGACGCGCAGATGCCGTCCGGATGCCCGCGCGATTCGAAACTGTCGATGGCAAGCGCATGAAAGCCGCGCGCGTTGAACCACAGGGCCCAGTTTTCGATATTGTCGCCATACCAGCCGCCGCAGCCGTGTTGAAGGATAACTGCCGGCGCGCGCCCTTCCAGGTGCGGGGCGGGCCAGAATTTGGCGGTCACCCGGACCGGGTCCTGAAACGGTGCCGGCCAACTGTCGATCTTCAGCGTCTGGCTCCACCCCACCAAGCAGAAGGCCAGACAGAGCGGCAGCAGTTTCAAGAGACGCATCGCATCCTCCCCCACGACATACCGGTTCACGTTAGCTTGAAACCCGTGGGCGCGCCAATTTGCGTATCGTCATCCGGGGGCGAATCCGACAAACTCTCCCGTGCTGAAATCCGAGCAAACTTCCAGAAATCGAGAAAGTGAGACCATCCCATGTTCCGCTCGTTCTTTCTGAGCCGTGAATGGATGTTGTGGGCCTGGCTGGGTATGGCCGTGATCGTCGGCGGGACCTGGTATCAGGTCGAGATCGATGTCCAGATCAATGAATGGTTCGGGGGCTTCTACGATCTGGTCCAGAAGGCTTTGGGGGAGCCGGGCTCCGTGACGCTGGATGAGTATTTTGGGTTCCTGGCGACCTTCGCCAGGATCGCCGGCATCTACATCGTCGTCGCCGTGATGCTGTCCTTCTTCACCAAGCATTGGGTGTTCCGCTGGCGCCATGCGATGAACAATTTCTACATGTCCCATTGGGAGCGCCTGCGCCATATCGAGGGGGCCAGCCAGCGGGTCCAGGAGGACACACGCCGCTTCGCAACCATCATGGAATCGCTGGGGAGCAACCTGCTGGATTCGCTGATGACACTGTTCGCCTTCCTGCCGATCCTCTGGGAACTATCGAAATCCGTGAAGGTGCTGCCCGGGATTGGCGAAGTGGAACACGCGCTTGTCTATGTCGCGGTGATCTTTGCCCTGTTCGGAACCGCCGTGCTGGCCGTGGTGGGCATCAAGCTGCCCGGCCTCGAGTTCAACAACCAGAAGGTTGAGGCCGCCTACCGCAAGGAACTGGTCTATGGCGAGGATCACGAGGACCGGGCCCAGCCGCCGACGGTCGCCGAACTGTTTCACCATGTGCGGCGCAACTATTTCCGGCTGTTCTTCCACTACATGTATTTCGACGTCGCCAAGTGGTCCTATCTGCAGTTCGGGGTAATCGTGCCCTATATCGCACTGGGCCCGACGATTGTGTCCGGCGCCATATCTCTGGGTGTGATGCAGCAGATCGTGCGGGCCTTCGGCCGCGTGGAATCATCCTTCCAGTTCCTGGTCCGAAGCTGGAGCATCATCGTCGAACTTATCTCGGTCTATAAGCGTCTGCGCGCCTTCGAAGCCGAAATCTACCGGGATGTTCCGCCAAGCAGGGCACTGCCGGAATCCTAACACTTCGTTAAGATTTACCCCCTAGGCTTCTTTCCCGGACGGAAGGGGTGATGGGCCGATACGGCACAGGATCACGCATGCGGTGAGGGTCGCATGCGCCGGTCTCGTATCGCGCCGGAAGAAGGGTGGCCGACACCGATGCGGCGCGACGACTTGCGACGGCACGATTGCGTGTCGATGGGCGAACTTCGACAGATTCTGACGGACCCGGTTCTGGTTCAGCTGTTCGACTACTGGTGCGATCGGCGTAGCGTCGACGGATGCATGCCTCGGGACAGGTTGAACCCCGCTGAAATCCGCATGCTGCTGCCCCATGTCTTCATCACGGAGCCATTGGAGAATGCGCGGCGTCATCGCTATCGGTTGGTCGGCACCTTCATCCAGTCCCAGGTCCGGCAACGCGTGGAGGGGCTGTGTGTCGAGGATATTCGGCACGGTGCGATGCTGGACCATCTCAACGAACTGTTCTGTACCGTCGCTACAACGCGTCAGGCAGGGCTCAGCGTATCTGCACTCGACGGCGGCGACCTGCCATCGGCGATCTATCGTCGATTGGCTCTACCGATGTCCAAGAACGGCGCCGATGTCGATCAGATCCTGGGGGGCTGGGTGGTGGAGTACGACACGGTCGTCCCTCCGGAAAATCAGGTGCTCAAACCGGAGGAACACCCGGTTTCCCTGTCATTCGCGGCAGGCCTGAACTGACCCCATGGAAAAAGGGCCCGACGTCGCCGCCGGGCCCCTTCCCTTCAAATCGTATTCGAATTACCGGATCTGCACGGTGGTGAAGGCGCCGCCTTCGACCAGCAGTTCGCGGTAGGAGCCGGCGGCCTCGCCCGGCCCGATCAGTTCCACGGCGGTCGCGCCGACATAGTCGATGTCGCCGCCATTCGCCAGGATCTCGAGACCCTTGGCCAGTTCACCCGGCAGGATCGGCTCGCCCGGCGCGTTGGCGACCTCCATGACCTTGTCCTTGACCGCGGCGCTGTCGGTCGTGCCGGCCGCCTGCATGGCCAGCAGAATCAGCGCAGCCGCGTCGTAGCTTTCCGGACGGAAGGCACCATCGCCGTCCACGCCATTCGCCTTCGCGAAGTCGAGGAACATGCTGGCCCCTTCGGAATCGTTCCCCGGCAGCGTGCCGACGGTACCGTCGATGTCGGAACCGAAGGTTTCGACCAGTGCTTCCGAAGTCATACCGTCGCCGACCAGGAAGGTGTCGAACGCACCTGTGTCCAGCGAACTCTGGATGATGCCGCGACCACCCTGATCGACATAACCGAAGACCGCCAGGACGTCGCCGCCCGATGCGGCCAGCGTGCCGACCTCAGCCGAGTAGTCCGCCTTGCCGTCTTCATGCGCAACAGAGGTCGTTACCGTGCCGCCGGCCGCTTCGAAGGAGGACTGGAACGCATCGGCCAGACCCTTGCCGTAGTCGTTGTTCGTGTAGGTTACCGCCGCCGACTTGAGGCCGCGGTCCTTCATGATGTCGGCCAGAACCTGACCCTGACGGGCATCGGACGGCGCGGTACGGAAGAAATAGCCGTTGTCTTCCAGGGCGGACAGAGCCGGCGACGTCGCCGACGGCGAGATCATCACGACACCCTTCGGAATGGTGACGTTGTTGGCCACCGCGCCGGTCACACCGGAGCAATCTGCGCCGACGATCGCCGCGACTCCATCGGAAGTCACCAGACGTTCGGCAGCAGCCGTCGCGGCCGCGCTGTCGACGCAGGTCGAGTCGGCCCGAACCGGCGTCACGGTTTCGCCACCGAGCAGCTTGCCGCTGTCGGAGACTTCCTTCATCGCCAGTTCCGCCGCATCGGCCATGCCGGGCGTGACGGATTCGATCGGCCCGGTGAAGCCGAGAATGATGCCGAGCTTGACCTCAGCCTGCGCCGCGCCGGAAATGCCCGTCGCGCCCAGGGCCAGCATGCTCGTCGCTAGCAACAGTTTCTTCATCAAGACTACTCCCAGATTAAGGCCGCTTCCCCATGAGGCGGCTCCATTATTGTCATTGCGTTCCGCCCGCGTCGGTCCTGATTCCACCCCCGATCAGCGATCGGCGCGTACCGGCTCCGGCAGAATGCCTTTGGGACTGAAACGCATCGCAAGCAGCAGCACAAGCCCCATCAACAGGGGCCGCATGTGCGCCGCAGCGCCCAACAGATGCTCGCGTACCGGGTTGTCTTCCGCAAGTCCGGAGGTCAGCAGATCCAACACGAATGCACCGGCCGGCTCCGCCTGAACCCAGGCGAACCAGATCAGGAACCCACCGATGACGGAACCGTGGTTATTGCCCGAGCCGCCGACGATCACCATCACCCAGATCAGGAAGGTATAGCGCAGCGGATTGTATGTCCCCGGCGTGAACTGCCCGTCCAGAGTGGTCAGCATCGCCCCGGCGATCCCGATAACGGCAGAGCCCAGGATGAAGGTCTGCAGGTGGCGTTTGGTAACGTCTTTGCCCATCGCTTCGGCAGCGACCTCGTTGTCGCGGATGGCCCGCATCATCCGGCCCCAGGGCGAATTCAGCGCCTTCTGAGCCAGCACGAACAGGCAGACCAGAACTGCGGAGAACAGGATCACGTAGCACAGTTTCACCGCGATACCGGCGTCGTACTGGGCGAATCCCCGCAGCATGTCGAGGCGCGCATCGCCGCTCACCCCCTGCAGGGCGGAGGCATGAAACCATTCGACCCAGCCCAGGAACCAGTCCGATTCCTGCAGGACGATTTCCTTGGGAACCGGGCGATCAAGGCCGCTGACATTCTTCACACCGCGCGCCAGCCATTCTTCGTTCTTGATGACGGCGATGACGATTTCGCCAATCCCCAGCGTCGCAATGGCCAGATAGTCCGCGCGCAGTCCCAAGGCGATCTTGCCGATCCCCCAGGCAACCAGGGCGGCAAGCAGCCCCCCCACGGGCCAGGACAGGATGATCGGCAGATTGAGCCCGCCCAGGAATCCGGTCAGCGCCGGATCGACCGCCTCGATGGCATCGGTGCCCGCGTCAAAGAACTGTCGAACGATGAAATATCCGACGAGAACGGTCAGCGTCAGGACGATCTTGCGCGTGCGCCCCGGCCGCATGACCGCGAAGATGACAAAGATCGCCGCAACCAGGACCGCCAGCATCGCGGCGGACATCAGGACATTGAATCCGCCGGCACTCCAGGCCTCCGGAACCGGGGCCTCGGAGATCAGGACGCCCGCAAGGCCGCCCAGGGCCGCAAAGCCAACGGTCCCGGCGCTGAACAGCCCGGCATAGCCCCACTGGATGTTCACGCCCAGCGCCATGATCGCGGAGATCAGGCAAAGGTTGATCATGACCAGGGCGACGGACCAGGACTGCAGAAAGCCGATCAGAATCAGCAGCAGCGCCATGCCGATATAGGCGAACAGAGTTCTCCGGCCGAGTGGCGACATGTCCCCGATCCTCATGTGATCACCTTTCCGCGGAAGATGCCGGTCGGTCGCACAAGCAGCACAATGACCAGAATGATGAAGGAGACCGCGAACTTGTACTCGGTCGACAGTATCTGCATCAGGCCGTCCGGCTCCCAGCCGCCCGGGCCGAGATAGGCGAGCGCCTTCTTGTAAGCGTAGGTCACCATCACCTCAGAAAAGGCAACGATATAGCCGCCGACAATGGCACCGATGGGCTGCCCGATCCCGCCAACGATGGCTGCCGCGAACATCGGCAGAATGAGTTGGAAATAGGTGAAGGGCTTGAAGCTCTTGTCCAGCCCGTAGAGCGTCCCTGCGATTGTCGCCAGAACAGCCGCGAGGATCCACGTCACGGCAACGATACGATCCGGATTGATGCCCGACAGAAGCGCCAGGTCCTCGTTATCCGAATAGGCCCGCATCGCCTTGCCGGTCCGGGTCTTCTGCAGGAACCAGAACAGGGCCGCGACCACGACGATCGCCACGACCACCGTCACCCCCTGACTGAATTTTATGGTAACGCCTTCGGCAAGGCCGGTGATTTCCTTGAATTCCCGCGCGTTGATGAGAAAGCGCTCCCCATCCGCGAAACGCTGATCGTCCGGCCCGATGATGAACCGCGTCACCCCGTTCAGGACGTACATCACACCGACGGAGGCAACGACGAGGATCACCGGCGCCGCCCGGCGCTTGCGATAGAACCGAAATACGCTTCGGTCGATCAGCAGGGTCGCGGCGATCGCAACGACGATACCGATCGGCAGGGCCAGCAATGCGGTAGGCAGTGGATCGATCCCGATGCCCTGCGCCTGGAGCCAATAGGTCACGAGGACGACCACCATCGTCCCGAAGGCCATCAGGTCGCCATGGGCGAAGTTGGCAAACCGTAGAATGCCGAAGACCAGCGTGATGCCCAGCGCGCCGAGCGCCAGTTGAGACCCATAGGACAGCGCCGGCACGAATACGAAATTCGACATCAGCGCCAAAGCGTTCAGGAGCTCGAATGTCTCGGACATGGATCAGCCCCCCAGGAATGATTGCCGCACTTCGGCATCGGCCAGCAGGGCCTCGCCGGTGTCGGTGAAGCGGTTCTCGCCGGAAACCAGGACGTAGCCGATATCCGCAATCTCCAATGCCTGCCGCGCATTCTGTTCGACGATCAGGACCGCGATGCCGGTCTTCTTGATGGCGATCACACGGTCGAACAGTTCGTCCATGACGATTGGCGACACGCCGGCAGTTGGCTCATCGAGCATGAGGACGCTCGGTTGCGTCATCAGGGCGCGACCGACAGCGACCTGCTGGCGCTGACCACCGGACAGTTCCCCCGCAAACTGCTTGCGCTTTTCCTTCAGGATGGGGAACAGGTCAAACACCTCCTCCATCGTGCCGGAGAAATCGTCACGACGCAGGTAGGCGCCCATTTCCAGGTTTTCCTCGACGGTCATCCCGGCGAAAACGTTGTTGGTCTGCGGGACGAACGCCATTTCGCAGGCCACCCGATCCTGCGGGCTGAGCGCCGTAATATCCCGACCGCCAAGCGTCACATTCCCTTCGCGCAGATCGAGCATGCCGAACAGTGCCTTCATGGCGGTCGACTTTCCGGCGCCATTGGGGCCGACGACAACCGCGATCTGTCCCTTGTCGACCGCAACTGTGCAGCCGTTGAGAATGTCCGCGCCGCCATAGCCCCCGCGCATATCCTTGCCGATCAGGTGGCTCATGCGTCCGCCTCCGCCTTCTCCGAGGAGCGCTCCTCCGCCCGATCGCGTCCGGTGCCGAGATAGGCCTCGATCACGGCGTCGTTCGCCTTGATTTCTTCCGCTGTGCCGCTGGCCAACAGCCGCCCCTCGGCCATGACGACCACCGGATTGCACAAGCGGCTGATGAAATCCATGTCGTGCTCGATCATGCAGAAGGTATAGCCGCGGTCGGCATTGAGACGCAGGATCGCGTCGCCGATCTCGTTCAGCAGTGTTCGGTTTACCCCGGCGCCGACTTCGTCCAGCAGCACGACTTTCGCATCCACCATCATGGTGCGGCCGAGTTCCAGCAGTTTCTTCTGCCCGCCGGAAAGATTGCCCGCCAGTTCGTCGGCAATATGCGACAGGTTCAGAAAATCGATGACATCATCAGCGCGGTCGCGAATTTCCGCCTCCTGCTGCCGAACAACGCTGGGTCGGAACCACGCATTCCAAAGCGTTTCTCCGGCCTGATCCGGCGGGACCATCATCAGGTTCTCCCGCACGGTCAGATGGGAGAATTCATGCGCAATCTGGAAGGTTCGCAACAGGCCATGTGCAAACAGATCGTGCGGCGGCAACCCCGTCACATCCTCGCCATCCAGAAATATCTTTCCGGATGTCGGGGGAAATCGGCCCGCGATCAGATTGAAATAGGTGGTCTTTCCCGCCCCGTTCGGTCCGACAAGACCGGTAATGCTGCCTTGTTCTATGGTAAGGCTGACGCCATCGACTGCGGTCAAACCGCCGAAGCGCTTTACGACATTTTCTGTTCTGATCATCCGGCCCCAACCCTAGGTCTGGTGTTTCTCGGATCCGCGTTTCGATCCGGCCACCATGTCCCTGCCCGCCAATGTTAGGGCAACATGCCGAGTCCCACCGGATTCTTCAATCCGAACTTTCCCTGGAAACCGCAAAATCAGTGGATTTTCCGCGCCTCGCACGGAGGGAACCTGATTTTCCCTTGGTCTGATTTCAGCCAAAAAAGAAAGGGGCGGCCGAAGCCGCCCCTTCCCGAACCCATTGGGTTTCCGCGATTAGAACGTAACGCGGGTACCCAGGATAACGACGGTCGCGTCGTTGGAGTTCGCAGCCACGCCGGAGCCCGACTCGTTCTCCAGGTCGAACCAGTAACCGTTCAGGTGAGCCGACAGGCCTTCCGCGATGTTGTAGTTCACACCAGCGTGCAGGATCGACACTTCGTCGTCCCGGCCGTTGCCGTCCGTGTCGTTCTCCGAGTTCTGGTACATCACAGAGACTGCACCCGGACCGAAGTTGTACGACGCACCGACGTTCCAGCCGTCACCCGCGTCACAGTTCACAACCGTCTTCACGCAGTTCGAGTCGCCGTTGTCCAGGAACGCACCCGCGATCTGGAAGCCAGCGAAACCAACCGTACCGCCGACCATGTAGCCACGGACGTCTTCGTTGTCGGTACCGTTCACGCCAGACTGGTCGTCGGCAATGCCGTACGAACCGTCAACACCCAGCGTCACGTCACCGAACGAACCCGACCAACCGGCAGCGAATTCGAACGCATTCGCATTACCGTCGTTGTTCGTGCCCTGCGCCTGCAGGAACGTCGAGTTCGGCGAGTACGAAACACCGGCGCTGAAACCACCGAAGTTCGGCGTGATGTAGCCGATCTTGTTCGCGTCCGACGTCATGCCGGCATGCGACGCGTAGTAGTGCAGACCCGTGGCCATGCCCAGGAAGTTCACGTGACGCAGCGCGTTGTTGCCGTCCGTACCCCAGGTACCAACCTGAACCGTGTGGCCCGACGTACCGGCAACCAGATCGGACACGCCGTCTTCGCCACCGATGAACAGACGACCGAAACCGCCCGTGAAGTCGATCCACGCTTCGTCAAACGTACCAGCGTTGCCACCGGCGCCGCCGTTGGCCCAGCGCCACTGGATGTTCGCACGGTAGTTCAGGCCGTTGTCAGCCGAACCGCGCGCGTCCCAAACCAGCTCGGACTGCTGCTCGTTCGCCGTCACGTTGAAACCGGTACCGGCATCAGCCTGGTCGCCGCCAAACGCAACCATTTCATAAGCCAGAGCACCCGAGAACGTCATCACCGGGGCTTCAGCCGCCGCAGTGCCAGCCGTCAGCAGGGACGCACCGGCCAGCGCCGACGTGGTCAACAGAACTTTCTTCATTTCATACCTCCAAATCAGACCAGGCTAGTCGCCCGTTTGGTTATTGCTCCGAAGTCTTCTACGCGCGAAGTTTTCGCCGGGCAACAGGGCGCGCCACGCCGAAATCAAAATCGAAGTATCAAGTGACAAATGCGCAACATTCTGTTGCGTGGAACCGAATATGTCTGCCCCGATACTACGGAAACAGAACAGGATCCGGCCCGACGGCAAGGTCGACAGCCGCACCGGATGCATCATGTCCCTTCAGGCTTGCCGTGCTTCCCGTAGCCGAGACCGTCCCTGTTCCGGACACGGCCTTGCCATTCGAACAGCGGAACTGGAACTGAAGCCCCCCGGAGCCATCAACCAGCACCGCCTCGCCCGTGCAGAAGGTGTCGGTTTCTACTCGCTGAAAGGTGAACTCAATCCTTCCGACCCGCATCTCGTAGGACATCTCCGTCGTCCAGGCGTTTTCACCGTCCCAGGTCAAAGTCAATGGACGCGTTCCCGAATAGGCCGGCATCTTCTCGCCTACATCAGTCAGTTGAACCAGCCTTGCCTTTGACAGCTCATCTTTGTGCATCGGCCACATCGTTTGCCCGTTGAGTTCCACAACGCGGCAGCCAATGTATCTCGGGCCACTGCTTGCGCCGACACAGAACTGCTGAGCGACTCGCAAGGCGTCTGCCGGTGAGGCATGTCCATAGGAAACACCCCAATGCGCAATCCTGCCATTGGTTCCGGGTGCCATTGCAACCAATGCCTTATGCCCAGGCGCCTTTCGGTAACGCCAATAGGCCGCCTCTTTTGATAGTGTGGTTCGGATCCGGGCGGCAATCCTGTTCTGGGATGACGCTGTGGTCTCGCTGCCGGCCGGGCGCCAGTTTCCGGGGTTTTGCCAAACAATTTCCTTGCGTATCGCAAACAGCTTGCAGGCACGGCCATATCGGGCCGTGCATTTTGCTATCGTCGTCGCCACCACGCGATTGTGGTCGCAGCCCACTTCGATACATCGATAGTAGTATACGCCTCTGCCGTCGGCCGTTACTGCGAACACCAGCGGATCGTTCGCCAGATAGTAATCGAAGGCCTGCGCTGCCTGTCGTGACAGTTTGATCGGCCCGTTGCCGGTGGACTTCGACAAAGTCTGACAGCCAACCAGCATCACGCAGACAAGCAAAACAACACTGATTTTCACACGATCCCCCGTATCGCTAGACATCCCCCGGGCACCCGATGCAGCAACGCGTGCCCCTGCCGCTACGGCATAACGGTAGGATATGGCGCATTCGAGCGCACCCTAAAATTGAACTTTTTGGATTTTTTAGTTCAGCACCTTAGGCTTTGCCGGCGCAGACTTGGCTGCGTCCTGAACCGGACCAAGATGGGCCCCAAGGGCCCATTGCGCTTTCTCTGCAGTCTGGCGCAGCATGTGAACCACGGCGTGCAGTTCCTTCTCGCCCAGGTTCAAGCGCACCCCATCGGTCGTGGTTCCGGTAAATGTCAGACGAACACCACCATTGTCGAGCGCGGCGACGTTCAGCTTCTTTACCAGCAGCGGGCCGTCAGCAGGATAGGGTTCCAGACCGTCATCGTCATAGGGGGTTTGGAAATTTGCCTGACTGACGGCTGCATCGCGCCGGAAGTCGGCAACGGCCTGCCGCTGTTCCGTCGGCTGCGCCTGAGTTCCCGTCAGATGGTCGAAGATCTTGCCGATCGACGCCAGGAACTGAAGCACCATGCGGCGTGTCAGCCACATCCGCGCGTCCTTGTCGGTCAGCCGCGCCCGCATCAGGATGCGATCCTCGTCGGGCTGATAGTTGCAGGAAATCTGGACCTTGTTTGCCATATCGATTGAAAACTAGCCCAGCTTTCGGGTGCCGCAAACCGTCTTTTCAACGGGGACGTCGCCGGACGCGTGTGTTCCCGAGGGAAAGGCCGACCATGAACAGTCGGTCGGACGGGCGGCAGCCTGCTGAACTGCCAACAGCTACTTGCCCAGTTCCTCGGTCTCGTCCGCGTCGTCAGCCTCGAGTGTATAAACGGAAGGAGACGATTTCGGAACCGGTGCGAACTGGCCTCGGGTCGCCTGTTCAGCGACACGGTGAATGCCGATCCGGTAAAGGGCGAAGAGCGCCAGCGCCGCAAAGGTTGCGGCGATCATGACGAACAGGCTGCCCGAACCGGCCCGTTCCATCACCGGGCCGATGACAATGGGTCCGACCGCGGCACCAACACCATAGAGCAGCAGGAGGCCGCTCGACACCTCGACCATTTCCTCGTGCGGGGCGAAGTCATTGGCATGCGCAATACAAAGGGCGTAGATCGGGATCATCACGCCGCCATGGGCGAGCGCCAGGGCCAGCGCCATCCATGCCTGATCCGGCTCCCAGAAGGCGAGCGCCAGGCCCGTCGCGATGGACCCGGCGGCACAGCCGGCGACGACAATGCGTCGATCAATCCGGTCCGACAGCCATCCCAGCGGCCATTGCAGGATGGTGCCCCCCGCCATGAACGCCCCCATGAAGAAGGCGATCTCCTGCACCGGCAATCCCTTGTCTTGCGCAAACACCGGGCCGAAGGTCCAGAAGGCGCCATCCGCCAGACCGACCAGCAAGCATCCGACGAATCCGGTCGGCGACAGGCGATAGAGCCTCGCGATCCGCAGCTTTGCCGAGGGAATCGGATCGGGCTCATTCACCGGAGTCAGCGACACTGGAACAAGTGATATCGCAATCAGGATCGCGACCAGCGAAAACAGGGCCAGACCGGCGGCATCGTAGACCACAACCATCTGTTGGCCGCCGATCGTGGCCAGGTTCCCGACGATGATGTAGACGGACAGGACCATACCGCGAATCCGGTTGGTCGCCTGTTCGTTCAACCAGCTTTCGATCACCATGTAGACTACGGCCAGACAGATGCCGCTGATGAACCGCAGCGCCATCCAAAGCCAGGGATCGACCGCCAGAGGAAAGACCAGCGCAAGAGCCGCGACCAGGGCCGCGAAGCCCGCAAAGGCGCGTGTATGGCCGACGGCCTTCACCACGCCGGGCCCGACCGCGCAACCGATTACGAAACCAACGAAATAGGCCGACCCCATCAGACCAATCGCGGTTTCGCCGAACCCTTCCAACTGCGCACGGATCGGCAGGACGGTCACCATCAGACCGTATCCCAGGAAGACGATGCCGGCCCCCAGAAGAATCGTCGCGATCGATCGTGTTCGTGCCTGCATGTCTCCTGCCTCCCGGCTCGCCGACCCGCGGACACTCCGCCGGCGCGGTCCGGAGACTAGGCGACGGTATCCGGTTTGGCGAGCCGGACCATCATGCCCGATCGACCAGAGCGATTTTCACAATGCGCCAATCCGGGTCGTCCGGCGTCTTCGGAAAGGCAAGTTTCCCGGAGAATTTCTGATAGCAGAGCAACCTGGTGACACGCCGACCATTGCCATAGGGCATGGCAATGCGAATCGCAGGCCTGACCATTTCATCACCTGGCGCCCGGAAGTCATGGTGGGAATACAGCGGCAACCCCGCCTCAAGGCAATGCCGCAATTGTGCGACGATAAGCTGACCGTAAGCATCATCACCCACGACGGCCTCAGGGGGCAGTCCCTTGGGATTGCGGTCGATGCGGGCCTTCACGTCCTCGCCGACCAGTCGGAACTTAAGCCCAAATTTCGGATCGACATCGTACAGAATGACCGATCCTGCCAGCGCAGGCACGGCAAAGGGATCGATCTCACGCGTCAAGGGCACTCCCATGCCGTCGATGCGCTGCGCATGCCAAAGCGCGAGCCGGCACCGCAATTCATCGTCCGCAACGTCACTGGCCGAAATACGGGGAAGCGGCCCCAGATCGGTCATGTCTGCCTTTCCTGATACAGGTCGCACTGGACAACGCCGCCTCGACCCGTAACAAGCTCCTTGAACTGATATTGCATGCCGATCCTGAACATGAGGGCCCCGATAGTGATTTCCATCCAACGTGCACGTCAAGGCGACGAAAGACGACTCCTGCCGCTTTACCTCGATTTCTATCGGGAAGACGGGATCGAAGTTCCCGAAGAGCACGTCGCCCGCAATCTGGCGACGATGTTATCCGAAGACCGCGCAGCAGTCTGGATCGCGGAGAACAATGGCAAGCCTGTCGGGATGAGCTCCGCAACAGTCACCTTCGGAGTCGAATTCGGCTGGTCCTGCGAACTGGAGGACCTCTATGTCTCCCCGGATTACCGGGGACAGGGCCTCTCGCGCCTGCTCCTGGACAGCGCGGTCCGCTGGGCAAGGTCGCGTGATGCCAGCCAGGTCATTCTGGTCATTACACCCGAAGCGGAGGCCGATCAGGGATTGACCGACTATTACCGAAAGTGCGGCTTTGCCGATTCCAGGCGCATCACGATGTATATGGAAACCTGATCACTCGACGGTCACCGCCTTCGCCAGATTGCGGGGCTGGTCGACATCGGTGCCCTTCCAGACTGCGGTGTGATAGGCCAGCAGCTGGACCGGAATGGTGTAGAGGATTGGCGCCACGAAGGGATCCACCTTGGGCAGTTCGATGCTGGCGAACGGTTTGGCCATGCGGCTCATCTTCTCGATCCCCGCGGCGTCGGACAGGAAGATTACCCGTCCGCCCCGGCTGACCATTTCCTGAACATTGGACGCCGTCTTCTCGAACAGCGGGCCGGACGGCGCGATCATTACGACCGGCACGTCTTCCTCGATCAGCGCGATGGGGCCGTGCTTCATCTCTCCGGCGGCATATCCTTCGGCGTGGATATAGGAAATTTCCTTCAGCTTCAGCGCGCCTTCCATGGCAATCGGATAGGCCGATCCGCGCCCCATAAAGAAGACGTCGCGCGCCTCCGCAACCGTCTGAGCGATCTGACGGATGTAGTCGTCATGGTTCAGAACCTCGGCAGCCCTTCCCGGCACTTCGGCCAGCGCCGACGCCAGTTCCGCCTCCCGCTGCCGGGTCAGATGTCCGCGCGCCTTGGCCGCCGCAATGGCAAGGCACGCCAGAACAGTGAGCTGGGTCGTAAACGCCTTGGTCGACGCGACGCCGATTTCCGGACCCGCCTTGGTCTGGATTACCGCATCCGAGGATCTGGCAATCGTCGATTCCGGCACATTGATGATGGACAGGATGCTCTGACCCTGCTGCCGGGCGTAACGCAGCGCCTCCAGCGTATCCATGGTCTCGCCCGACTGACTGATGAACAGCGCCAGTCCATCCTTCGGCAACGGCGTTTCCCGATAGCGCAACTCGGAGCCGATATCGACTTCGGTCGGCAGCCGCGCCACGCTTTCCAACCAGTATTTCGCCACCATGCCGGCATAAGAAGCGGTGCCACAGGCGCCAATCGTGACCTTCGGCACCGACGTTAGGTCGAAGGGCAGATCCGGCAGCGTAATGGTCTGGGTCGCCGGATTGAGCACGGTGTGAAGCGTGTCGCCGATCACGGCGGGCTGTTCATGGATTTCCTTCTGCATGAAGTGGCGATAATTGCCTTTGCCGATCATCGCCCCGGACACAGCTGTCTCGACGACGCGACGTTCGACCGGATTGCTCTGAGTATCGAAAACCTCCGCCTTGTCGCGGGAAATGACCGCCCAGTCGCCTTCTTCCAGGTAGCAGATCCGCCGGGTCAGCGGCGCCAGCGCCAGTGCATCCGATCCGAAATACATTTCTCCATCGCCGTAGCCGATGGCCAGCGGACTCCCGCGGCGCGCGCCGATCATCAGATCGTGGTGGCCGGCGAAGACCATGACGAATCCGAACGCCCCTTCCAGCATGGGAAGGGTTTTCGCGACCGCTTCCTGCGGGCTCAGGCCCTGGGCCAGGAAATCCGACACCAGATGGGCCACGACCTCCGTGTCGGTCTCACTGTCATAACTGACGCCCTTGCCCGACAACCCGTCGCGCAGTTCCTGATAGTTCTCGATAATGCCGTTATGGACGATGGCGACGCGTTCCGTCGCATGCGGGTGGGCATTTGCCTCCGACGGCACGCCATGTGTGGCCCATCGGGTATGACCGATACCGGTGGTCCCGGCCAGCGGCTCCGATGCCAGGACCGCCGCAAGGTTGTCCAGTTTGCCTTCGGCGCGACGCCTGCCAATCCGCCCGTTCACCAGCGTCGCAATACCCGCGGAATCATAACCACGGTATTCAAGACGCCGCAGGCCGTCGACCAGAAGCGGCGCTGCGTCCGCCTTACCCAGAATGCCGATAATACCGCACATGAAAATTTCCCGATCTTGCTTGAGGGCAGCGCCCTTAACTGTTCTTCAACGCGTCCTTGCGGGCCTTCAGACGCTGACGCATCCGGGCCGCCATGCCGACATGTTCCTTCTGGTCGCCACGCGCCAGCGCCAGCGAATCATCCGAGACGGGCTTCGTGATCGTCGACCCGGCCCCCACCGTGGCTCTCTGACCTATGGTCACAGGGGCGACAAGAGCGGAGTTGGAGCCAATGAAGGCCTCCTCGCCGATCACGGTGCGATGCTTCAGATAGCCGTCGTAATTGCAGGTGATCGTGCCGGCCCCTATATTCGCGCGCGCACCGACCTGCGCATCCCCGATATAACTGAGATGGTTCGCCTTGGCGCCTGTCCCCAGCGTCGCATTCTTCACCTCGACGAAGTTTCCGACCCGGGCACCCTCGCCGATTTCCGCCCCCGGGCGCAGCCGGGCATAGGGTCCGATCACCGCGCCACTGGAAACGCGGCATCCTTCCAGATGGCTGAACGCCTTGATTTCGACATTGTCGGAAATGTGAACCGCGGGGCCAAAGACCACGTTCTGCCCGATCACCACATCCTGTCCGACAATTGTGTCCCAGGAAAAATAGACCGTGGCCGGGTCCAGCAGCGTCGCGCCCCCGTCCATTGCCGCATTGCGGGCACGGCCCTGCCACTGAGCCTCCGCGTCGGCCAATTCGGTGCGGGAATTGATGCCCAACAGTTCCGATTCATCGGCGACGATCACCCGGCATTCCATGCCGTCGGCGCGCGCCAGGGCGACGATATCCGTCAGATAATATTCACCCTTCGCATTATCGTTGCCGATCCGATCAATCAGGTCGAACAGCCGCGCGGCGTCGATCGCCATGACGCCGGAGTTGCAAAGGCCTATGGCGCGTGTTGCCTCGTCGGCGTCCCGAAACTCGACAATGGCCTCCAGCGCGCCGGCATTGTTGGTTACCAGGCGACCGTATTCCGCCGGATCTTCAGGTTCGAATCCCAGGACGACAATTCCGGCCCCCGCGCGCCGCGCATCGATCATGGCCGACAGGGTTTCCGGTGCGATAAAGGGGGTGTCGCCGAACAGGACGAAGACGGTTCCGTTTTCGAAACCCTGCAATGACGGTCTGGCCGCCTTGACCGCATCGGCCGTGCCGAGCCGGTCCGATTGGACGGCGGTCGGGATCGGCGCAACCGCTGCGGTGACACTGTCCATTTCTGGCCCGACCACAACGACCTGCAGCGCTGGTGCCAGCGGCTCCAACGCCGCGATGATATGGCCGATCAGCGGCATGCCACCGACCTTGTGCAGGACCTTGGGAAGCGCGGATTTCATGCGCGTTCCTTTTCCGGCGGCGAGAATGACGGCGGCAATCGGATGGTCGGACATCAGGAATAACCAGCAGAGACTTTCTATCGGGACGGAGACGCGGTTTTCAGCGCCAATGGGCCGGGAAACTGCCATACGCCGGACATCCGGCCAAGTCACATCGTGTTTCGGCCCGTTACGGGTTATTTCGATTTGTGACAGCATGCCGAAATCGGCGATTTGGTGCGCGCACTTAATCACTTCTTAATCATACTTGCTTACCACATTGGGCAGAGCATGCCTGTGGGCATGACGGGGAAACGGGAAACGCTCAAATGAAGAACCTATCCATCGGCGCAAAGCTGACTTTGATCAGTGTCGCCTGCACCGCCATTCTGTTGATTGTCGCAATCTGGCTCCAGACCAGCCTTGCTGCGAATTCGGTCTCCACACTCTCGAACGAGAAGGCCGAGGCGATTGCCGAAAAGCACGCTGAACAGGTCTCTCGCCTGCTGAATGAAGGCATGACCCTGGCATCCAGCCTGTCTTCCGTGTTCGAAGGGCTGAAAGAAGCCGGTGCCGTGGATCGTGACGCGTTGAACAACGTTCTGCGAAAGACGATGGAGGACAACTCGGCCCTGGCGGGCGCCTGGGCGGGCTTCATTCCGAACGCTCTCGACGGCCGGGATGAAGAGTTCAAGGGCAAGGAACCGTTCACCGACGAAACCGGACGCTACTCCACCTACTTCTACAATTTCGGCAAGGGCATTCAGCCCTATCACCTGACGGCATATCAGGGCAGCGGACCGGAAAACGCCTATTTCCAGGTCCCGCTTGAAACCGGCAAGCCCTATGTCACGGATGCCGTCGGGTACGATATCGAGGGGCAATGGGTCGTGCTGGTGTCCTTCTGTGTGCCGATCCTTCACGAGGGCAAGGTCGTCGGCGTTGCCGGCGTCGACATCAGCCTGAACGATCTGTCGGAAGCCTTCGCGGCAGAGAACCCATTCGGTGACGGACGCCTGCAGTTGCTGTCGTATCAGGGATCCTGGGTCGCCCATGAAGATGACGAAATCCGCGGGAAGCCGATCAGCGAAACCTCTCCGGAACTCGCGGGCGCCCTGAAAGCCGTGCAGGCCGGCGACCGACTGGTCGAGGAAGTTAACGATGAGCGACTGATCTTTGAACCGGCGAAGATCACCGGCACGACCACCCCCTGGTCGGTCGTTGTGCGAATCCCCGATGCCACCGTGCAGAAGCCGGTTCATGACCTGATGATTATTTCCTGGATCGGCGGTCTCTGCGTTGTTGGCGTGGTCGCCCTTGTCCTGTTCCTGGTCGCCAGTCGCATCATCAAGGCACCGCTGCGCACGACCGCGGCCTCCATCGCGCGGCTGGAAGCGGGCGATCTGGACAGTGCAGTCCCGGGCCAGGATCGCGGGGACGAAATCGGCAGGATCAACACCGCTCTGGATTCCTTCCGGGAATCCGCAATCCGCATGCGGGCCCTGGAACAGGAACGGCTGGAGGATCAGCAGCGACAGTCCCAGGAACGGGCGGTCGCCCGCCGGCAGTTTGCCGAGGATTTCGAAGCGGCCGTCGGAGAGATCATTCGCAGCGTCAACCGCAGCTGCGACGCCTTCCGTCAGGCCGCCCAGGATGTCCGCAACTCCGCGTCGACGAATCAGGAGAAGTCCTCCATCGTTGGCGACGCGGCGAACCAGGCCTCGGAAAACGTGAACACGGTCGCCGCCAGCGCGGAGGAGCTGTCGAGTTCCATCCGTGAGATCGCCAGCCAAGTCACCCGCGCCACGTCGGTGGCCGACGGCGCCGTATCGGAGGCGGATCGGGTGAACACTCTGGTCGGCAATCTGGCGCGCGCAGCGGACCGAATTGGCGAGGTTCTGTCCCTGATCAACGATATTGCCGAACAGACCAACCTGCTGGCCCTCAATGCGACGATTGAGGCAGCGCGCGCGGGAGAGGCCGGGAAAGGCTTTGCCGTCGTTGCGAACGAGGTCAAATCCCTGGCCAACCAGACGTCCAAGGCGACAGGCGAGATCGCGCAGCAGATCGAGGCGGTTCAGGGTGAGACCCGGACAACGGTCGACGCCATCAAGTCGATCTCCCAGACGATCGCCGATATCCACTCGACCGCGGCATCGATCGCCGCGGCCATCGAGGAGCAGGAGGCGGCAACACGCGAAATCTCCTCCGCCGTCGGCCAGGCGGCAGCCGGCACGTCGACGGTTTCCGATCAGGTTGGAGAAATGCGGGACCTGGCGGTACAGAACGGCGAGCGCGCCAAGACCGTGGAGGATATCAGCCAGGAACTGTCCGACCGGGCTCAGGAACTGGACCGCCAGGTCAATGCCTTCCTGGATCGAATCCGCAGCCAGTCGGTTTGATCCCGAGGTCGAACCAGGACGATTCAAAAGCGGGCGGGGTTCATCCCGCCCGCAATCGTGGCAAGCGGCGCCTACATTCCGTCAGGCGTCCTGAAGCATCGAATCGAGAAGCGCGATGGCTTCCTGTCGCTTCTCGATTGTAAGGGATTGCAGCCCATCATTGATGGCCAATTGCATGTCCAGATCGAATTCGCCGCGCTTGCGGCCGGCACGAACCAGACTGTCCGCCAGATCACTGCCCACAATATCCGCCAGAACGGTACGAATATTGTTGATGCGGTCGTTCGTCGTTTCCATGCGCTGGTCCCCACCCTCGACTGGATGCTCCGGAAAATAGAATAACAAGGTTTCCAATTCGTTTACGGATTCGATTTTTTTATATCGGAAAAGTTGTTTTTCCTCTGCGGACCGAAAGGGGGAATGTTGCGGCATGCCGGGCGGAAGGCGAAGCATGCGCCGCATGGCAGGACCGCAATCGCCCTGCTCTCAAGTCTGTGCGATCAGAACCGTCAATCGGCCAGATTGTCTCTGCCGGGTTCCAGCGCGATTTCGCGGCCGCTGTGCCGCGCCGCGGTCAGGTGGACAACCAATTGTCCGAAATCCGTCTCGACATCCACCCGCACCGGAATCGGCGGTGCATCGGGCAGTGGCCGCGCCACCCAGACGGTGCGGTCGCGCGCAGTCCGCGAATATTTCGACTGGTCCTTGCGAAAGCCGCCGATCTTCTGGAATTCGATCTCGCAGGCGGTCGCCTCCCCGGCGAAGATCGTGTAATCGTTCTTCTCGAAGGTCCGGGTTGCGCCTTCCGTGACGGACAGATCGTATCGGCGCCGACCGTCATAGATCGGGATGCTGCCATTGCATCCGCCGCCCTTTTCGATCACCCCCGCGAGAAACAGGATTGCACTGATCGGATCCACGCTTCCGGGAATCGATGCCGGCGGAATCGGGGTCAGCTTGTTCGGGTCCGGCGGGGATTCCTGTGCCACCTCCACCGACCCGTCGGGCTGAAAGACCAGCGCGTTTCGACGGGTGCTGCCGCGCCAGACACCGCCATTGTCATGGGTTAACGGGACGACCGCACCATCCGTGCCGATCTGTCCCCTGGAGACCGCATTCCCCTGCCAGCCGCTGTACCAGTCCAGGAGACCGCGCGCCCTAGCCTTTCCGGTGATCGTGTAGCCTTCGCCCTCCAGCGCAATCGACGTACGCCCGGATGCGACATGAAAGCCCCCGAAATAGGCCTCGTATTCGAGGGTCAGCGGGTCCGACGTGTCGGCACGAGCCGCCGACGCGCCGATCGACAGGAAAATCAGGGCGGCAACAAAGAGTGCGCCCAGCATGAATTTTGGTCTCGTCGTGGTGTTCGCGTCACGCATTAGGGCTGATATGGGTTCATATCTGTCGGTGGTCCAGAAATATGACGGTCAAAATTTGAAAGAACGAAACTGCCCCCCAAATCTTCGTTAAGGGTCGGGCAGCACCAACTTGTGGAGACACAGCATGACTTATGCCGAATCGAAGCATCGCACTATCCGAGCCAGGACCCTCGTCGCAGGCCTTGCCGCTGTGGCGGTGTTTGCTTTCCTGGTGCCCGCCGGCGCGAATGCGAAGAACGAGAATGCCAACAAGGACAAAGGCGGAAACGCCCAAAAGGAACAGTCTTCCACGCCACAGCCTTCTGACGATATCGGGGACGTGATCGCCCGGTCCATTATAGATTCGTCGTCCCGGGCGCTGATTGAGGAATACTTCCAGAGCCACCCTCAACCAGTGGAAGCCCTGCCCCCCGGGATTGCGAAGAATGTCGCCCGCGGCAAACCGCTGCCCCCCGGTATCGCGAAGAAGAGCATCCCGGCCCCGCTGCAGGCCGAGTTGCGTAATCGCGATTCCAGCGTCGGGAAGATAGTCGATGCCCTGATAGTGGGCGATGATGTCGCGCTGGTGGACGCGGCAACCGGTGTCGTAGTCGACATCCTGGTAGATGTCGTGCGCGCACAGTGAATTTTCCTTCCTGCGGAAAATTGCGGCCAGGAAACCGTTTCCGGGTCGCCGTCGCTTGACAGTCCCCAAGCCAGGGAGTATCCGACCGTCCGCTACGGCGACGGGCGGTTAGCTCAGCGGGAGAGCACTCGCTTCACACGCGAGGGGTCACTGGTTCAATCCCAGTACCGCCCACCATTCCTTCCCGATCATTAGACTTCCCTTCACGCGTGCCTCAGGCTCTGGCAGCGCGCAGGATCATGTCGGACGCCTTCTCTGCGATCATGACGGTTGGCGAGTTGGTGTTGCCCGAAGTGATGGTCGGCATGATGGACGCATCGACAACACGCAGGCCGCCAATGCCGTGAAC
This sequence comes from Alphaproteobacteria bacterium, assembly GCA_033344895.1. Classification (NCBI taxonomy): domain Bacteria; kingdom Pseudomonadati; phylum Pseudomonadota; class Alphaproteobacteria; species Alphaproteobacteria bacterium. Next base: position 4,550,106 of record JAWPMN010000001.1, read on the forward strand.
CCGGAGTTCCGGATCCACAACGGCAGTATCGTCTGAAGCCGGCCCCATCTTTGCGGTTCCAACCGGATGGAAGATGGTCGTCGCTATATCGCCGGCAGCACGGGCCAGTTCCTCATCGCCGTCGATCTGCGGTCCCGGCTTGAACTCCGTCGCCCTGAATTTCTGCAGCGCGGGCGCCTGGGCGATTCGGCGGGTCAGCTTGATCGCATCCGCAGCGACTTTCCGATCCGCAGGGTCGTGCAGATAGTTTGGCCGGATGACCGGCTTGTCCATCGGATCCGCTGATCGCAATCGGACAGTTCCCCTGCTTTCAGGCCTCAGATTGCAGACCGAGGCGGTGAAGCCTGGGAACGGATGCAACGCCTCCCCCAGTTTGTCCGTCGACAGGGGCTGCACATGGTATTGCAGGTTCGGCGTCTCACGGTCCGGATCCGATTTCGCGAAACAGCCCAACTGGCTGGGCGCCATGCTGAGCGGCCCCGACCGAAACAGCGCGTATTCCAACCCCATCGCGGCCTTGCGCAGCGGGTTGTGGGTCAGCTCATTCAACGTGCGCACCCCCTCAACCTTGAAGGCGAGCCGAACTTGCAGATGGTCCTGCAGATTCTCGCCGACCCCCTTCAGATCATGGCGCACGGAGATGCCGTGTTCCTGAAGCACCGCGCCGGGGCCGATGCCCGACCGTTGCAGGATGACGGGCGACGCCACCGCGCCGGCGGCCAGAACGACCTCCCCCGCCGCGCGCGCGGATGTTGCCGATCCGTCGACCAGTAGGTCGACCCCAACGGCGCGACCATCTTCGATGATGACCGATTTGCAGTGTGCCTTGGTTACGACCTGCAGATTCGGCCGGTTCATCGCCGGGCGAAGGAACCCGCGCGCGGAGGACCAGCGGACGCCGCGCCGCTGATTGACCTGGAAATAGCCGATGCCTTCATTGTTTCCGGTGTTGAAGTCATCCGTGGCCGGAATGCCGGTTTCAATTGCCGCCTCGCGGAAGGCGTCCAGGATGTCCCAGCGCAGGCGCTGATGCTCGACACGCCACGGACCGCCGGTTCCATGATTGTCGTTTCGGCCGTCCACATGGTCTTCGGATTTCACGAAGTAAGGCAGGACGTCGTCCCAGCCCCAACCCGTATTTCCCATCTGGCGCCAGATGTTGTAATCCCGGGCCTGCCCCCGCATGTAGATCATGCCATTGATGGACGAACAGCCGCCCAGAACCTTGCCGCGCGGATAGTCCAGCGCGCGACCGTTCAGGCCGGGTTCCGCCTCTGTCCGGAACAGCCAGTCGGTGCGCGGATTGCCCATCGTATAAAGGTAGCCGACGGGAATGTGGATCCACAGGTAATCATCCTTACCCCCGGCCTCCAGAAGCAGGACCCGGTTCTTCGGGTCTGCGCTCAGCCGATTGGCCAGGACACAGCCTGCGGTCCCTGCTCCGACGATGATGTAATCGAATTCTCCCAGCCCAGCCGTCACCGCGTCCCCGTCCCCAATTTGTTGCATTGCATCAGGGACATGATAGCCTTGAGCCCACTCGTCGGAAAGGTCAGGCGCGCGTGCTGGTGACCTTATCTCAAGGGACGGCGAGTATATCTGCGCTAACGGCTCCGCGCGCTTGGCGCTACCATGTGATGGCGGTACTGGGACCGTCCAATAACAGGGAGAGTACAAAGATGTCGAATAAGATGGACGGGGAGCTCCGTCACAAATTTGATCTCATGAAGAGGGCATTCGCGCGCGGAGAACTGAGCCGTCGCGGATTCATTGCCGCCGCGCTCGGTGCGGGCGTCGCCTCCACCACGGTGTTCGGCCATGTCGATCGGGTTCAGGCGGCAACCCCGAAAAAAGGCGGACGTTTCCGCCAGGCGCTGACCGGCGGCGGGTCCGGGGATACGATGGATCCGGCACAGATCCTCGATTCCTACATGATCAATGTCAGCTTCGGTATGCTGCGCAACAACCTGACGGAAATCGGGTCTGACGGGCAGTTGACCGGTGAACTGGCGGAGAGCTGGGAAGCAGCACCGGATGCCGCCACCTGGACCTTCAAGCTGCGCCAGGGCGTGGAATTCCATAACGGAAAGACGCTGGAAGCCGCTGATGTCGTAGCCTCGATCAACCATCACCGCGGTGAGGACACCGATTCCGCGGCGAAGGGCATCGTCTCGCCGATCACCGATGTGAAGGCAGACGGCAAGGATACGGTCGTCTTCACGTTGAGCGGCGGCAGTGCCGATTTCCCGTTCCTGATGTCGGACTACCACCTGGGCATCTGCCCGGCAAAGGACGACGGCACGATCGATTGGGAATCCGGCGTCGGTACGGGCGGCTACTCGCTGGTCAGTTTCGATCCGGGCGTTCGTACCGTCGTGAAGCGCAACCCGAACTACTGGAAGGAAGGCCGTGCGCATTTCGACGAAGTCGAATCGCTGTTCGTGCCGGACGCCAACGCGCGCAACACGGGTCTGCAGACCGGCGAACTGGACTGCATCACGAACCTGGATCTGAACACGGTCAGCCTGATGCGTCAGGTACCGACCATCCAGGTCTTTGAAACCTTCGGCAACAAGCATGCGACGATGCCGATGCATTGCAACACGGCACCGTTCGACAACAACGATGTCCGCTTGGCGCTGAAGTATTCGATCGACCGGAACGAGTTCGTCGAGAAACTGCTTCAGGGTCTGGGCGAAGTCGGCAACGACCATCCGATCGGCCCGGCCAACATTTACCGCGCCACGCCGGAAGAACTGCCGCAGCGTGAATACGATCCGGAAAAGGCCAAGTTCCACCTGAAACAGGCGGGCATGGAAAACCTGACGGTCGACCTGCATATCGCCGACACCGCCTTTGAAGGCGCGGTCAACGGTGCGCAGCTCTTCGCGGAAACCGCAAAGGCAGCCGGCATCACGATCAACGTCGTGCGTGAGCCGGATGACGGATACTGGTCGAACGTCTGGCTGAAGAAGCCGTTCAGCGGTTCCTACTGGGGCGGCCGTCCGACGGAAGACTGGATCTTCAGCCAGATCTACTCCTCGGGTGCCGACTGGAACGAATCGTTCTGGGAAAACGAACGCTTCAATGAGCTTCTGGTTCAGGCCCGCGCCGAACTGGATACGACGAAGCGTCGCGAAATGTATGTCGAGATGCAGCGGATCTGTAACGAAGACTGCGGCAACATCATCCCGATCTACATGGCCTACACCCATGCGGCCAGTTCCAAGATCCAGCTGCCGGAGCAAATGGCCAGCAACTGGGAACTGGATGGTCACAAGAACGCCGAACGTTGGTGGTTCGCGTAAGCGAAACTCTCAGTTCGACAACGTACTGGAACGGCCCGGCATCGCCCGGGCCGTTCTTTTTTCAAAACGGCCCTTCGACCGCCGACAACGATTGCGGTACGATTCAGCAAACAAGGTTGGGGTTGGGGATCGTGGGATACGCGTTGCGGCTTGTGCCGGACCGGTCGCTTATCGTCGGGTTCATGTGGGGTCACGTAGCATCCCGGGACGTGATCGACGGGATATCCAATCCCGGCTTCGACCCGTCAGAGGGCGTTACGCTGGACACCCTGATGCTGCTGCATCCGAACGCACAACTCAGCGAACTGACCCCGCAGGCCGGTATGGAGATCGCTCACGTCGACAGGGAAACCTACTTCGGCGACGGCGGCGGGGTAGCGCCGACGAAACTCGCAGTCGTCTGCCCAAATCCGCTCAGCCTTGTGACCGTGCGTCTGATCTTCGGCATGGCGGAGCAGATTTCAGATTACGACGAAGAACGCGCGACGTTCGAAGACCTGGATGAGGCACTGAAATGGCTCGGTCGCGTGGAAGCGGACCTTCCCGGGCAGCTTCAGCAGATGGCCCGGGAAATCATGCGCTGACAGGTCTTTCCCAAAAAAGAAAAGTGCCGGCATTACGCCGGCACTTCCTTCACTCGGGACAGTCGGCACCTAGTAGGCGGCGTCGGGCATGGAGTTCTTGCGCTGCGTGACAAAGGCCTGGAGAGCCTCGTCGACCGCCGGGTCGATCTCCGGTGCCTGGTACTCGGAAAGCAGCTTCTTCACGCGGGCATTGGCGCGTTGGTTCATGTCGAGGCTGCCTTCGGCTTCCCATTGTTCGTAGGAATTGTTGTCGGCAAGCGGCGAGCGGTAGAAGGCGGTCTCGAAATTCCGCTGCGTATGGGTACAGCCGAGATAGTGCATCCCCGGGCCAACCTCGCGAATCGCGTCCATCGCCTGACCGTTTTCGCTGAGGTCCGGACCATCGAGCAGGCGACCGAGCATCGATGCCTGATCCGCATCCATCACGAACTTCTCGTAGCCCATGACAAGGCCGCCTTCGAGCCAGCCCGCGGTGTGCAGCATGAAGTTCACACCCCCCAGCGCCGCCGTCTGCAGCGTGTTTGCCGATTCATAGGCCGCCTGCGCATCGGCCGTCTTCGACGCCGTGAACCCGCCCCCGGACCGGAAGGGCACCCCCAGCCGGCGTGCCAGCTGTGCCGCGCCATACAGGACCAGTGAAGGTTCCGGGGTTCCGAAGGTCGGCGCACCGGACTGCATGGATATCGACGAGGCGAAGGTCCCGAACACCACCGGTGCCCCGGGACGACAGACCTGTGTCAGGGCCATGCCCGCCAGCGCTTCGGCATAGAGCTGCGTCAGCGTGCCGAGCACCGTGACCGGGCTCATCGCGCCTGACAGGATGAATGGCGAGATCACCGTCGCCTGATTGTTGCGCGCATAGACCTTCAGCGCGCCCAGCATCGTATCGTCCCAGACCATCGGCGAGTTGGCATTGATCAGGTTGATGACGACACAGTTCTGGTCGACGAAGTCCGCGCCGAACAGGATCTTGCACATCTCCACAGTGTCCTCAGCGCGCTCCGGCGCCGTAACCGACCCCATGAAGGGTTTGTCGGAATAGCGCATATGGCTGTAGACCATGTCCAGATGGCGCTTGTTCACCGGAACATCGACGGGTTCGCAGACCGTGCCGCCGGAATGGTGAAGCCCAGGCGACATATAGGCCAGTTTCACGAAGTTGCGGAAATCCTCGATCGTGCCGTATCGGCGCCCCTTGTCGAGGTCACGGACGAAGGGCGGGCCGTAGGCCGGGACCAGAACCGTATGCCCCTCGCCCATCTTGACCGTGCGCGCCGGGTTTCGGGCATGCTGGGTGATGAGCGACGGCGCGGTGTCCTGGATCAGCTTCTTGCACAGACCGCGCGGAAAATGAACGCGTTCACCCTGCACGTCGCAGCCCTGGTCGCGCCACATCTGCAGCACTTCCTCGTCGCCGCGGAAATCAAGACCGATCTCCTCCAGCACCGTGTCGGCATTACGCTCGATGAGTTCGAGCGTCTCTTCCTGAAGCAATTCGAAATAGCCGATCTTACGGGTGATATAGGCCGGCGCAGTCTGCCCGCCGGCGGCCCGCGCCGCCTGTCGTGCGGCGCGCCCGCCGCCACCGCCGCGCCCTGCCCGTCTTCCGCCACCGGTGGTTTCGGCCGTCTGTTCACTCATCTGGAATTCCCTTTCGAACGCCGCTATCCGCACGCCAGCGCTGGCGGACGGAGTCAGATAAACCAATCGCCTCAGACCTCGGGTTCACGTGGTTCCGCGCCAACCCGAAGCCTCCTTATGGACCCGGGACGCGGCGTCGACGTTCGAATTCGCGACTTCCTTCCTCATTAGCCGCGTCATCGGAGTGTTTGGCGGCTGGATCGGAAATGCGCTAGTTGAAGACGGAGCGGACACTGGTATTCAGGGGTTCCTTGCCGCTCGGAATGTTGACGCCCAGAAGCCGTTCCGTCTGGCCGGCCTCATTCACCAGGGGCAGCAGCAGCCGGCTCCATGTCGCAACCAGGAAATCGCGCGGCGACTTGTGCTGGGTGAACAGCGGCTCCTGCCGTCGGATCAGTGCCTTGTAGCAGGCCAGCATGAAATCCCGGCTGATCGAAGGCGCATCGGCATGACCAAGACACTTCCCGGTCAGATCGAAGCCCGAGAACTGCGCGATCCGGCTGCCATAGACACGGTATCGGAAGTCCCTTCCGCCGTCGATCACATCCAGATACATCATGTGGCCAATCGCGTGCCGAAAGGTGAAGACGTCGAAATCCCTGACCTGTGGCAACGGGCAGGCATCCGTCCGCGGCATTGCCTGCCATGTCGCCAGAAACTCCTTCAGCAGGAGATGCGGAAACGTCTCGGGGTCCGGGTTCCAGACGAAGGTCGGCGGATCCATCGCCTCCCGGGCGAAGAAGGCCGCCACCCTCTCCCGCTCGTCGGAAAGGATCATATCCGCGGCCAGATCAGATCGCGCGGCTGCCTTTGAATCTCCGCCTTCCGGCATCTATGCACCACACTGCAGAATCGCCATTGTCCATGAGGGACCGCCCCGGACACAGGTGTCCGGCTTGCGGCGAGGGAGCTCCTCGCCGCGTGCAGCTTCTCACGGAAAAGCTTAAAGCCCGGTAACCGTACGCCAAATTATAGGAGATTCTTCTCCCGCCCCTAGTCTCATATTCATACGCCGTTAACCATAATTTGGCAACTACAACGGGCTACTACGACCGGTTACCCTGCCATTCTCGGGAGCCCCCGTGGCGTAGGAATTGCCGTCAACGTCGCAATCGTGAAAGCCGGATCGGCCGGATTTCAACATCCTGCGCCGCGATGGACAGTTTGACGGCAGCCCGATCCTGAGGCGGGCTGCCCTGCCTGCGTCGAATCCGATCACCGGATCGATCGGCACGGGACGGAACTCAACGAATTCTTCTATGACGGAGACGGTATCTATGGCGCAGTTCCAGAAGAAGGCGGATGTCGTGATCATCGGCCTGGGTGGCATCGTCGGGGCTTCGGTGGCCCATCACCTGATCGAACGGGGCTGGGAGAACATCATCGGCATCGACAAGTCGGGCATTCCGACGGATATCGGCTCCACTGGGCATGCGTCCGACTTCTGTTTCATGACCGCGCATGATCAGATGACGATCTTCACCACCAAATACTCGATCGACTTCTATGAGAAGCGCGGTCGCTATGAACGTATCGGCGGCATCGAAGTCGCGCGCAAGGGCGACGACGAGCGCATGCGCGAACTGGAACGCCGCGTCAGCTCCGGCCGTGCCTTCGGCAGCAACGTGCACCTGATCACGCCGCAGGAAGTCAAGGAGCGCATGCCCCTGATTGAGGAAGACATGATCCAGGGCGCGCTGTTCGACCCGGATGCCGGGTTGGTCGTCCCACGTTCCCAGACCGTCGCGGGTGAGATGATCCAGGAGGCCGAAGCCACCGGCAAGCTGGAGACCATGCCGAACACCCCCTGCACCGGCCTGGATATCGAAAACGGCCGCATCAAGGGCGTTCAAACCTCCCGCGGTTATATCGAGACCTCCAGGGTCGTGGTCTGCGCCGGCCTGTGGGGCCGCCTGATTGCGGAGATGGCGGGGGAAGACCTGCCGGTCATGCCGGTCGACCATCCGCTGACCTTCTTCGGGCCCTATGACGAATTCAAGGGCACCGGCAAGGAGATCGGCTATCCGCTGCTGCGCGATCAGGGCAACTCCGCCTATCTGCGCGATACCGGCGCCGCCGGCACGACCGAGGGCGGCCAGATCGAATGGGGCTATTACGAGGAAAAGGACCCCCGCCTGGTCCATCCACGCGACCTGCTGGAAAAGGAAGAGGCGCGCCTGTCCCCGTCCCAGCGCGATCTGGACATGGAACAGATCATGGAACCGCTGGAGCGCGCGCTGGAACTGACCCCGATCCTGGGAGAGCTGGGCTACAACGAGAAGCATTCCTTCAACGGTCTGCTGCAGGTCACCGCCGACGGTGGGCCGTCGATCGGGGAATCGCCCGATGTGCGCGGCCTGTGGTACGGCGTCTCCGTCTGGGTCAAGGACGGCCCGGGCACCGGCAAGATCATCGCCGACTGGATGACAGACGGGCGTACCCATATCGACCATCACGGAATCGACTATGCCCGCTATTACCCTATCCAGAAGTCCGAAAAATACATCTACGATCGCTGTTACGAGACGGCGTTCAAGATCTACAATCCGCCGGTCCACAACCGTGAACCCTATTCCAAGGGCCGCAATCTGCGCACGGCGCCGTATTACCTGCGCGAGAAGGAACTGGGCGGTCACTTCATGGAAATTGCCGGCTGGGAGCGCGCGCATGGCTATGCCAGCAACGCCCCCCTGCTGGAAAAATACGCCGACCGCGTGCCGGAGCGTCTGAACGAGTGGGACAACCGCCATTTCTGGCGCGTCTCCAACGCCGAGCATCTGGAACTGTCCGAGAATATCGGCATGGTGAACCTGTCCCATTTCGCGATCTACGACATCACCGGGCGGGATGCCGCGACGCTGATGGAATACGTGTCCTCGTCCAAGGTGGCGGGCGACACGGCCGTTGGCAAAGGCGTCTATACCAACTTCCTCGACGATACCGGCGGGGTCATGGCGGACCTGACCGTCCTTCGCCTGGGTGAGAACCGGTTCCAGATGATCGACGGCGGCGATGCCGGCAACCGCGATGCCACCTATCTGCGCCGCATGGCCCAGGACAAGGAGTGGGACGTCTTCGTCGAGGACCGCACCGATCATTACGGCTGCATCGGCGTGTGGGGCCCGAACGCCCGCGCCACGCTCAAGCAACTGGCGGACAACCCGGCCGGCCTGGACCCGGAAAACTTCACCTTCGGCGCCTGCAAGGATTTCACCCTGCGCGGCGTTCCGGTGAAGGGCTTTCGCATCTCCTATGTCGGCGAACAGGGCTGGGAACTGCATTTCTCCATGGCCTATGGCCTGGCGCTCTGGGACATGTTCCGGGAGGTCGGCATCACCCCGGTCGGCGTGGAGACCTATGCCAACAGCCGCCGCCTGGAAAAGAGCCTGCGTCTGCAGAACGCCGACCTGCTGACCGAATACAATCTGCTGGAAGCCGGCCTCGCCCGTCCGAAGGTCAAGGCTGCCGATTTCCGCGGCAAGGAGGCCAACCTGCGCCACCGCGACCTGCCCCATCAGGCGGCGATGCTGTGCACGCTGACGGTCACCGACAATACCGACAAGGACGGAGTCGCCCGGTTCATGACCGGCAACTGCCCGATTGTCGATCCGGCGACCAACGAGGTCCTGATCGACAGCCTGGGCCGACGCTCCTACACGACCTCGCTGGCCTTCGGCCCCTCCATCGGCAAGAACATCGCGCTGGGCTACCTGCCCCACGAATACTGCCAGGAAGGCCGCGAACTGGAGATCGAGTTCTTCAACCAGAAATTCCCGGTGAAGGTCGAAGCAGTCGGCATGAAAGCCCTCTACGACCCGACCAATGCGCGGATGAAGTCGTAAGGCCGCACGACGTTTCGTTTCATCCCCCTGTTCAGCCTCACGCGGCGCGGAGCCAGTCTCCGCGCCGTTCCTTTCTTCTGAAGCACCTGTCACTTGGTCGCGTGTCATCGCTTCATGAGATGCTGTCTCGAATTCGTGAGAAGGTGGACCTCAATCGATTCCATTTCGGAACGCTTTTTGTACAGGCCACCTCAGCGAGGAACACTTCCGTGAGCGCGCCAATCCCGCGGGCCAACAACGCTTCTCGCTGATGGTAGTCTGCCAACCGCCCAAACGTCGCGTTTTGTCGGGAACCACGTGCCGGATGCCCCGCAACGCCGCGTAAGACCGCTTGCGTCCTTCTAACCCGACCTCTGAGCGCGTTCAGCATTCTACGACGTCTGGACATGGCCATCGGAAATCGAATACTGTCCTGCGGCCCTACACAGTCGCCTCCCGGCGTACGATTTGCCGTTTAAACCTGAAGGTTAGGCACCGATCTGTGCGACAGATTAAGTCCATCCTGCTCGTGGCAGGGTTCGTACCTCCTGATTTTGAACGCCGCTATTCACCCGAATACCATCCTCCAATCCGCACCGATTCCGTTCACGTAGCCTACCACATTTCACTCTTCCAAGCGCTGCGGGCGATCTGCCCGAACGTGATTGTGGCTAGAAGCCCCAAAGACGTGCTGACTCTGGGAAAGCAATGCGATTATGCCGTTTCCGTGTACTCGAGCGACAGTCTTTCGAGCGAAGAATCGGTTGTCGCGGCACATTGCGAAGCGATCGGCTTGCCCATGCTGTGCGGTGACGCACTGACATTGGCGCTAGTGGAAGACAAGCATGCGTGCAAATTGAAAGCATTGAAGCGTGGCATTCCTACGGCCACTTGGATTTCCGTCAGCCCGGCCGATGCCAACGTCGACTGGAGCCCCGTTCGGTTCCCCTGTGTGGTCAAGCCGCGTTTCGGCATGAGTTCCGAGTTCATCAATGAGGAAGCCGTATCAAAAGACCGTGTTACTGCGGAACGTCGCTTGAAGAGATTGTTGCACGAGGGTCAGCACGCTTTGGTGGAGGCGTTCGTGCCCGGGTTTGATGTTACCATCGCGTGTGTGGGCGATGGCATGCAGAATGCCCAAGTCGGTTGGCCCCTAAAGGTAACTTCCGACGCACCGGGAAACATTCAGACTCGGGCGCAAAAAATGGAGGGTGGGAAAGGGAGGACGAGAGAGCGCCTGGACGCCCCACACTTGGCAAAACGCCTGAACGCCTATTGCAAAGAACTATACAAAGAATTCTACCCTTTGGATTTTTTCCGCGCGGACTTCCGTTACAATCCAGCGGATGACACCGTCGCGTTTCTCGAATTGAACAAGCCTGCAATAAATCCTGGCAGCAACTTCGTATTGTCGTGCAGCAGGGACGAATCCTTTTACGTCGCTCTTGTTGCAGACCTTGTAAAGCGCGGCGCCGCGCGCCATGGAATGACACTTTCCGATCCGGCCTGACCTTACTCCGTTCTGAAAACTCTCCAAACGGCGTCGGTCGGTATGAAATTCCTTTGCGATCCAAACATTGTATAGATGACGCTATAAGCTTGGGCGTATTCAGTCGGAACAACGCTGCTTTTTTGACTTGCACGACTGAAGGCTGCGAAGCTTTCACCCACGCCGTTTTTCTTCTTGCGCCCTCCCTGCCGCCCGGCACCATGTCCCGGCATTACCGGCATGAAGGAACGAGACCATGGATCGAGACCGGACGATCTTCTGGAAGCGCCTGGACGTTGACGGATCGGAAGCCTGCGGCATTCGTCGCCGCGCGGATGGCGGCTGGGCCGTCGACGGCACGGCTAATTTCGTCGAAGAGAGCGAAGTCGCGTCCCTTGCCTACACGATCCGTTGCGCCCCCGACTGGACCAGCGAACAGGCACAGGTCACCGGCTGGCATGGATCGCGGGATGTCGACATCGCCCTGTCCAGGGAAGGGGATGGTGGCTGGAGCCTGAACGGCGCACGGTTGGACGGCGTAGCCGGTGCCCGTGACGTCGACCTCGGCTTCACCCCCGCCACCAACACGCTCGCCATCCGCCGCCTCCGCCTTGCCGTCGGCGCACGGGCAGAGGTCACGGCCCTATGGCTCGACACGCAGGACTGGCAGGTGAAACCGCTGGTGCAGAGCTACGAACGACTTCAAGAGCGCGTTTATCGATACACGTCACCGGGATACCGGTTCGACCTGCAGGTCGACGATTTCGGACTGGTGATCGACTATCCCGGACTTTGGGGTGCGAGAACCTGATCCCCGGCAGCCGAAGGCGGACCATCCCGTCTCCCGCCAAACGCCATCAGACATCGGAGATCTTATCGAAACCGCCGAAGATCAGTCGCTTGCCGTCGAAGGGCATCGGATTCGTTGCCGGGTCCATGCGAGAGTCCTGCATCAGTTTCTCAAAGCCGGCGTTTCGGGTTTCCTTGTCCGGCCATTCGACCCATCCCAAGGCGACGCTTTCATCCGCGCCGCATTTGACCGCCATCGGAAAGGACGTGACCTCCCCGTCCGGGACATCTTCCGCCCAGCAATCCACCACCCGCAACGCGCCGCAATCCTTGAACACCTCCGCCGCCACCCGGGCGTGATTCAGAAACGCTTCGCGCTGATCCTTCGGCACCGCCGCAACGAAACAGTCAATATAGGCCATCGTCTTTCCCCAAGAATTTTAACGCACTGGACACTACCACGTATCCGTGTCCGTTCAACGACGGTCGCGGTAAGCTCCTACCACCTGAAATGGGGCCAGTTCGGGACGGGTCTTGTCTGGCGGCTTCCAGTACAGGGACATGCGCCCGGAATTGTGCGGTCCCCTAAACTGTAGCCCAGCTGGCATTCGGTGCGGCTTCCGGCGCAACCGCCCTAGATCAGCCCCACCATCTGGCGCCCGGTGTCCCGGAAGTGCTGCTCCAGCAGCTCGATGGCGGTGTTCGCGTCGCGCGCCAGGATGGCGTCGACCAGGGCCTTGTGTTCGGCGTCGGCGTTGCGTTCGCCGGTGGTCACCGCCCGGGTCAGAGCGGTGACGCGGTAGCGTTCGGTTTCCATGTAGAGCGTATCGGCCATCTGCAGCAGGCGGGGCGAGCCACAGGCAGCGATCAGGGCGCGGTGGAAACGGCGGTGACGGGATTCCAGCTCGATCAGCGCCTGATCCAGCGCCTCGCCGGGCAAGTCCGACGCGATCCGGCCGGTTTGTCGGGAAAGCTGATGGGCGGCGGCAAGAATCTCCGCCTCCCAGGCATCGTCACCGCGCTGGATCGCCCGGCGCAGGGCCTCGGTCTCAATGACGATGCGCGACTCGATGGCGTCTTTCATTTCCTCCGGCGACAGCGGGGCGACGATGAAGCCGCGCAGCGACAGGGCCTGGACGAGGCGTTCCCCCTGAAGGCGGTTCAACGCCTCCCGCAGGGGCGAAAAGCCGGCGCCGTAACGGGCCTTCAACTGTTCCAGACGCAACGGCAGGCCGGGCGCCAGCGCCCCGCGCACGATGTCCCAGCGCATCCGCTCATACACACTTTCAGCCAGCGTCACCTTGCCAGGCGCGTCATTGGCCGCGGCGGGGGCGTAAGGGGAGGTCAGGGGCTGGGTCACTGGATGTATCCTTTAATACGCGTTCCTGCGAAAGCAGGAGCCTTCGCCGATCCGGCAACGCGCACGGTCAAAGAAGACTCCTGCTTTCGCAGGAGCACGATAGGAGCTATTTCGTAAATGCACAAGATTTTCGAAAATCCTGTTTACAAGCCGGCCCCCCGGAGTCAGTCTTTCGACAACGATCCGGGACAAACGGGCCGGCGAAACGCATACCGGGAGTGCAGACCATGACCTCAAGCCGTCAGAACCATCGCGAGGACGTCGCCGGACGCGCCAATGTCGAGGATACTCCGGAGCTGGACGCCTATTACGACGAGTTGGAAACCTTCAGCGCGGGCGCCCTGTGGACCGTCGCCAACAAGATCGAGCCCTGGGAGCCGAAATCGGATTCCCTGCCGATGATCTGGCGCTACAACGACCTTCGGGAGCATGTGCTGCGTTCGGTCGATCTGGTATCGCCGGAAAAGGCAGGCCGCCGGGTGATCTATCTCGAAAACCCGGGCCGCAAGGAAGTGGCCGCGGCGGTGGGCTGGCTTTATTCCGGACTGCAGGTCATGCATCCGGGGGAGCGCGCGTCGGCACACCGGCATTCCGCCTCTGCCCTGCGCTTCATCATGGAAGGCTCCGGCGCCTATACCATCGTCGACGGACACAAGATGACGCTGAAGCGCAACGACTTCGTGCTGACGCCGAACGGCACCTGGCACGAACACGCGGTGTCCGAGGACGGGACCCCCTGCATCTGGCAGGACGGCCTGGATATCCCGCTGGTCAACTGCCTGGAGGCGAATTTCTACGAGGTTCATCCCGACCTGCAGCAAGCGACGGCCTACCCGGTCGATGACATGACCAAGGCCTGGGGCAATCCCGGCCTGACGCCCTACAGCCTGACCGCAACCGGCGGCGACTGGCAGAAGGGCTATTCTCCGATGTTCAAATACGAATGGGAGCCGACCTATGAGGCGCTGTCGCGGCTGGCGGAAAGCAGCGATGGTTCGCCCTTCGACGGGGTGATGATGAATTACGTGAACCCGGTGACCGGCGGCCCGGTGATGCAGACCATCGGTGCCAGCATGCAGATGCTGCGCCCCGGCGAAAGAACCCGCGCCCACCGTCACACCGGCAGCTACCTTTATCAATGCGCCAAGGGCTCCGGGCATTCGATCATCAACGGACAGCGCTTCGACTGGTCCGAGCGGGACATTTTCTGCGTCCCGTCCTGGGCCTGGCACGAACATGCCAATGCGTCGGACAGTGAAGACGCCTGCCTGTTCTGCTTCAACGACCTGCCGGTCATGAAGGCGCTGGGCCTCTATCGCGAGGAAGCCTTCGGCGACAATGGCGGGCACCAGCCGCTGCCCGAATAGACACCGCAACCGCGCCCCTGCGAAAGCGGGAGCCTACATGAACCACCACCGGGCCGACGTCATAGAAGGTTCCTGTTTTCGCAGGAACACGGCAGGTAGGGAACATCGAATATCAAAAAGGACCAAACCGCATGAAACTCGTGACCTTCCGCTCCACCATCGAAGCCCCTGCCCGCCTGGGCGCGATTGAGGAGGACAATGTCATCGATATCGGTTTCCTGGGTGAGGCAACCGGCGAGGTGTTTCCGGAAACCATGCTGGAACTGATCGATCTGGGACCGGCCGCGCTGAGCCGAATCGGTCAGGTCCTGGACGTGACGCGCAACAAATGGCCGCTGGGCGCCGCCTTGCCGGTGGAGGATGTCAGCCTCTGCGCACCGATCCCGCGGCCGCGCAAGAACATCTTCGGCATCGGCCTGAACTACCTGGAACATGTCGAAGAGACCAAGAAGCCGCTGGACGGCCCGAAGGACCTGCCGGAAAAGCCGGTGATTTTCTCCAAGCCGCCGACCGCCGTGATCGGCCCGGGCCAGGCGATCGAGCACAATGCCGCGATCACGCAGCAGCTGGACTGGGAGGTCGAACTGGCCGTCATCATCGGCCGGACGGCGCGCAAGGTTTCGGAAGAGGACGCGATGCGTCATGTCTTCGGCTACAGCGTGATGATCGACATCTCCGCCCGCGACAACCGCCGCGCCGGTCAGTGGATCTATTCCAAGGGCATGGACACCTATGCGCCGTTCGGTCCCTGCATCGTGACACCGGACGAAGTCGCCGATCCGCAGAACCTGAACCTGTGGCTGACGGTCAACGGTGTCGAGAAGCAGAACTCCAACACCAAGCACATGCTGTTCAAGATCCCGACTCTGATTTCGGACATCTCCCAGGGCATCACGCTGGAACCGGGCGACATCATCGCCACCGGCACGCCGGAAGGCGTCGGCGCCGGTCGCACGCCGCAGGAATGGCTGTGGCCCGGTGACGTGGTCGAAGCCCATGTCGAGGGCATCGGCACCATCCGTCATCCGGTCGTGAAGATCGGCTGACAACGACACGACACCTATGAAGGTTCCTGCTTCCGCAGGAACACGCCCTACCCCGTGCTCCTGCGAAAGCAGGAGCCTTCGCGGGACCAGCGGAGAGCCTGACAATGCAGTTCGACCTGAGCCAGATTCCGAGTCAGATCGCCTACAAGCTGATGACTTCGACCGTGACGCCGCGGCCCATCGCCTGGGTTACCAGCATGTCCGAAGCAGGTGTCGTCAACGCGGCACCCTACAGCTTCTTCAACGTGATGGGCAGCGAGCCGCCGACAGTCGTCATCGGTTTGTTGAAGGACCCGAAAAAGGGATTCAAGGACACGGCGGAAAACATTCTGACCACGGGCGAATTCGTCATCAATCTGGTCACGGAGAACGTGGCCGAGAAGATGAACGTCACCTCCATCGACGCCCCGCGCGACGTCGATGAACTGTCCTGCGCCGGGCTGACGGAGCGGCCGTCGCAATTCGTGAAACCGCCGCAGATTGCGGAATCCCCGGTATCCTTCGAATGCGTCAACCATGCCTCCATAGTCACCGGACCGCGCCAGACCCTGGTCGTCGGCCGGGTTCTGGGCATCCGCATCGACGACGAATATGTCATGGATGCGGAAAAGGGGTATGTCGACACGCCCAGCATCCACACGATCGGACGCATGCATGGCAGCGGCTGGTATACCCGCACGGGCGATACCTTCCAGCTCGACCGGCCAACCTGGGCGGACTGGCCGAAAAAGGACTGATTGCCGCAGCCCTCGACACTCCCCGGCGGGACTTGTATCGTCCGATCAAGGCATTGACGGGGGATATCACTGTAATGCGTAACGAGGCGGCGCCTCTCAAACTTCGGGCCTTCGACCTGGAGGACCTGTCGGTTCTGTCCAGTATGGTGCAGGACGCCCTGGCTCCTGCCGGGGACATGATCTACCTGGCGGACGAACAGCGTTTCCTGATCGCGCTGAACCGCTTCCGCTGGGAGGTTGCGGGTGACTTCCCCCCCTACAGCCGGACGCATTCCGGCCTGCGTTTCGACTTCGTGACCAAGGTCGAGCGCCGCAACATGCCGAAGGACGGTCGCGACCGCATGCTGTCGCTGCTGTCAATTGCCTATCACGACGACACTGTGATGCTGACCTTCTCCGGCGACGCGGCCCTGCGGCTGACTGTCGGGAAGCTGGCAGTCGGCCTGGAGGATCTTGGCGAGCCCTGGCCGACGCAGTGGCGGCCGGAACACCGGCCGAACGACGCCGAAGACTGATTCCGGACAGCATCACTTTCGGTGCGCGCGGAACCGCGCCCTGATTTCGCACGAATCAACGTGATACAAAATAATTGAAGTTATCGTCAAAAAGTGTATCATAAAGGCGATGAGACACTCGAGCCCGTTCTGCGGGCTGCCGTGGCAGGGATGGAAGCATGAACGAACTTCGCGACAAGAAGGGTTACGAGAACTGGGACGAAGCCGGGGTAGCCCGCTTCGAGGCCCTGCTGGAGGCCGAGGAAAAGGTCGAGCCCCGCGACTGGATGCCGGACGGCTATCGCAAGCTTCTGGTCCGCCAGATTTCGCAGCACGCCCATTCCGAGGTGGTCGGCATGTTGCCGGAAGGGAACTGGCTGACCCGGGCGCCGACCCTGAAACGCAAGGCCGTCCTGCTGGCCAAGATCCAGGATGAGGCCGGCCACGCGCTCTATCTCTACAGCGCCTGCGAGACGCTTGGGACGACGCGTGACGAGACGATTGAGGCGCTGCATGACGGACGCGCCAAGTATTCCTCGATCTTCAACTACCCGACCCTGACCTGGGCCGATATCGGCGCCATCGGCTGGCTGGTCGACGGAGCCGCCATCGTGAACCAGGTGATGCTGTGCCGTTGCTCCTACGGCCCCTATGCCCGCGCGATGGAGCGCATCTGCAAGGAAGAGAGCTTCCACCAGCGCCAGGGCTACGAGATCGTCACCAAACTGGCCCAGGGTACCGAAACCCAGAAGAAAATGGCGCAGGAGGCCCTTAACCGCTGGTGGTGGCCGTCCCTGATGATGTTCGGCCCGCATGACAGTGAGTCGACCCACGGCAACCAATCCACCGAATGGAAGATCAAGCGACGGTCCAATGACGACCTGCGCCAGCATTTCGTCGACATGACCGTGCCGCAGGCGGAGATCCTGGGGCTGACCATCCCGGACCCGGATCTGAAATGGAACGAGGACCGCGGCCATTACGATTTCGGACCGATCGACTGGGACGAATTCAAACGCATTCTGAAGGGCGGCGGCCCCGTCGGCCGCGAACGCCTGAAAGCCCGCCGCAAGGCCTGGGAGGATGGCGCCTGGGTGCGTGAAGCCGCCCTGGCCCATGCCGAGAAACGCCGCGCGCGCCGTCAGGCCGCCGCCGCCGAGTAAGGAGACATCGCCATGCCCGCTTCCTCCCGCGAATGGCCGCTTTGGGAAATCTTCGTGCGCAGCCGCCAGGGCCTAAGTCACAAGCATGTCGGCTCGCTGCGCGCGGTCGACGCCGAGATGGCGATTCAGAACGCCCGTGACGTCTACACTCGCCGCCGTGAAGGCGAGAGCATCTGGGTCGTCGAGGCCGCCCATATCCATGCCTCGCAGCCTGAATCGCGCGGCCCCTTCTTTGATCCCGCCGATGACAAGGTCTACCGCCATCCGACCTTCTACGAAGTGCCGGACGGCGTGGAGAACATGTAAGCCATGGCGACGAAGACCGACATCGACCGCCGGGACCTGACAGAGTACCTGCTGCGTTTGGGCGATACCTCTCTGATTCTGGGTCACCGCCTGTCCGAGTGGTGCGGCCACGGCCCGGTTCTGGAGGAGGACATTGCGATGTCCAACATCGCGCTGGACCTGATAGGCCAGGCCCGCCTGCTCTACACCTATGCCGGAACGGTCGAAGGCGCAGGCCGAGACGAGGACGATTTCGCCTTCAAGCGCGACGTGACCGAGTGGAAGAACCTGTTGCTGGCCGAGCAGCCGAACGGCGACTTTGCGGCGACAATGGTACGGCAATTCCTGATCGATTGCTTCCATGTCGAGCTTTACATGGCGCTGTCGAAAAGCGCGGATTCGGAACTGGCCGCCATTGCCGCCAAGTCACTGAAGGAAGTGACCTACCACCGTCGCCACAGTGGTGAATGGATCATTCGCATGGGCGACGGCACGGATGAAAGCAAGCGACGGGTCCAGCTTGCCCTGGACGAGCACTGGATTTTCGTCGACGAGCTCTTCGAAACCGACGCGCTGGACGAAGCCATGACTGCCGCCGGAATCGGTCCGGATCTGAAATCCCTGCGTCCTGCCTGGGACACGATGGTCGACCGTGTTCTGGCCGAGGCCACCCTGAGCCGGCCCGAAGCGGAGTTTCCACGCAGCGGTGGCCGCAGCGGCGCGCATTCGGAATATCTCGGCTTCATCCTGTCCGACCTGCAGTTCATGCAGCGCGCCTATCCGGACATGGAGTGGTAGGCCATGACCGTCGTCGCCCTGGATGACAAGCGGCGCGAGGCAGCGATCTGGGACCTTCTGGAAGAGGTGCCGGATCCTGAAGTCCCCGCGCTATCCATTCGCGATCTTGGTGTCGTTCGGGACGTTCGTGTCGACGAGAACGGCGCGGTGCGCCTGGCGGTAACGCCGACCTATTCGGGCTGCCCGGCGACGGCCGCGATCAACCTGTCGATCCGCAACCGGCTGCTACGGGCTGGCTATGACGACGTGACCATCGATACCGTCCTGGCCCCGGCCTGGACCACGGACTGGATCAGCGATGCGGGCAGGCGCAAACTGCGCGAATACGGCATCGCCCCGCCCGTCGGCAAGGCAGCCGACGAAGGGGTCGGCCGCGGTGCACTGTTTGGTGCCGATCCGGAGGTTCCCTGCCCTCACTGCGGCGGCGCGGCGACCGAAAAGGTCAGTGAGTTCGGCTCCACCGCGTGTAAGGCGCAGTACCGTTGCACGGACTGCCTGGAGCCTTTCGAGTATTTCAAATGTATCTGAGGATCGGGTAATGGCGGGCTTTCACTCCCTGACGGTTTCGGACATTCGGCGCGAAACGGACGACGCCGTTTCCATTCGCCTGGACGTGCCGGAGGATCTGCGCGAAACGTTCCGGTTTGCGGCCGGCCAGTACCTGACGCTGCGTGCCGAAATCGACGGCGAGGATATCCGGCGTTCCTATTCCATCTGCAGTGGCGTCAACGACAACGAACTGCGCGTGGCCGTGAAGAAGGTGCTGGATGGCCGCTTCTCGACCTATGCCAACGATGTGCTGACGGTCGGGGACACGCTCCAGGTCATGCCGCCGGAGGGGCGGTTTACCGCGCCGGTCGACGCGGCGGCGTCGAAATCCTATCTGATGATTGCGGCGGGCAGCGGCATCACGCCGATCCTGTCCCTCGCCAAGACCTATCTGGAAGCCGAACCGAATAGCACGGTCACCCTGATCTACGGCAACAGGACGTCGGCCTCGATCATCTTCCTGGAAACATTGCAGGAACTGAAGGACGTCTATCCGACCCGGTTCAGCCAGATCCACATCCTGTCCCGCCAGCCGCGCGAAGTGCCCTTGCTGAACGGCCGGATTGACCGTGAAAAATGCGCTGCGCTGTTCGCCGGTCCCGTCGATGCGGCGGATGCGGACGAGGTGTTCCTGTGCGGCCCGCAAGGCATGATCGAGGAGGTGACAGCCGCCCTGAAGGATGCCGGTGTCGACGACGGCAAAATTCACACGGAACTGTTCACACCGGCAGATGGCGGCGCGGCGGCTCAGAAGGCCCGGGAAGAACGGGCCAAGACTCTCAGCGATGCGGACCGCGCCAAGCAGCGCAAGGTCACCCTGATCTTTGACGGTATCGAAAGCGATCTGGACGTCGCCTCGGACGGCCCGGCAATTCTGGATATCGCGATGGAGAGCCGCGCCGACATTCCCTATTCCTGTAAGGGCGGCATGTGCTGCACCTGCCGGTGCAAGGTCTTGGAGGGGGAGGTCGCCATGGACGTCAATTATGCCCTGACCCCGGAGGAAACAGAGGCAGGTTTCGTGCTGGCCTGCCAGTCGCATCCGATGACGGACCGCGTGGTGCTGGATTTCGACGCGAAATAGGATTTCATGCGGGCTTCGCGAGGGCCGCCGCTTTCGCGCAAGCGTGATTGTTGTCTCGCGATGATCCGCGCCGCATCATGGCGGCATGTTGGATGCACGCCTCCGCCCCCTGATCGACCCGCCCCTGGATGCACTTGCGTCCCGGCTGACCAGGGTCGGACTTTCCGCGAATGCGGTGACCGTGTTCGGCTTCCTTCTCGGCATCGCCGGCGCAGCCGCGATCGGTCTGAACGCGATCTGGATTGGCCTCGCCCTGATCCTGGCAAACCGCCTGCTGGACGGGCTGGACGGAGCACTGGCAAGGCGCCAGGGGGCGACGGATTTCGGCGGCTATCTGGACATCGTGCTGGATTTCATCGTCTATGCGGCGATCCCCCTGGGCTTTGCGGCCCTGAGCCCGACCGAAAACGCCCTGCCCGCCGCCTTTCTGATCTTCAGCTTTGTCGGCACCGGCACCAGCTTCCTCGCCTTTGCCATCGTCGCGGCCAAGCGGGAGCTGTCGACCGACCTGCGCGGCTCGAAATCCTTCTATTATCTCGGCGGGCTGACGGAGGGAACGGAGACCATCGCCTTTTTCGTTCTGTGCTGCGTTTTGCCCGAGCATTTCCCGGTCCTCGCCGTTATCTTCGGCGCGCTGTGCTGGGTGACGACCGCAACCCGCATTCTGGCGGCGCGGGCGATGTTCAAGGAAGAGGGTTAGGGCCGATATGTGCGGACGGTATTCGCTGACGACACCGATCGAGGGCATTCGCAGACTGTTCGGGTTCGACCGCATTCCCAACCTGCCCGCCCGATACAATATCGCGCCGACCCAGGCCGTGCTGGCCGTCCGGGACGAAAACAGCGCGCGCACCTGCTTCATGGCGCGTTGGGGCCTGATCCCCGGCTGGTCGAAGGATCCGTCCATCGGCGCCAAGATGATCAACGCCCGTGCCGAAACGGTGCGCGACAAGCCATCGTTCAAGACCGCATTCAAGCGACGCCGCTGCCTTATTCCGGTCGATGCCTTTTATGAATGGAAGACGCTGGGCGGCAAGAAGCAGCCTTTCCGCATTGCCTTCGACGATGGCGAGGTTTTCGCCTTTGCGGGCCTGTGGGAGCGTTGGCAGGGGGCGGACGGGTCGGATGTCGAGACCTGCAGCATTGTCACGACAGACGCCAATGACGCGTTGAAGGACCTGCATCACCGCATGCCGGTCATCGTCGATCCGCATCGGTTCGACACGTGGCTGAATGCCGAAGAGGACGAGGCCGCCCGGGTCATGCGCCCCTATGTTGGCGCGCGGAAACTTGTCTATCACCCGGTCAGCAGGCGGCTGAACGATGTCCGCAATGACGATGCCGAGTTGGCGTCAGCAATCGAGTTGGATCCCGAACAGTTGAAGGAACCGGCAAAGAAGGCGGACGATCAGATGTCGCTGTTCTAGGCCTGGCGGAACGGCGGCTCCATCGCGTCGAATTCGGACAAAAAGGCCGCGAGATTCGCCGCAGCGCGCTCGATCAGCCGGCAGCCTGTCGCCACATCTGCCGCCGAGGCATCCCCCGCAGCCCCATCCGGGTTGAGGTCCTGCATCAGCCAGCCGAGTTTCACCGGTTTGCCGCCGACGCCGACAAAGCGATTGCGCTCGGCCCACCCCTCCCCCGCGGAGGGAAACGCCGCCATTTTGTCCTTGCGGACAGCCGCCTCCCGGATCGCCAGCATGGCCGATGTCTCTAATGCGCCGCCATGTATTCCATGGGTCAATTCATGGGCATCCAGCACGCCATCCGGCTCGGCCAGGGCATACCAGGATGTATGCGCGGTCAACATGCCATGGGCCGCCCGCAGATCGCGGGCGACGATATCCATGGTCGAGACATTCCCGCCATGACCGTTAAAAATCACCAGCTTGCGGAGCCCCGCCCGGGCGACGCCGGCACCGATATCCATCCAAAGCCGCATCAGCGTATCGGCGGAAAGGCTGAGTGTGCCGGGAAAATCCTCATGCTCGATACTGCGGCCGATGGCCTGCATCGGCAGGATCAGCACATCAACGGCCGGATCGATTTCGGGTATCGCCGCATTCAGCACTGCAGCGGCGAGGTCACTGTCGACGGAGAGCGGCAGATGGGGACCGTGCTGCTCAGTGGCGCCGACAGGCAGAATGGCGATCGCGCGGTCTGTGTCGACCGCGCGAAACTCCTCCACCGTCAGATCCGCCCAATACCGTGCCGTCATGGTGCGAGAATGGCCGGTGACGCCCGGAACCGCAACCGCCGCTTCACGCCTTGGCGGTGATCACCCCGCGCTGCACCTGATCGCGCTCGATGCTTTCGAACAGCGCCTTGAAGTTGCCCTCGCCGAAGCCCTCGTCATGCTTGCGCTGGATGATCTCGAAGAAGGCCGGACCCAGAAGCGGTTTCGTGAATATCTGCAACAGGATACGCGGGTCCCCGTCATCCGTGGAACCATCGACCAGCAGACCTCGTGCCTTCATCTCGTCCACCGGCTCGCCATGGCCGGGCAGACGCTCTTCCAGCATGTCGTAGTAGGTCTCGGGCGGCGGCTTCATGAAATCGACGCCCAGTGCCCGCAGGCGATCGACCGTGGCGTAGATGTCGTCGGTAGAAAGCGCGATATGCTGAATGCCCTCGCCGTTGAAGTCGTCCAGGAACTCCTGGATCTGGCCTTTGCCTTCCGTCGCCTCCTCGTTCAGAGGGATACGGATCAGCCCGTCCGGCGCCGCCATGGCCTTGGAGTGCAATCCGGTATACTCGCCCTTGATGTCGAAATACCGGATTTCCTTGAAGTTGAAGAAGCGTTCATAGAAGGACGCCCAATAGCCCATCCGCCCCTTGTAGACGTTGTGGGTGAGGTGATCGATGGTCTTCAGCCCTGCCCCTACCGGGTTGCGGTCGACGCCGTCGAGATACTTGAAATCGATGTCGTAGATCGTCGCCTGGTCGCCGAACCGGTCGATCAGGAAGATTGGCGCCCCACCGATACCCTTGATCGCGGGCAGACGCAGTTCCATCGGGCCGGTCGGCAATTCCATTGGCTCCGCCCCGCGCCGCAACAGTTCGTCATAGGCGTGGTGGGCGTCCTGAATCCGGAAGGCCATGGCGCAGGCGGCGGGACCATGCTCGGCCGCAAAATATTCCGCCTGGCTGCGTGGCTGTTCATTCAGGATGAAGTTGATATCGCCCTGCCGGTAGAGCGCCGTCTTCTTGGACCGGTGCTGCGCCACCTTGGTGAACCCCAATGCGGTCATGACCTGCTCGAGAAGCTTTGGGTCCGGGGCGGAAAACTCCACGAATTCAAAGCCCTGAAGTCCAATCGGGTTCTGCGCATCCTGGGTCATGGTCTGCCTCCAGCAAGGAAAAACGTTTCCATGAAGGTAGTTTGAATGCCGGAGTTATGGTAGGTGGGTGTTTCACCAAGTGAAACGACGAGATCGTCCTTCGTGGCTGTAAAGACCATTGAAAGCCTGCGGCGCGGCCTGGCGGTATATGACCGGCTCCACCGGAAGGGCGCCAGCAGCCTCGCCACGCTCGCACGGGAAACCGGGCTGCCGAAGGCCAGTCTACTGAGGCTTCTGGCCACCCTTCAGGAAGCCGGATGGATCGCCCGGCGCATCAATGACGGTCGCTACCTCCCCGCCACGACCGCGCGTCCGTCAACCGACATTCGGCAGTCGCTGCTGCACAGCGGAATGGCGGAAGTACAGGCGTTGAGCCGCGAGACCGGATTTCCGGCCGATCTGGTCGCACTGACCCCGGTGCCCTCACTGGAAGTCGTCGACAGCACGCGCAAACGCGTCCCCGGTGGCGTCGACCCGCTCGTTGCCGGTTTCCGTCCGAGTTTTCTCTTCTCTTCCCCCGGACGGGCGGTTCTGGCGTTCATGGATACGCGGGAGCGCAGCCGCATTCTGACTTACATCGAGGCCGCGGATTCGCCGGCAATTCGCTTTGAATTGACCAGCGGCCGACTGGAACGGGAATTGTCCGAGACCCGTCGGCGGGGATACGGAATCCGGGCTGCCGGCTATTGGCCGGACAGTTCCGACTACGGCGCGGAGCCGATGGACATTTCCGTGCCGATCGCCCTCGAAAATCGCATCATCGGCGCGGTAAGCCTGGTCTGGCCGGCACGGGACCGGGATGCATCCTCCGTGGCGGCGGCCCATCTCGGCAGCCTGTCCGCCACGGCGCAGAGGATATCCCGTGCCGCCCTTTCAACCGCAGGGCAGATGGGATAGGGCTGGAAGTTATGCGGGGTCATCGCCATATCGGCGATATCCGAACCCAATAGGTGTTTCCATGTTCCTTATTCGCGGTCCGATCTGTGCGCTGGCCGCCTCGCTGTTCCTGATTGCCGCATCCCCCTCCGCATCCGCCCAGTCGACCGAAGGCGTGCGATGTGGAACGGCGGCAAGCCTGAGCTTCGTGCGTCAGACGGTCCAGCCGAAGCGTCATCTGGCCGGCATGATCATGGGCATGGCGCAGCAAACACCGACCTTCAATGCCACGCTGGCCGAAGCCCAACAAAGGGGATACGGGCAGCAGTTGATCGGCTTCTACCAGAAACTTCTGGACCAGTCCCTGCTGATGCTTACCCCGTCCTGGGAATGCAATATGGCGGCGGCCTACTCCGCACATCTGACCGACGAACAACTGACGTCGCTGGCCGCAGAGCGCCAGATGTCGCCGGCCTTTCCCGATCTGCAAAGCGTGAAGCCTCAGATCGACCTGCAGATGCGTCAGAAATCGGAAGGGATCCTTCGGGAAGCGGTGACGGAGCTTCTGTCGGGCGGGGTCCAGTTCGTGAAGGCACGCCGCAGCCGAAACTAGCTCACCCGATCTGCGGGTAGCCCCGGCTTTCGGCTTCCGCTTTCATGGTCAGGATCGGGGCATAGTCGTCGAAACCTGCCGCCTTCATCCCCTTAATCAGCAGGGCAGCCCGGACATCGCCCAGATCCGGGTCCTCGGCCGCGTCCAGTACCGCTTCCTGAATGCGGCGAACCTGCGATGGCGTGGCATCGATCCGCACTGCATACGGCAAGGCAGGAGCCTTGCGCGTCCACTGCACCACTTCCAGCTCGTCTGTTGCCTCAGGACGGACCCGTTGCAGCAAAGCCCAGGTGACGCTGTCGATCGCGGCGATGTCGGCGCGGCCCCGTCGGACCGCCTCGGCCGAATGGGCATGGCCTCCGCTGTACAGAAAATCGGCGAAGAACCGGCCTGCCTCCGCCAGCGGCGCCACGGCATGGCGCAATGCATTCATGCCGGAATGGGAATTGGCGTTGTTCACGACAGCACGCTTGCCGCGCAGATCGTTCAGGGTCGCGATCCGGTCGGATCGGCGGACAACAAGGGCACTGGAATACAGCCCGGCCTCACACCCTTCGCAATCGTAATGCGGCGTTGCCACCGGCTGAAGATAATCCTTCAGCTCCGTCATCAGGGGATAACCGCAGGTCTGGGTCAGCATAAGGGCTGGATCGCGCCAAAGCGCCTCGGCGTCTTCAACCCGTGTCAGGCTTTCCGGGACCGCCTCGACACCATGCCGGCGAAGATGCGCGGCAAGGCCATCCCACCACGCGTCCGTCGCGTCGGTCAGTTCGGGCAGATCGTATTGCGGCAGGCTGGCAAAAGGCGCTGTCATCAACCGGCGACGCGCTCGATCACGGCACCGCAGGCGGCCAGTTTCTCATCCAGTCGTTCATACCCGCGGTCGAGATGATAGATCCGGTTCACGAAGGTCTCTCCCTGGGCTGCCAGTCCGGCAATCACCAGCGCCACCGAGGCCCGCAGGTCCGTCGCCATGACCGGCGCGCCGGTCAACCGGGGAACCCCGCGAACCATGGCGGAACGGCCATGCAGATTGATGCTGGCCCCCATGCGGTTCAGCTCCGGGACATGCATGAAGCGGTTCTCGAAAATCGTTTCGGTCACCATGGACGCGCCCTGTGCCGTGGACAGAAGCGCCATCATCTGGGCCTGCAGATCGGTCGGGAAGCCGGGATAGGGTTCCGTCATCACGTCTGTCCCGATGAGCGCCCCGCATCGGATGCGCATGCCGTCGGGCACGCGGTCGACGATTACGCCCGCCGCCTCCATCGCAGAAATTGCGGCCCCCAGCGTTTCCGGCCGGGCACCGACCAGCGTCGCATCGCCGCGCGTCGCCGCGACGGCCATGGCATAGGTGCCGGTCTCGATGCGATCCGGCATGACGGCGTGTTCGGCACCATGCAGTGTATCAACGCCTTCGATCTCGATCGTGTCACTGCCGGCTCCGGAAATCTTTGCCCCCATGGCCTTGAGGCAATCGGCCAGGTCGACGATCTCAGGCTCCCGCGCGGCATTGATCAGGCGCGTGGTTCCGCGCGCCAGGCTTGCCGCCATCATCAGGTTTTCGGTGGCGCCTACGGAGACGAAGGGGAAGGTCACGTCGGCACCCGTCAGGCCACACGGCGCTTCAGCCATGATGTAGCCGCCGTCCAACTCGATCTCGGCGCCCAGAAGCTGCAGGCCCTTGAGGTGCAGGTCCACAGGCCGCGTTCCAATGGCGCAACCACCCGGCAGCGATACCCGCGCTTTCCCATGCTTCGCCAGAAGCGGCCCCAGCACCAGAACCCCGGCACGCATCTTTCGGACGATGTCGTATTCGGCGACCGTGTTGTTCAGCGTCCCGGCGTTCAGCGACAGACGCTGCGGCGCGGCATCGCCTTCCGGCGCATCGAAGCGTACATCGATCCCAAGGCTCTCCAGCAACTGCGCTGTGGTGCGGATGTCGGCCAGGCGCGGCACATTCAAAAGCGTCAGCACCCCGTCGGTCAGGATTGACGCGCACATGAGCTTCAACGCCGAATTCTTGGCGCCGCCGATGCGGATTTCACCCTTCAGCGGCGTCCCGCCGACGATCCTGATCTTATCCATGCCACCCGACTTTCCGGTCGCCGCCAATTGGGTTTCGGTCGGCGCGACAATGTTGTCCTGGAACGCATTATTCAGATCATGGGGTGACATGGAAACCTCTCTGCGGAGCCTGTTCTTCGGTTGGACCGGGCGGCCTGCCCGGCGGTCCCTGGACATACGCGTTCATCTGGACGGTCATGAAGGCCGAAACGGGGCGAATTCGGGGCGAAGGGCCGCGGCAGTCAGTCGGTCGGGTCCGAACCGCCGCCGCCCCCGGCACCCTCGTCGGGAAGACTAGACGATTCGCCCTGCGTCTCCTGCCGTCGTGCGCGTTGCTGCGCCTTTCGGCGGGCCAGATTCGCGCGCAACTTTTCGGCCTGTCGATCAAGGCGGGCCTGTTCGCTGTCGGAGAGTTTGCGGCCTTTCGTCATGCACCGGAAATGCCGCTCCACGGCGGTGAAGTCAAGCGGCGCACCTTCGCCCTTGCACACCCCCCGACGCTATGGCATAAGCGCGCCCGCTTGGGCAGGGAACGTCGGATTCTCGACATTCCTTCCGCCATCCAAGAAGCTGCCGTAGCTCAGGGGTAGAGCACTCCCTTGGTAAGGGAGAGGCCGAGAGTTCAATTCTCTCCGGCAGCACCATGTTTCCTACAATTGATCCTTCCGGGTTTCCGATTGCCCCTGCTAGACTAGCTGGGCTATACTTGCGTAGACGTCACTCCACAAACCAAACTTTTCCCTGCTCTATAAGAAGAAAGTAATGAAGATAGAGTTATCTTCATTCATTCATCTAAGATCGAGCTTAACTTTAGTTTCTGAACTTCAAATGATCGCTTTTTCGAAGCCCGCTACAGCGCCTTCGCATCGTGTTTCGGGACCCGGAACCGAATCCGGGTTTGGCTGAAAAACATGCCGGCGGCCATCCTGATTGCGACCCTGCCGCTGTTCCTGATCTCACAGGCGGGCATGGTGATCCGCGACCTTTGCCTGTTCCGCCTTTCCTCTCTGAAAGGAGCGGCCGCGGCAATCGGCGGCATGCGTTCCATATTGCGACAACGCACCCGGGTTCAATCCGCCCGACGGGTGGGCGTTTCAAAGATCATTCGACCGATGGCGATTTCGCCGCACCTGCTGATCGCGCGAGCGCCGGTGTCGAGGCCGGTCGATCAGAGCGCACCATAGGCGGCCGTGAATCCGCGCAGCGAAATCCGGACGGATATCGGCTGCTCCGGACGGGCCGCGGACCTGATCGTCACGATGGCGAAAAGCCCACGCCTCATCGCTTCGATCTGATCCGCTGTCAGCGCCAGATTGGACACACATCCTGCCCGGGCACAGAAATCGTAGGCAAAGCGCAACTGCTCGCCATTATCGACCTGGAACAGCAATCCTTCCGGAAGCGCCGTTCCCAATGGAACCACCGCCGTGGCGCCGGCCGGCGCGGGCGCATCGGATGCCAGTCGAATCAGGCTGAACTCCACCATCGGCCGACCGCGATCATCCACCGCGGTCTGGATCATGTAGCAATCTTCGGGTTTGGCGGAGCTGCAGCGAATGTCCCAGTCGCCATGGCTTTCGCGAAGCACTTCCGTCGTCGCCCCTTCCGCGCTCTGCGCAAGCGCCGGAAGACCCGAAAATCCGATCAGGGACATCAGTCCCAGTACGGTGAGAATTCGAATGAGCATATCGGCACCCGGAGCGGATTGAGAAGGTATCCGCTCTACACTAACCGCGGGGCGCCGCGCAATAAACCCGCCCCATTCCGCGTGGGAACGGCATCCGGGGATGTGTCCGCCGCCTCAGCCGCCCGGCTGGAAATCCTTGGGCGCGTACCAGATCTTCTGCTGATGGATCCGACCGAGCAGACCGCGCAATTGCTGAATTTCGTTCTGCAGGTTCGATACTTCGGGCTTGTCGCCCCCCGCCGACAGCACACGACGGGATAGATCGCCGACACGCTGTGTCAGGGATGCTTCGATGCGGTCGATATCCTGAATATCCAGTTCGAAATGGGTCCGATATTTCGGCATAGTCGTCAGGTCCGGTTCTGCAGAGAGATGCGGTCGGTCGCGCCAACCGATTGTGCAGTGCGAGATATACCTGGACTCGGTGCGAACTCAACAGATTTTTTTCGTAAGCGACCGTAAATGCCGTTTCTGCGACCAACCAGTGGTCGTGATTGGATTTGATGCGCCAGAGGTGCCGGGATACCAATACGGCAAGGGTAGCGCTCTTCGGCAGATTGGTTTTTGAAGCGGCTGTCCCTTGGGTAACCGATTGCGATTCTGGGGCGAATGGCAGCACCGAATATCTGATGTTTCCCGATCGGTGCGGGATATTCTACTTCTGTCGAAGAATGCGTTAAGCTCGGCGTTGGCCGGTTGGTCACAGCGGGTTTCAGTATGGGGGCGATACCGAAATGGAACTGACCGATGTGAAGACCCTGGAGATGATCCTGGTCTTCATTCTGATTGCCGGTACCCTTTATCTGTACGCGACCGAAAAACTGGCGCTGGAGGTCACCTCCCTCGCGGTGATCTGTGCGCTGATGGTGGTTTTCCACCTGATTCCGGTCCCGGGACCGGATGGCGACAACCTGCTGGACGCCCACAAGCTGCTGACCGGCTTTGCCAATCCCGCCATGTTGACGGTGCTGGCGCTGCTGATACTCGGCGAAGGCCTGAACCGGACCGGCGCCCTGGATTCGGCGGCGACCGTCGTCTACGCAGCCGCCAAAGGACGTCCGACGGCGGCGATTGGAATGGCGCTGCTGCTGGTTGGCGCTGTCTCTGCGGTGCTGAACAACATCCCGGTCGTCGTGCTGTTCATCCCCATCATGCAGGCACTTGCCGTCCGGTCGAACCGCAGCGCGGGGCGCTACATGATGCCCCTCAGTTTCGCTGCGATCCTGGGCGGCATGACGACCCTGATCGGCTCGTCCACCAACCTCTTGGTGTCGAGCGCCATGATCGAATTGGGCGAGGAGGGCTTCGACTTCTTCAGTTTCACCATTCCGGGACTCGTCGTAGCCGGTGCCGGCATGGTCTATGTTATCCTGATCCTGCCGAAGCTGCTGCCGGACCGGGAAGGCGAGACCGGCGGTGCCCAGCGCGAGGCGAAGCAGTTCAAGGCACAGATCACCGTTCGGCGCGGCAGTGTGCTGGAAGGAATGACGCCGTCCGCCGGTTTCTTTCCGGGCCTGCCGGGCATCACCGTCCTGTCGATCGAGCGCGGCGACGAGAGCTTCACCCCGCCCTATGAGGACATTCCACTGCAGCGTGATGACATCCTGATCGTCGCCGCGACGCGGGATCGCCTGCTGCAGTTCCACAAGGACAATCCGAAATCCCTGACGCCGGAAATCATGTCCGGCAGCGGCATGGCGCGCATGATCGATGCCGATGCACGTTGGCGGTCCGGTGCCCAGTCGGTTGCGGAAGTGATGGTGACCCCCGGGTCTCGGATGGTCGGACGCACATTGGATACGATCGGATTCCGGTATCGCCACGATTGTGTCGTCCTGGGCATCGAGCGGCGCATCCGCATGCCGCGCACGCGCCCGACGGAGATCCCGCTCGAACCGGGCGACATCCTGCTGATTCAGGGGCGCCGAGCGGATATCGAGGCCCTGCGCGGCAGTCAGGAAGTCGTCCTGCTGGAGTGGTCGGCGGAGGATCTGCCGCAGCCGCACCATGCAAAGCGGGCGGGGTTGATCTTTTTCGCAACCGTCGGGTCGGCGGCGACCGGCCTTCTTCCAACGGAAGTCGCCACCCTGTCCGGTGCCGCGGCCATGGTGATCTCCGGCGCCCTGAGTGCGGAGGAGGCAATCCGCGCCATCGATCACAAGATCATCCTGCTGATCGCCGCCGCCTTGGCACTTGGCGCAGCAATGCAAGCGACCGGCGGCGCGGCCTTCCTGGCCCACGGTCTTGTGGTACTGCTGGGCGAGTCCAGCCCGGCGGTGGTCCTGTCCGGCTTCTTCCTGCTGACCGCCGTGCTGGCGAATGTCCTATCGACCAAGGCTACGGCGGTCCTCTTCACACCGATCGCAGTCGCGATCGCCCACGACATCGGTGTGCCGGCGGAGGCCTTCGCGGTTGCCGTGGTTTTCGCAGCGAACTGTTCCTTCGGCAGTCCGGTCGGCTACCAGACCAATCTGCTGGTCATGGCGCCCGGCGGATACAAGTTCAAGGATTTCATCCGGGCCGGCACGCCGCTGCTGCTGATCTGCTGGATCGCCTTCAGTCTTTTCGCCCCGTTCTGGTTCGGCCTTTAAATTGCCGCGGCGCCCCCTACATCCCTTGATGTTGTGACGGGCATTCCGACCAAATCCGCAATCACGCCACCGCCCAGTCCGGAGGGACCGGACGGCGCGTTCCGCCGTGTCGGGCTGGAGTTCGAATTCGCTGCCTTGCGCCCCCGGGACGCGGCGGAACTGGTGCGTAAGCGCTTCGGCGGTGAAATCCGTCAGAACAGCCCCCATCGTTACACGATAGAAGACAGCAATCCGGCCCCTTTCCGGGTCGAACTGGACGCGCAATACGTCCATCCCAACGACCGCCTGCGAGAGGTCGACCCGACCCGCCCCTGGTTATCCGATCTGGTGGAATGGATTCGCGAGCTTGATGCCGAAACCAGTCGAATCCTGGGCGATCTGGCCGGAGACCTCGTCCCGTGCGAGATCGTTGCCCCGCCGATCGAATGGCCGCGTCTGATGGAGATGGAAACCCTTTACCGGGATCTCGGCCAGGCCGGCGCCGCCGGCACGGACGAGGGGCTGCTCTATGCTTTCGGCCTTCACCTCAATGTCGAGACGACGGGCGAGGATGTAGCGGACATCCTGCCGACTATGCAGGCCTATCTGCTGCTGAGCCCTTGGCTGCGCAGCGATATTCGGGTCGATGGAACCAGACGTGCCTTCCCGTATATCGACCCCTTCCCGACCTCTTATCTGCGGCATGTCTGTCGGGCGGACTATTCACCAGACCTTAAAGGATTGATTGCCGATTATCTGTCGTTCAACAACACCAGAAATCGGGAACTGGACATGCTGCCCCTGTTTGCACATCTGCGCGGAGAGCAGGTGCGGGCCGTCATCGACGATCCGCGGATCAAGCCACGCCCGACCTATCACTGGCGCCTTCCCAACACGCTGTTCTCTGAAAACCACGCAGGCCCCATCGCAGAATGGCGCCGATGGCTGGCGGTGGAGCGTCTCGCGAGCGACAGAAGCGCTCTGGAATCGGCGTGTCGGACGTTCCAGACCCTGTCGACCTTTCCCCTGTCCGGCGATCTGGCCCGTTTCTCTGAAAGTCTGGGCGCGGAGTACCGGTTATGAGCAAGCCTCTGATCGGAGTCACGACCAGCCACATGCGGGGCTGGCGCTCCTGGCAGTTTCAGCGATTTGCCATCTGGCGGGCCGGCGGCAGGGCGCGGCGCTTGACCGCCAGCCGGGTCGACGACGTGAAGGCGGCCGCAGCCGACCTCGATGGCCTCGTCATCGGCGGTGGAGACGACATCTCCGCCTCACTGTATGGCGGCGCCGTGCACCCCGCGATCCGGATCGACCCGGACCGGGACCGCCTGGAATACGCGCTGCTCGAGACACTTGGCGGCAGCACCGTTCCGGTTCTCGGCGTCTGCCGCGGTGCTCAGATGCTGGCACTTTGGCGGGGCGGTTCCCTGATCGAGGACATCTATGCCCGCTACCCGGACCTTCCCAAACTGCGCACCGTGCTGCCGCGAAAGCGTGTGGATGTCGCTCCGGACACGCGACTGGCTGCCATCCTGGGCCGCACGGAGATCTGGGTGAACTCCCTGCACCATCAGGCCGTGGAGTATCCCGGCGACGGCATGCGTCTGGCCGCCGCGGACCGGCGCGGTGTCACCCAGGGTCTGGAACATCTGGGCGATCGTTTCATGCTGGGGGTTCAGTGGCATCCGGAATACATGCCGCAGAAATCGTCGCAGCAGCGACTGTACCGCGCCCTTGTGACTGCTGCGCGCTAGACAGATATATGCGACACCTTTCCGCGATTTAGCGACAAATTGGCCGTTGACGGCGGCGTCACCCGATCCTAGCTTCCGCACACTTCGACCTCTCGATGGAGACCCCGCCCGTGACCGCCAACGTCCAAAAGCCGGAGCAACGTCCGGTTAGCCCGCTGTTTTCCTCAGGACCTTGCGCGAAGCGACCCGGCTGGTCGCCGGCGGCGCTGAACGACGCCCTTCTCGGTCGTTCCCATCGTTCCGGACCGGGGAAGGCGAAGCTGAAGGAAGTCATTGATTGCAGCCGAGCCATCTTGGGCCTTCCGGACGACTATCGTATCGGCATCGTTCCGGCCTCCGATACCGGTGCTGTCGAGATGGCGATGTGGTCACTTCTGGGGCCGCGTGGCGTCGACATGCTGGCCTGGGAAAGTTTCGGCAAGGGCTGGGTCACCGATGTCGCAAAGCAACTGAAACTGGAAGACGTGCGCGTGATCGAGGCCGATTATGGTCTGTTGCCCGAACTGGGCGCGGTCGATCCGGACCGGGACGTCGTCTTCACGTGGAACGGGACGACCAGCGGCGTGAAAGTGCCCGATGCCGACTGGATCGCCACCGATCGCAAGGGCCTGACGATCTGCGACGCAACGTCCGCCGCTTTTGCGATGGATCTGCCCTGGGACAAGCTGGATGTCGTCACCTGGTCCTGGCAGAAAGTGCTGGGTGGTGAAGGGGCCCACGGCATGCTGGTCCTGTCCCCCCGCGCCGTGGAGCGACTGGAGAGCTACAGCCCGGCCTGGCCGATGCCGAAGATCTTTCGCATGACCAAGGGCGGCAAGCTGATCGAGGGGATCTTCAAAGGGGAGACGATCAACACGCCGTCGATGCTGTGCGTCGAAGACGCGATCGATTCCCTGACCTGGGCCGAAAGTATCGGCGGGCTGTCCGCCCTGATTGAGCGGTCGCAGAACAATCTGGAAACCGTCGAAGACTGGGTCGCCCGGACCGACTGGATCGAATTCCTGCCCAACGATCCGGCGACACGATCCAGCACATCGATCTGCCTGATGCTGTCCGACGCCTGCCCGCTGGAGGGAGACGCACGCGCGACGGCGCCCAAGCGCATGGCAACCCTGCTGGAAAAGGAAGGCGTCGCGCTGGACATCAACGGCTACCGCGACGCGCCGCCAGGTCTGCGCATCTGGGGCGGTGCCACGGTCGAGCCGTCGGATATGGCGGCGCTGATGCCCTGGCTCGACTGGGCCTATGCCCAGATAATCGCGGAGTAAGCCGATGCCGAAAGTTCTGATTTCCGACAAGCTGAGCGATCGTGCCGTTGCGGTCTTCCGCGACCGCGGTATCGAGGTCGACTTCGAGCCGGGCCTGCCGGCGGAAGACCTGCTGACGCGTATCGCCGATTACGACGGGCTGGCCATCCGGTCCGCGACCAAGGTGACCGAAGAGGTGCTGAACGCCGGAAACGGACACCTGAAGGTCGTCGGTCGGGCCGGGATCGGCGTCGACAACGTCGATCTGGCCGCCGCGACCCGTAACGGCGTTGTGGTGATGAACACGCCTTTCGGCAATTCCATCACGACTGCCGAACATGCCATCGCCATGATGATGGCCCTGGCCCGGCAGATTCCCGCCGCCGACGCATCCACCCGCGCCGGAAAGTGGGAGAAATCGAAATTCATGGGCGTCGAACTGTTCGGCAAGACGCTGGGTCTCGTCGGGTCCGGCAATATCGGCAGCATCGTGGCCGACCGGGCCCAGGGTCTGAAAATGAAAGTCGTGGCCTATGACCCGTTCCTGTCGCCGGAAAGGGCGCGCGAGTTGGGTGTCGAGAAGGTCGGTCTGGACGATCTGCTGGAACGGGCGGATTTCATCACCATCCACACGCCGCTGACCGACAGCACCCGCAATCTGCTCGACGCGAAGGCGCTGGCGAAATGCAAACCGGGGATCCGCATCGTCAACTGCGCCCGCGGCGGAATCGTGGACGAGGCGGCGCTCAAGGACGCGCTGGACAGCGGCCATGTCGCCGGTGCGGCACTGGATGTCTTCACCGTTGAGCCGGCACGGGAAAACCCGCTGTTCGATACGCCCAACGTCGTCGCAACACCGCATCTCGGCGCTGCGACTGAAGAGGCGCAGGAAAATGTCGCCCTGCAGGTCGCGGAACAGATGTCCGATTACCTGCTGACAGGCGCCATCAGCAACGCGCTCAACATGCCGTCGATCTCCGCCGAGGATGCACCCCGCCTGCAGCCCTACATGACGCTGGCCTGCCAATTGGGCTCGTTCGCAGGACAGGTGACGGAAACCGCCCTCAAGGCCGTGACGCTGGAATTCGAAGGCCATGTTGCGAAACTGAATGTCAAGCCGCTGGTCCAGGCGGCACTGGCGGAGGTCATGAAGCCGTTCTCCGATGCGGTGAATATGGTCAACGCCCCGGTTTTTGCCCGCGAACGCGGCGTCGATGTGTCCGAAGTGATTCATGACCGCCCCGGCGACTATCAGACGCTGATCAAGCTGACGGTCACGACGGAGCGTTTCACCCGTTCCGTCTCAGGTACCCTGTTCGGCGGCGACCTGCCCCGTATCGTCGACATCAAGGGCATCGCGATCGAGGCGGAACTGACACCGCATATGCTCTACATCACGAACCACGACAAGCCCGGCCTGATCGGCGGTCTGGGGACGGTTCTGGGCAATGCGGGGGTCAATATCGCGACCTTCCATCTGGGCCGTGCGGAGGCCGGCGGTGACGCCATCGCCCTGATTTCCGTCGATGAGGCGATCTCGCCGGAGGTTTTGACGCAGATTCAGGCCCTGCCTCAGATCAAGCAGGTCAAGACGCTGAAATTCTGACCGCCCGGCGGTTGTCGCCGAGGATACGCGCACATCGTAGTCGGGAATTGAGCGCCCGCAGCAGGGATTGCGGCAGCGCAAACACGCCTTGTTTTCAATCCCGTAAAATGAGTTTCGCCGATCTGGCCTATTTTGTCTTTCGCACCTGCAATATATGTCGGTACACTCGAGCCGGTTTCGAACCATTAAGGATTCTCGATGCTTTACTCGATGTACGATGCGCGATCCCGTGCGCTGGCGCCGGTCCGTCTGATGGCGGAGGCGACGCGCCTGACCTTCGTGAACCCGTTCCATCCTCTTAGCTGGACCCCTCTCGGTCGCATGATGGCAGCAGGCTCCGGCGTCGTCGAAAGTCTGCTGGCAGAACGCGGAAAGCCGGAATGGGACATCGAAACGGTCGAAATTGACGGAAAGCCGCAGCCGATCGAGATCGAGCCGGTTGTGCGCCAGCCGTTCGGCGACCTCGTGCGTTTCCGCAAGACTGGATTCGATCGGAAACAGCCGCGTATTCTGCTGGTCGCGCCAATGTCCGGTCACTACGCGACGCTGCTGCGCGATACCGCCCGTGCGCTGCTGAAAGAGAATGAAGTCTGGGTGACGGATTGGCACGATGCGGCCCAGGTGCCGAAAACCGAGGGTCGGTTCGGCATCGACGCCTACATGCAGTACCTGATGGATTTCCTGGCCCATCTGCATGCCGAGGACCCGCGACCGGTCCACATCATGGCGGTCTGCCAGCCGGCTCCACTGGTGCTGGCCACGGTGGCCCTGCTGGCGGAAGAGAAGGCCCCGCATTGCCCGGCGAGCATGATCCTGATGGGCGGCCCGGTCGATACCCGCGCGGCGTCCACGGTGGTGACCCAGGTCGCTGAAAACCGGTCGATGTCCTGGTTCGAAAGCAACGTGATCCATCGCGTACCGGCCCGCTATCCGGGCGCCAATCGCAAGGTCTATCCGGGATTCCTGCAGTTGCGCGCCTTCTGGTCGATGAACCCGGCGCGCCACGCCGGCGCCCACTGGTCGATGTTCAAGCATCTGGTGCAGGGGGACGGCGAATCCGCCGACCGCACGCGGGCCTTCTATGACGAATACATGGCCGTCGCCGATGTTGCGGCCGACTTCTTCCTGGAGACGGTCGATCACGTCTTCCGTCGACATTCGCTGCCGAAGGGTGAACTGACCTGGAAGGGTCGCCTGGTGCGCCCGGAAACGATTCGCGATATCGGTCTGATGACGGTCGAGGGCGAGTTGGACGATATTTCCGCCCCGGCCCAGACCGAAGCGGCACACGACATCTGCCCGAACATTCCGGAAGCCCTGCGCGAGCACCTGATGCAGCCACAGGTCGGCCATTACGGCATCTTCAACGGCCGCCGCTGGCGCGAGCAGATCTGTCCGAAAATCGGTGCCTTCGTCCGCCGAATGGAAGCAGGTGACGTCAAACAGGACGCGGCTTAGACTGGCGGGCATGATCCG
Organism: Alphaproteobacteria bacterium; assembly: GCA_033344895.1. Lineage (NCBI taxonomy): Bacteria > Pseudomonadati > Pseudomonadota > Alphaproteobacteria > Alphaproteobacteria bacterium. Next base: position 4,587,858 of record JAWPMN010000001.1, read on the forward strand.
TCTGCTCCCGGCCCTCGCCCTGTTCCTCCCCCTGTCCCTGCCCGTCGCCGCGCAGGAAATGCTGCCCGACGGCGCGATCGCCGAGGGCATGGGCCTGAAGGCCTGGTACGCGACGCCAACCGAGCGCTACGCCCACGGCATTCTGGGGGACGCCATCGAAGCCGGCAGCCTGATCGTCGAGCAGGACGGCAAGTCCTACCGTTATGACCTGCCGGAAGACAGTGTCTTCGAAGACCTGACCCCGCGCATTGCAGACGTCGATGGCGACGGCACACCGGAAATTCTGACGATCCGGTCCTATAGCAATCTCGGCGCCACGATCACCCTTTTCTCCGTCCGCGACGGCGCCGTGAAACCAGTGGCGGAGGCAGCGCCTATCGGAACGGCGAACCGGTGGCTGAATCCGGCCGGCGTGGCAGATTTCGATGGCGACGGGGCGCAGGAAATTGCCGTCATCCGCACGCCGCATATCGGCGGCATCCTGATCCTGTATGGCTGGGATGGGGCATCCGACAGGCTGGTCGAGGAATCGCGAAGGGCAGGATACTCGACCCACGCAATCGGCTCGCGGGCTTTGGGACTGGCCCTGGCGACGGACTGGGACGGCGACGGGGTTACGGACCTCCTGCTGCCGCGTCAGGATCGCAAGGAACTGGTGGCCCTTTCCATGGCCGGGGGCGATTTCCGGGAAATCGCAGCCTACAAGATGCGCCGCGAAATATCGGGGGACCTGGAACTGATTGGAAACTTTGTTAAGGTCCCGGTCAGGGGCGGGCTGAATCGCACCATTACCCGCCCCTATCCCGAGAAACAGTGATCAGGGCCGCCAACGCCGCAGCAGCAGCGAACTTGTGACCACACTGACCGAGCTCATCGCCATGGCCGCCCCGGCAATGGCGGGACTGAGATACCCGAATGCCGCCAGCGGCAGACCGATCACATTGTAGATGAAGGCCCAGAACAGGTTCTGCCGAATCTTCCAGACCGTACGACGGCAGATTTCCAGAGTACCCGCCACGAGGTCCAGATCTGGCCGCATCAGCGTGATTGGCGCGGCATCCAAGGCGATCTCCGCCCCCGTGCCCATGGCGATCCCAAGATCCGCCTGAACCAGAGCCGGCGCATCGTTTATACCATCACCGACCATGGCAACCCGGCTGCCGTTTTCCTGATAGGTCCGCACCGTTCGGGCCTTCCGGTCCGGCTTCACCTGCGCCTCGACATCATCGAGCCCCAGCATTTCAGCCACATGCCTGGCAGCGGCCGGGCTGTCGCCTGAAATCATGCCGAGGCGAAGTCCGCGACCCTTCAACCGGGCAATCATCGCCCGGGCACCGTCCCGCGGTGTGTCGGCCAGGCCGAAAATGGCGCGCAAGCGGCCATCCTGCGCCATCAGGACAACCGTACTGCCCTTCTCCTCCAGCGCGTGGATTCGGCTTTCATCCTCGGCTGCCAGGGAGACTTTCATTCGCTTCATCAGGGCCCGATTGCCCAGCCCCAGGGCCCGTCCGTCGACCGTACCGGTTATCCCTTCACCGGAGTGATTGCGGAAGGAATCCGGGGACGGCAGCTCGTCCATGTTGCCATCAAATGCCTGTCGGAAGGCATTGGCCAGCGGGTGCTCACTGCCACGCTGAAGAATAACCGCGTCGCGCAGGGCTTCCGCGTCATCCGATCCCGCCACCAGTTCGGGCTTGCCCCGTGTAAGCGTGCCGGTCTTGTCGAAAAGCACGGTATCGATGCCCATGGCGCGCTCCATCGCATCGACATCCTTGATCAGAATGCCGGCACGTGCCGCGGCCCCGGTTCCGGCCACGATGGCTGTGGGCGATGCGAGCCCCAAGGCACAGGGGCAGGCGATCACAAGGACCGAGACTGCCGCAATGATTGCCTGCTCAAACCCCTGACCGGCAATCATCCACCCGGCGAAGGTGCCAATCGCGATCACAAGAACGATCGGCACAAAGACGGCGCTGACCCGATCGACCAGTTTCTGGACGGGCGCCTTGCCGCTTTGCGCCCGTTCGACCAATCGCGTGATCTTCGACAGGGTCGTATCCTTGCCGATGGCGGTCGCCTCGATGCGCAAGAGACCATCGCCATTGACCGCGCCCCCGATCACCGGGTCGCCCACCCCTTTCGGTACCGGCACGCTTTCCCCGGTTACGAGAGACTCATCAACATCGGAACCACCGCCGACCACGTGGCCGTCGACCGGGATACGTTCCCCGGATTTCACGATCAGGACGTCGCCCAGCGCCACGGCGTCGATGGCCACAGTCTCTTCGCCCCCCGACGCGGTCTCCCGCCGGGCGGTGTCCGGGCGCAATGCCATCAACCCACGGATTGCCTCGCTGGCACCGGCCTTGGCGCGCGCCTCCAACTGCTTCCCGAACAGGACCAGCGTTATGATGACGACGGCGGCCTCGAAATAGAGATGTCCCTCAGCCTGCGCCCCCAGGGTCAGGACCAACCACAGCGAATAGAAATACGCCGCCCCCGTCCCGATGGAGACCAGCAGGTCCATGGTCCCGCTGAGCGACCGGATCGCATGAAGCGCCCCCTTATGGAACCTGAACCCTGCGCCAAAGACGACCGGCGCAGCCAGCAAAGGCTCGAGCCAGTAAGGCATCATCCAGTGAAGCCCGAGCACCATGAAGATCATTTGCGCCAGGAACGGCACCGTCAGAACGGCAGACAGACCGAGCCACAGCCATGTCTTGCGGGTTTCGGCGCGAACTGCCGCCTCTCGCTCTTCCGGATCGATATCCTCCCTGCGCCAGGCGGCATAGCCCGCGCGCCCTACCGCCGCAATCAGATCCTGGCTGGATGCATCGCCTTCCACATGGGCGCGCTCCAGCGCCAGATTTACCGTCGCCTGTGCCACGCCAGGCACGCCGGAAAGAGCCTTTTCCACTGTGCGGGCGCAGCCGGCACAGGTCATTCCATCAATGTCGAATTCTTGGATAGCCATCTTGCCACCTTCCTTTCGCCACCCTAGATGGGGCTTCCAGTGACTGGAAGGTCAAGAGGTGTATTGACCCTCCAGTGGGTGGAAGCTTTAAAAAAAATTCCTTCGGCACCTGGAGGGCGGAAAATGAACATATCGGACGCGGCCAAACTGACCGGATTGCCCGCCAAGACAATTCGGTATTACGAACAGATCGACCTTGTGTCCGCGACGCGCTGCGACAACGGGTATCGCGATTTCAGCTATGAGGACGTGCAGCTCCTGCACTTCGTAAAACGCGCGCGGGACCTCGGATTCTCGGTCGAGGATTGCCGCACGCTTCTGGGCCTCTACACCGACGAGAACCGGACCAGCGCCGAGGTTAAGGCGGTGGCGCAGAACCACCTGGTGGAAATCGACGCGAAGATCCGGCAGCTGAACGCGATGCGCGATACGCTGTCGCATCTGGTGCACTGTTGCGACGGAGATTCCCGCCCGTCCTGTCCAATCCTGGAAAACCTTGCCGGAGACAAACCATGACTTGCCGGATGGCACTTGCCGCCGCTTCCGTTCTTGCAATGACGACCGCGGCCGCATCGGCCGAAACCTTCTTCCTGCCCGACGACAAAGACTTCATCGGTCTCGGCAGCGTGATCTATCAGTCGGAATGCGCGGCATGCCATGGGGCAAAACTGGAAGGCGAGCCGGATTGGCGGCAGCGCAAGGCCAATGGAAGAATGCCTGCCCCGCCCCATGACGAAACCGGGCACACATGGCATCACAGCGAACGCCAGTTGTTCGACATCACCAAATACGGCCTGCAGAAATTTGCCGGCGAGGACTACCAGACCGACATGCCGGCCTATGCTGAGAAACTGACCGACGCAGAGATCATCGCCGTACTGTCCTACATCAAGAGCACCTGGCCTGCGGAAATCCGGGCGCGCCACGACAAAATGAGCCGTCAGTAGCGCGCTGCGGCTTTGTCCATCCACGTCATCGATGGTTTACTTGCCACCCTGCGGCCGGAAGTCCGAAACTGCCAGGGCCTGAGACATCCGCAGGGACTCTCGCCGCCCGCACCCGGTCTGCTCGATCCGGACGGATTCGGCAGGTGCCCAAATTCGAAGTCCTGAAGGGAAAAGCCAGATGAAAGCCTCCGACCTTTTCGTTCAATGTCTCGAATCCGAAGGGGTCGAACGGATATTCGGCGTACCCGGCGAAGAAAACGCCGATGTCATGATCTCCCTGATGAATTCCAACATCGATTTCGTGCTGTGCCGGCACGAGCAGGCCGCCGCCTTCGCAGCGGATGCCTATGGCCGCCTGACCGGCAAGGCGGGCGTGTGCCTGTCGACACTGGGCCCGGGGGCAACGAACCTCGTCACCGGTCTGGCCGATGCAAACATGGATCGCGCCCCGGTGGTCGCTATTATCGGTCAGGGATCCACCAACCGGCTGCACAAGGAAAGCCACCAGAACATGGATTCCGTCGCGATGATGCGACCGATCTCCAAATGGGCCCAGTCCATCGTCTCCGCCAAGAACATCACGGAAGTGGTTCGCAAGGCGTTCAAGGTGGCCGAGCAGGAGAAGCCCGGTGTCACGGTGATCGAACTGCCGGAAGATGTCGCCAAGCAGGAAATCGACGACAAGCCGATCCGCATCAACAAGGTCCGCCGCCCGGCCGCCGACCACAAGGCGATTGCGGAGGCCGCACGCCTGATCGGCCAGGCCCGGAAGCCGATCATCCTGGCAGGCAATGGCGCGATCCGGAAACGCGCCGCAAAGCAGCTCTATCGCCTGGCGACGAAAACCGGGATCGGTGTCGTGAATACCTTCATGGGCAAGGGCGCAGTGCCGATGGACGATCCGCATTGCCTCTTCACCATGGGGCTGGGCTCCGGCGACTATAACAACCTTGCCTTCGACGATGCCGATCTGGTGATCTCCTGCGGCTACGATCTGGTCGAATACGGTCCGGCGGCATGGAACCGGACCAACAAGGACGACAAGACGATCATCCATATCGATTTCTGGCCCGCGGAAGTCGACCGCGACTATCAGCCGACTGTGGAAGTCGTCGCGGATCTGGCCGACGCCCTGTGGCAATTGAACGAGGCGGTCAATGACATGTACGAGGACCGCCTGCCCCTGTTCGATATCCACGACCGGGCGAAGCTGCGCGGGATCATGTCGGACGAGTTCTCCGCCGAGAAGGACGATACCGCCGTCCCGGTCAAGCCGCAGAAGATCCTGTGGGATGTCCGTCAGTTCATGGGGCCCGACGACATTCTGCTGTCCGATGTCGGGGCGCACAAGATGTGGATCGCGCGCCACTATCAGTGTCAGGAGCCCAATACCTGCCTGATCTCCAACGGATTTTGCACGATGGGTTTCGCCATGCCGGGATCGATCGGCGCAAAGATGGCGTATCCGGACAGAAAGGTCCTGTCGATTTCCGGCGATGCCGGTTTCCTGATGAATGTGCAGGAACTGGAAACCGCGGTGCGCCGGAAGCTGAACGTGGTTGCCATGGTCTGGTGCGACGGCGAATACGGCCTGATCAAGTGGAAGCAGCAGAACGGCTTCCAGGGCAAGCATTCGGACCTCGCCTTCAACAATCCGGACTTCGTCCAGCTGGCGAAGAGCTTCGGCATGTGGGGCCGGGAGATCACCGCGACGGATCAGATCATTCCGACCCTGGAGGAGGCGTTCCAGCAGGACGGCCCCGCCCTGATCGCGATTCCGGTCGATTACTCCGAGAACATGCGCCTGTCGGAGCGGCTGGGGAATGTCAGCGTCGCCCTGTAAAGGCGCGGGCATTGTCCCCCTGCCCCGCGACGCGTAGGGTCCGCCGAAATCGATTTTCCGACGGAGGCGACATGCTGAAATCAGTTCGTATGGCAGCCCTCGCGGCGTGTGTCTGCCTGTGTCCGGTCGCGCCCGCCATCGCCCAGGAGGACACGGCGCTGGTCGAACGCTGGCAGGCACTGACGCCCGGCGACCAGGCAACGCTGCCGCAGGCGCTTCGATCCGGCGATGCGGTTCTGATGACCGTCGACGGGTCGGCAAACCACGCCTTCTGGTCAGAGCTGGCGGCGCGCGGCTGGTTGCGGCCGGTGGAGCCGCCGGCGGGATTGCCGCCAGAAACCAGAACCTTTGCCATCACGCCGGAGGGGCGGCGACCCCTGGCACGGTTCCTGACCGCAAACCCGGCCGCCGGCACGGCACCGGACAGGGCAGTCCCGGACAGGGCATTCTATGAAGACCGCTGCGGTGCGCTCTTCCAGCCCGGCGAAAGGGTCTACAGCCGCCCCGAAGAGGAAATGCCCTGGGTCGCGATGTTCGCCCTGGGCTTCTACAGCGCGGCATCCCCGAACGGACTCGGCGTCAACGAAATCGCAACCCGGCGGGATGTCATTCCGGGGCTCCGGCAGCATTGCCTGGATGACCCGGAGGCCAGCTTTCTGGAGGCGCTGTCGAACACGATTCCCGCGCCCCTGCCCGACCGGCCCGCAGTTGAAGGCGGTGTCATGTTCGGCGGATCCTGCGACGCGGTTTTCGGTCGCCCGCCGAATCCCTTCAAGGGCAATCCCAATGAGTTCACCATGCTGGTTCACTTCGTGCTCGGCTATTACACGGCCAAGGGCGCGGCGTGGAATCTGAGCCCTGCGGAACTGGACGACCGGCGCGATCTGATGCCGATGATCTATGATGCCTGTATGCGCAGCCCGCAGCAGGACCTGACCGCCGCCCTGGACGCGACCGTCCCGGGCGCCCCCTGAATGCACCAAGACCGTCGGGGCGCGCATCTCAAGCGTCGGATATCGCCCCTATCTATCTGAAACCAAATTATAAATTTCCCTGACCGGGAGCCGAGGGCGCCGATCACATTTTCGGCAAGGCGAATATATTTACTCGAACTTTACCAGAATCGTCCCAACATCAATGTAAAGACATGTCTCGCTAGGTCGACGGAGACATCGACAGTGACATCGGCGGAGACATTGGCAGGAGGGTCGGCCCCGCACGGCCATGGTTCGATGGGACAGTGTCGGGACCGCAAAAGAGGACGTGCATCAGCAGGGAGCGTAGGCGAAACGGCGCAGAATGCGCCATGGCAGTGGGTCGGTTCGGACCCGTTCGGTTCCGATCCGGTCCGGAAAGGAGAACGCCATGACACGCTCAGACATCGGATTCACGGACCGGAACTCTCCGTACAACACCATTCGTCCGAATTCAGCCGCAAGTGACGCGACGGCACGCGCCCCGTGGCAGGCGACCCGTCTGAGCCTGGTGACCGCGGCGTTTGTGGCGGCATTGGCTCTCGCCTGGCCGCTCAAGGTCGCGGATGCACAAGCGGCGGCCTGCGGTCTGCGGGACTCCGTGGTCGAACGCCTCAAGATCGGGTTCAACGAGACCGAAGCGGGATACGGCGTGACGGGCAGCGGCATGGTCGCCGAACTGTTCGTCTCCGACTCGGGATCCTGGACGATTGTCATCACCCGCCCCGACGGGATCAGCTGCCTGGTCGCCGCCGGCCAATCCTGGGAAATGAAGCCGGAGATCGCGAAGAAAGCAGCCCCGGACCCGGCCTCCTGACCCGGCACCGAACGAGCGTCAATGTTCAGTCGAGATCTCGGGCGGTCTGAAAAGACACCAGAACCGGACTCGCCGCAGCGTAGAGTTCGCTGGGGCATGCCGATTGTTGCAGGCGCACGATACGGATCAGTCTGAAACGAAAGCACAAGCGGACGGGCTGCCCTGTGGAGTTAATCTGCCGGGTTTTGACCCATAACGGACTCAATGGCCGGCTTGTACAGGCGATCTCATAATGCTTCTGACTAATCCGAATTGTGCGGCTGCGGCTAAAGCGGAAATTGTAAAGATCGCTATGGCGCTACCAGAATCCGCAATGACTCCGCCAATCAGAGGGAAAAGATAGGCGGGTGTCGTAAGGGCATTGAAGTAGCCGCTATAAGCGGGGCGTAGCGCCTCGGGTGAAATATCCATCAGGAAGCCAATGACCGCGATCGTCAGGCCATTTGCCAACGCACCGAGAACGAAAAAAACGCCCGCAAATATTACGAATGGATCAATTTCGCTAGGCATCGCGCCAGATGAGAAAATTAACACCGCGAAGGGAGGCAAGATGCGTAAGAAGGTTATCCCTTGAAGCAAGCTACCTTTGCCGCGAGCATCACCCCACCAGCCCCAAAGTACGTTCGAAACTAGACCGCCTGCTGTTTGGGCACCAAGCAGAATAGCTACCCGCTGTAGATCAAACCCCAACTCGGCGACATGAACCACGTAAAAAGGCATCGCCATCATAACAGCACCACCGCACCACTGGGCAAAAACGAACATTCGAAATTGCTTATCTCTTACGAAGACTTTTCTTCCTTCAAGTAAGTAGATGTGAAAGCTCGGAATTTTTAAGCTGCCTTTGGCTTGCGGAGGTTCTCCCATTGTAACAAACACGATAGATGAAATAAGCATCAGCCCGGCCGCAATAGCGAACAGTGCGGCGTAGGAGACTGGAAACATCTGGGCGGCAAGGAGCCTGTCGGCAAGATAAGCGACACCTAGCGCCAGGACGCCACCGCCGAAAAACCGGGTCGCCAACAGCCGACTTCGCAGCTCGGACGGCACCGCCCGGGCGACAATATCATTATATGGGACGGCTACGATCCCACTGACAAAGGCATAGGCGGTCCAGAGGGTCATCACTGCGGCACCTAGCCAGGGGGCCTTCCAATCCGCACTGTAGAACAGGGTTGCCGCTATACAACCGATGCAAAGGGCGCGCCCGAAGGCGCCAATCATATAGTAACGCCGGCTGTCTGCACCTCGCTGCGCAAGAAAGCCAACGAAGAGTTGTGGGAACAACCAACCAATTCGGAGAATCGTAGTTACGGCGCCGACAAGAATAGAGCTGCCGGTCAATTGGAAAACTAGGGCCGCAACAATAGTCGAGGAGTCTACGGCGGACGATCCAGCCTGGAATGTGACACCGGCCATCGCAACGCTGGCAAAACGACGGCGTACTGTCATTTCCCTGACCAGTTTTCAGGGTCTACATAGAGGCCGAACCAAATTGACCATACGCCCAACACAAAGAAGGTTGCAGCCAGAACCGAACGTCGCCGTCGCATGTAACCACCGGCCAAGGTCAGCCAACACGTTACTCGCGGCACGTAGATGAACAAAGCCAGCGGTAGAGACATGGCCAAGCCAAAAACGGCCATCATTACAAAGCCGGAGGCAGCCGTACCGCCTGTGGCCGCCATAGTTAGCAAGCCAAATAGGATCGGGGCGGCACAAGCCGGTATGTTCAGTCCAAACGCCAACCCGAGAGTTAAGGGGCTCGTAGCATTGCGCCAAGACCTGGGAGCGATGTCTATGGAAGCTTTTAGATAATGCGTAGTTCCAAAAACAGCAGCAGCCCCGAGGCATACATACAAAATGCCGAACACGATCCTAAAAGTTGTCTGAACATCGATAATGTACCGACCAAGTAATGCGATCAGAGCACCGCATCCGCCGGCAACGGTGGTTCTAGTAACGACGAAGGTGATAAAGGCCTTGGTTTGTTGGACGCGCTTCTGACCTGGCTGCGTACCTAGGAAGATCAAGTGGCCGCCGATTGTACAGGGCTCGACGAATCCAATAAGACCGAGGCCAGCAGGTAAGATGATCAGAGTATGAAACGAAAGACCAGTCATCCAACAACTGTGCGGCTACCAGCAGGTGGAAGGTCAAGCGAATTTCGCCTCCTACAAATGGGGAGCAAGTAGCGTAGGGCCGGTCAATGCTCAATGAAGGGAAGAGGAGACCGGCCCGCCGAATTAGGTGTCAGCTACATGCCGTGCCCAGTTGCGAACGTGACTCCGGCAAGCCCCAATGCCATCCATACTGCCATTGCGACCATCATGATGTTTTCCGTGAGAGAAACAAATCCGAGTGGCACGTTACTCGACCCGCCAACACAGGCGCACTTGAGCTCCCGCCGATCAATGTACACGGCCTTGAACACCGAGATGGCGCCGACGCTACCGATGAAAAAGGCCAATGGAATAGAAAGCCAATTCAACGCCCCGGCAATCATGAGAACGCCCGCGATCCCTTCAGCAAAGGGGTAGATATAAGAGTACGGAACCCATTTCCGTGCAAGCAGGTCATAGTTCAGAAACATCGTCGAAAAGGTTTCGACATTCTGCAGCTTTAGCAGGGCGAGGACCGACATGCTGAACGCAATGAACCACTCGATACCTTGGACGGTCAGTGGGGATCCGTGAACAGCGAAACTTGTACCCATGGCCATTAGGGCCGTTATACAAAAGAGCGCGATGATCGGTTTGTAGCTAGTCGCACCCGGTTCCGGCACCGACTTGCCTAAATGTCGGCGCAGGTCGTCATACCCCCCAATTCTTTCTTCTCCAATAAAGACCTGAGGTGTGGTCTTGACATCGTGTTCTTGCTTGAACGCGTCGACTTCCTTTCGGGATCGCAATAAGCGATCATCGACGTCATATCCGCTACGGCGAAGCAAATCTTTGGCCTTCAGACCAAACGGACATAAGTGCTCATCGGTCACCATTCGGTAGAGCACTGCTGAGGTGGGATTCGGTTTTGATACGATGTTCATGTTGGCACCTACTAGTTGGGGTATGATACGAAGTGCCGGCGTTGTACCTGCCGTATATAGGTACGGAGTCAAGATATGAAACACATGACTATATCCGTCCTTGCGCAATCATGTGGTGTCGGGGTTGAAACCGTCCGTTTCTACCAGCGGCTCGGTCTCCTGGACACTCCGGAACGGCCCTTAGGGCGAACCGGCGAAGGAAAAACAAGGCGCTATGGAGGCGAGCACCTTCGGACATTGAAGTTCATTCGAGCTGCGAAAACAGCAGGATTCACGCTCGACGAGATCGCAAAGCTGATTGCGCTCGACGAAACCAACGACCGAGCGCAAGCCCATCAAATGGCTACGATCCGTATTCAAGCGCTTGATGCCAAGATTCTGGAACTCAGGAATGCACGTAGAGCCTTGAAGAAACTTGCTGATTCGTGCATTTCTGGGGCGGAGGAACGTTGTCCAATTCTTGCGTCATTTGAGCCAATGAACCGATAGTTTCGGCTCTACCGGCCTGTGGATTTTAAAGACAGCACTGGTGCGTTTGAATTGCCCGGCTTGCGTGTTCGCTTCTGGATGCCTCGCCGTTTCCAACCTGTTCCGCATGGCTAGGAGCAGGAGAAAAGTTCAGTTTCGCCCGTCAGAAACTCCTTGTGAATTGAATGGCTAAGACTATCTTGCGTGGTGGAGGTTCTGATGCGCCCATTTTTCAGAATTGCCGGGGCATTGATTGCAATTGCATTTCTCTTTGCAACAAACGCTCCGCTAATGAGCAACTCTCACATTGAGGGTCATCACGGCACTGTCGCTAGTCCCGCGGATATGTCCTCGGCGGAGAAGAATCACGAACGGCACTCAGACCACGATCAGGGGCTTTGCATGATTGTGTGTACGGCCCCGTTGCTCGACATTGCAAATGGAATCATTTCATCGGCCTTGTTTGTACGGGCCGATTATTTCGCTTCCGATGTTCGGCCTGCGACATTTATCGAGGATAGCCCAAAGAAGCCTCCTCGCGTTTAATCAACGCCCACTTTCCATCTGCCGGAAATCACTGTCTTGGACGCCTTCTACTTGACGTGAGGCGCTTCAAAGACGCGCGGTCGGCGGATGGCTCAAAAAATTCAATCGTACCTCCATTTCCTGTGTCTGAAGGAGTTCCTTACTGTGTCCTCATTCCGGTTAATTGCCGCGATCGCTATCGCGGTCGCGATTGCTGCCACTGCCTTCTCAATGATCCGAACAGCACCTGCCCAAACGAACCTAAACAGCAAAATTGAGACCCCGTTTGGGGAGACCCAATAGTGACGTGTTGCCACGGTGGGATTCGCCGGAACTACGGGCAAAAACGTTATGGCTATACTCATGACGCTCGGAGCAGGCATGTCGATCTGTCTGTCGCTCTTGGGAAAAATGATTGTGTCGGCCAACGGGCGACCGTCTCGAGGAAGGTCACGCTATGACAAGCGTCCAGTTGTTGAACGATATGCATCTGGCCGGACACAGCCTCACTGCGTTGCTGGGAAACGACTATCACTGGTCAATCCATCTGGTCACCCATTTCATCATGTTTGGTTTGCCAGCCGCATTGCTTGCTGTCGCGGGAATACCCGGCATTGTAGCGATTGGACGAATCTTTCGGCGGCAACAACGCAGACACCTATTCAAGCGGGTTCAAAACCCGTTTTCGCTAGAGAGACCGCTCCTGGCATTCATTCTTTCAAGCACGAAAGGACCCCAAATCGCCCTAATCGTCTGGGCGGCTGCGTCTCTCCCAATTCTGTATCTGACACTTGAGTTGCCAAAGTTGATCATTAACAACGCGATCGAGTCAGGCCATTTTCCAGTCGAGTACTTTGGAATAAGCGTCGACCAGATCACTCTCTTGGCGTTGTTATGCGCAGCGTTCCTGGCGGTTGTAGCTCTGAACGGGTTCCTGAAATATCAGGTCAACGTAAAGGCGGGACGGGTGTCTGAGATATTTGCCCGCCGACTACGTCTGTTAACCTATCGCATCTGGCAACGAGGCCCCGGCCGCGGGCATGGCGCAGATTTTATTCCTGTCGCGGCTCAGGAAGTTGAGCCCATCGGAGGTTTTGCAGGAGAGGCGCTCGTATTGCCGGTTTTTCAAGGCGGTACGTTCCTGACAATCATATTTTTTATGTTAATGCAGGACCCAATACTTGGTGGGGCAGCCCTTGCGCTTCTACCGGTTCAAATCCTGATTGTACCGCGGCTCCAGGCTCGCATTAACGAATTGGCGAGAGAGCGGGTTCGCGAGGTTCGACGGTTTGGGGCTTTGGTGAGTGATGTGACGCATTCCGAAGATAAGCGGCAGGAGGCGTTATTTCGTTCTTTTCGCCAACTCCAAAGCATTCGCTTTCGTATTCACGAGCGAAAGTTCTTCATGAAATCTTTAAACAACTTCATCGGTCAATTGACGCCATTCTTCTTTTACACGATCGGCGGCGTTCTTGTGATCGAGGGTCGCTTGTCGCTTGGTGCACTGGTTGCTGTACTAACTGCATACAAAGATCTGGCTTCGCCGGTAAAAGAGCTCTTTCGATACTATCAAGCTTCTGCCGACGTACATGTGCGATACGAGGAAATTCAAAGCTTTCTGAAAATTCGCACACGTACTTAGGGTTGGCCTCGACGTGATTGCCACCTTAATCTTTCTTACCGACGAAGGCATTTGCCCCTGCAGAATGATCGGAATGTTCCAGTTGCGCAGGCTCTGATGCGACCCGCTCAGACAATCATGTTGGATCACTGAAGAGCCCTTAGGTATTTTCAGGCCTCCTTCCTAAACTGGGATGCAGACCAAGTGTTCTTCCGTGTTTCGGGGGAGTCGGTTCCTAACGAACGGGCGGAGGCGAAAGGGGCCTGCAGCCCGGCTCGCTGCTTGACCCATCGCGGACATTCGTCACGTCGTCGCGGACCCATGATCGGAGACGCATTCGTTGTGATCGCTGAGGACCTCGATCACCCGGCAGTCTGAAACCTTGCCGCCGCTGCATTGATCGATCATGCGTTCCAGTTCCGTTTTCAAAGATTGCAATCGACCGATCCGGTGTTTGACCTCGACCAGCTGTTCCCGGGCGATCATATCAGCGGCCTCACATGAATGCTGAGGATTGTCCGAAAGACTGAGTAAATCGCGGATAGCGGTAAGCGAGAACCCAAGTTCCCGGGCGTGCCGAATGAACCGAATTCGCTCGACATGTCGGGGCTCGTACACCCGCTGATTCCCGCCCGATCGATCGGGTGGCGGAATGAGTCCGATATCTTCGTAGTAGCGGATCGTCTGAACCTTGCAATCCGTCGCCTTCGATACCCTGCCGATGGTTAGCGAAGTGGGCATGCAATTTTCCTCTTGAACCTACAGTGGCTGTAGCAATTACTTTGTGAACTCAATCGGGATATGACAAGAGGATTGAGTAAAAATGAGTGGTGGGTGTTGCGGATCGGAAGCAAAGTTCGATGGCGCGTCGGTTGCGTTTCGCCGTGCGCTGTGGGCGGTTATCGCTATTAACGCAGCGATGTTCGTTGTCGAGATTTCCGCCGGTGCGTTAGCGGGATCGAAGGCGCTACAGGCCGATGCACTCGATTTCCTTGGCGATACAGCGACATATGCCCTGAGCCTCTGCGTCATCGGCATGTCTATCCGGGCACGGTCGCTTGCTGCGGTGTTCAAGGGGCTAAGCCTTGGTGGGATGGGCGTCTGGGTTCTCGGCAGCTCGATTTATCAGGCCTTCCTCATCGGCGTGCCCAAGGCGGAGGTTATGGGGGCAATTGGATTTCTTGCGCTTGCCGCCAATATGGCCAGTGTCGTTATCCTAATGCGGTTCAAGGACGGCGACGCTAATGTCCGCTCGGTTTGGCTGTGCAGCCGCAATGACGCCATCGGCAATATCGCTGTTATGCTCGCGGCGATCGGCGTTTGGGGCACGGGAACGGGGTGGCCCGACCTCGTTGTCGCAGCCGTCATGGCAGGGCTGTTTTCATGGTCCGCAGTCCAGATCATTCGCCAAGCCTTCGAGGAACTGCCCATGCCACGTGACACGTCAGGACGGTAACGTTCGGTCATGAACGGGACCATCTAACGTTAGGCTCTTGATGGCTTGGCGCACAAGAGAACCCTTCACGTTCTGGATTGATTCAATATGATGGTATCGACGACTATCAGTTGATTTGAATCAAAGGTGTGGACGGGACGCTGTTCTATTGGCCGCTCTTGGTCACACAACTCGTGACGACGCAAAAATCTACATACGCATGTGGGAAATTTACGATATCTACTAAGCTAGAATGCTCGATTTTGAGACGCTGGTCCAATTTCGAATGTTATCCGATGCGACCGAGTGATGGAAATGCCTCGAGCAGCCAATAGGACAGCGCCGAAAGCTGCCCAGTTATCATGGCAAGCCCCATTGCTATCATTACCAGCCCCGCAAACTGATGCAGCCGATGGCCGACTCGACTGATCGTGCGAAGGTGCCGTGTCAGGCAATTAGTAAAAGTGGCTGTGAGCAGGAACGGCACTCCTAGGCCCGCCGAATAGATGCCAAGCAGAGCGACGCCCTCGGGCACTGTTGCAGTGGCTGCACTTGCAGTCAGAATGGCACCAAGGATTGGCCCGATACAGGGCGTCCAGCCGAAACCGAAGGCGAGACCAAGAACATAGGCAGATAGTGGCCGCCCGCCAGGAATGGAAAGGTAGAACCGGAAATCTCGTTGCAGCATCGTGATCTTTGCCATGCCGATCAAGAACATACCGAACAGGATGATAATGGCGCCGCCAACGAGATTGAGCCCGTACCGGTAGCCTAACAGCATCTGACCCAGCGCGGTCGCGCTCGCGCCAAGAGCCATAAAAATAGTGGAAAACCCAAGAACAAAGTAAAGGCCCATGCTCAGTGCCTGTCGTCGACGATGGGACGATTCGACAACGGTCGCGCCCGCCGTTTGTCCGGCGACATAGGAGATATAGCCCGGCACCAAAGGCAGGACGCAGGGCGATACAAACGATACGGCGCCGGCCAGGAATGCGGCGATCAAGCCAATTCCGGATAGCTCAAGCATCGTCGGTCACATTCCCACAAGGAGGCACCACCGGGAACGCCGTGGCAAAACGGAAGCCGGCGAGCGGGACGATGATCCATTGCAAGACTGGGCTTAGACCGGCCTCCAGAACGGGAATCACAGGCATCAGGTCGCCATAGGCCCAAGCCTCCCGGACCTCGATATTCAACCACTCACTGAAGATCGTATAGGCTACCCCAAAGAGGACAGTGGCCGCGACGACAGGCAGCCGGCGTTTGCCAGGCCATGCCCCCGTGCCGAACAGGAACAGGGACAACATGATGGTGCTGAGTGCGATGAGTATATCGCCGCCGGTGCAATGAACGGCAGCGAAGACGATCTCTTCAGCTGTCCCAGTTTCCCAGAGCGTGTATAGCGGCAGGTGTGCGAACTCCCAGATTAGGTTTGCGAGGGCGACAAAGAAGATGTACCGGCGCAAGGCCCTCAGCCATGAGATTGACTGGTTGCCAGGACCGTACGTACTCGCTGACCCGGAAACGCTCATTTGAACACCCCCATGAGGCTATTCCACCAAGTGTCGGGTTCTGGTTCGTCACCGGCCGGGGGCGCGTTCGTCAGGCCGTTGATATAGCGAACGAGGTTGATCTGTTGGAATTCGGTTCCGTGAAACAGGCCGGCATGCCGGCTACCCCTATCGATCACGTGAACGAGCGGGGACGATGGGTTTCGATCGCTCAAAGTCGCGAAGCGGCGGGCGCTTTCGGCCACCACTTCGTCTTGGGGCGCCACTGATCGCCAATTCGCGTTATCCCAAGGTGCACCGTTGGAGGTTTTGCGATCACGGATCGTCAGGAACGTCACCATCTGCTTCATGGGCGTGATGTTCACTTGCTCCTGCACCGAGGCGAGGTTGTCCTGTTGTTCCACACAGGGAGCCCCGCAATCGCGAGGCACGAAGCTCAGGACAACGATGCTTTCCCGCAGATCGCGAAAGGTCAGCCTGGCGCCTTGCTCATCGGTCAGCGCCAGATCCGGCATCGACCGGGTATCCGTCGGTTCGAAGGCGGGTTCTTTGTTCGCCATCACCTCGTCCAATCGTTCGCCGGGGTGATGGGCGAACGCCGGCATGACTGCTACAAGTAGGCCCAGAATGGCGAGGTATTTCATTGCATATCCTCTTCCGGCCCGTTGGCCCCGACGCCGAGCACAGGGACAGTGACTGTGACCTCGACAGCCTGATCGAAACGCAGGGTGATAGGAAACCGCGCACCTTCGGTCAGCCGCTCGCTCAGGCCCATCAACATCAGATGTGTGCCGCCTGGCGCGAGCACGACCCGCTCGCCCGCCGGCAAACTCAATGCGTCGAGGAGCACCATCCGATTGACGTCGTCGTTGTTCTCAGTGGTGTGGATCGTCACCCGGTCGGCAACAGGGCTCTCAACCGACAGCAACCGGTCGTCGCGCGTACTCTCAATGGTCAGATAGACGGCGCCGGGACGGGATGCGAGAATGGTGGCACGGGCCCAGGGCTCCACAATCCTCACGGTCTCGTCGGCCATCGCGGATACTGGCGAAAACGCCAAAACAGCGACGATCAATAGAGCAGCTCTCATTTTCCGTACCTCTCTATGACGTCCTGGATTTTCCGAGCCACCTCTTCCGGGGGTTGATCGCCTTCAAGAAAGGTGGTCTCGAACCGCCCCTCGGGGGTCATGAGGTAGATGTGGCCCGAATGCGCCATGAGATAGCCGTCTTGGGCGCTGCCTTCCTCCAACCGTTCGTAGTAGACGCGAAAGGCATGGGCCGCAGCGGCGACATCCTCTTCACTACCGGTCAAGCCGGTGAGTTTCGGATGGAATGCCGATACATAGTCGGCCATTACTGTCGGCGTATCCCGCGCAGGATCGACTGTGATGAACAGAGGCGCGATTCTGTCCGCCGTCGCTTCGAGTGTGTCCAGGACGCTCGCCATGTAGGCCAGCGTCGTGGGACAAACATCGGGGCAATAGGTGAACCCGAAGAATACCAATTGCCAGCGACCCAGAAAGTCGGCCTCGGTGACGCGGTCTCCGGTGTGGTCAGTCAGCGTGAATTCCGAGCGGATCGCCGCTTCACCGATTTGCGTGGCCTGCCGGCCTTCCTGCGGTGCCGGTGTCCCTCTCATGTATAGGCCGGCAAATACGGACGCCGCGACGACGGTGAGACCCCAGAGGGCGTATCGAACCCGGGCCAGTTTTGGGAATGTGCGAGAAGTCATTGAATTACCTCGAAGCACGCCCGCTCGGGCCGAGAGAGCCCAAAGCCCGAGCGGGCGCATGACAGTCAGCCCTCGTCGGACTCCGTTGCGTGCGGGCCCGATTTCATGTGGTTCGTCATGGCCGCCATCATCTCGCGGCATTGCTCCATCATCGGACCCATCTGCTGCATCATCTGCATCATGCCCATCATTCCGGACATTCCGTTTTCGCCCTGCATCATGCCCGGCATCTGTCCTTCTGCCTGATGCGGCCGTTGTTCGTCGGCGAGCGCAGGGAATGTCGCGACGAACAATCCGCCGACAACAGCCAAGGTTTTCAGGGTATTACGCATGGTCGTTCTCCTTTCTCGTGTGAAAATCTCAGCGTTCTTCGGAACGCCGAGCGATAACGTCGGGCGCTTCTGTCCTGACGGATGGTTTGCCGCGGGTCTGGCAAGCGGCCGTGCCGCCGCCGCGCATGCACAGGCCGAGCGCGCACATGGCAAGACACGGGGCGAGGGTGAGCAGGATCGGCGCGGCGCCGATCGCCGTCAGCCAACTCCAGTTCAGCACGAGCCCGAGGCCGACGACCGCGGCTCCAGCGAGCATGAGAATCCGCCGCTTTGTCAGCCAGGACGGAAAAGCGCGTGGCGCCGCTGGCGGGACGGCGTCCTCGGGTCTGCCTTCACTGGTCATGGGTTCGTTTCCTTTCCTGTATGGTCGGCGATCACGGTCTCGAAGAAGGCAATCATTTCCGGCGTGTCCCATTCCGCCGGCCCGATCAGCCGGCCGAGTTCCCGGCCGTCCGGTCCGATGAGCAACGTTCCCGGAAGCCCGAAGATCTTGAGATCGCGGGAGGCCTTACCCGTCTTGTCCACGAAGATGCCCAGATGCTCGATACCGATCTCGTCGAAGAACTCACGGACCAAGTCGGCTCCCGCACGGTCGATCGACAGCGCCAGAACCTCGAAGTGCTCGCCACCCAACGTTGCTTGCAGTCGGTCGAGCGTAGGCATCTCGGCGCGACACGGTCCGCACCAGGTGGCCCAGACATTGAGAAGGACCACCTTGCTCCGCCAGGCTTCCAGCGTGTGCGGTGCACCGCTCCCGCCTGTGAAGTCGATTCGGGGGACGGGCTGCGGCGTCTCGTGCAGGCGCATCGCCGACGGCTCAGCCGCTACGGAAGTCCCCAACCCAAGAAAGAGGGCGAGCACGGCAATGGAAATGGTCTTCATGGTTGTGTCTCCACTTATTCCGTCCGCAAGCGTTCCACCAGCGGTAGGATCGTGTTTTCAAGAACCTCGCGCGTCACCGGGCCGATTTGCTTGAAGGCAATGCGGCCATTTGCATCGACGACGAAGGTCTCGGGGACGCCATAGACACCCCAATCGATGGCAACCCGGCCGTCCCGGTCGGCACCGGAGCGGGTGTAGGGATCGCCCAGCTCGTCGAGCCATGCTGCGGCGTCCGCCGGCCGGTCCTTGTAGTTCAGGCCGTGCAGCGGCACGACACCGCGCCGGGCGAGGTCCATCAACAGCGGATGCTCGTAGCGGCAGGCCGTGCACCAGGAGGCGAAGACGTTGACGAGCGACACTTCGCCGTGCAGATCACCGCTGGATAGCCCCAGTGTCCTTCCCTCGACGGGCGGCAAGGTAAACTCAGGCACAGGCCTGCCGATCAGCGCCGAAGGGATGTCTCTTGCGTTCTGCGTGAGGCTCCATCCAAGGGCGATGGCCAAGATGCCGAAAAGCACTACGGGAGCCGCGAAGACGAGCCGGTAGACAGTCCGACGTTGAGAGCCCGTCCTGCTTCGGAACATCTCAGCCATGATCGTTCCGACGCCGAGCGTCGACGAACAGATATTTTATCAGCCCGGCGATGCCCAGCACGAGCAGCGCGACTACGAGCAGTCCGACGAGACCCATGCCCCACATCATCATGCCGCCCATGCAGTCCATCATCTGACCGCTCATGCCCATCTCGGTCGGTGCGTTGTTCATCGAAAACTCTCCTTATTCGACCGCGTAGACGGACGGTTGATCGTCACCTACGGCGTAAATGGTGAAGGGAGCGGTCTTGACGCCGCTCATGCCGGGCGAACCTAGCGGCATACCGGGCAAGGTCACGCCCTTGATGTCCGGCCGCTCGTCCAGCAGGCGATTGACCGTTTCCACGGGCACATGGCCGCTCACAACGTAGTCGTCGATGAAGGCGAGGTGGCAGCCCTGGAAATCGTCAGGGATGCCGGCCGCGCGGCTCATCGGGACGAGTTCATGGGTCGGCTCGACGGTGACTGTGAAGCCATTTTCTCGCAGATACTCGGCATAGACTTCGCAGCAGCCGCATTGCGGGTTCTTGTAGAGGGTCACCTCTTCGGCCTGTGCCTTAGTGCCCAGAGTTAAATAGCCGGCGACACCCAACATGGTGGCGGTAAATGCGGCGATAGCGGTTTTGCGCATGGTTCTCTCCTTGGTTTTCTAGGTCAGACGACGCGGATGACACCCATCATCCCGCCAGCTTGATGTTCGAGAATGTGACAATGGAACATCCAGTCGCCGGGATTGTCGGCGACAAAGGCAATCTCGACTTTCTCTCGGGGCGCCATCAGCACCGTGTCCTGCCATTCGCGGTGGGTCGTCTTGGCGCCGTTGCGCGAGATCACCCGGAAGGAGTGGCCGTGTAGGTGGATCGGGTGATGCCAGGCTGTCGCGTTGGTCATCGCGATCACATGGCTCTTGCCGCGGTCAAGCGTCAGCATCGGATCGAGGACATGGCCTTCGGCAGCCTTGCCGTTGATGAACCAGATGCCGTTACCGTGCATCATGCCCATAGTTCCCCCCATGCCGCCTGAGCCGCTTTCGCCCATGCTGCCGCCCATCTCGCGCATCACCATGCCGCCCATCATGCCACCGTTGAAAACGACGTCGTGCCGACGGGCCGTGCCGGGATCCGGCTCGGGCAGCGGGTTGGCCGGCAGGGCGATGGGCCAGTCGGGCGTGTATTCCCTCAGCGGCGCTTCGTCATAGGCGAGATCGACCAGCCGGTATTCGAGGCCCTTATAGAACCGGTCGACAACCGAGACTCGGCTGCTCGGCTCGCCTGTCATGTCGAGGATGAGGTCGGCACGCATGGCAGGGCCGAGGACGACCAGACCGTCCGTTGGTTGGTGCGGGGTGACCGGCTGGCCGTCGAGCGCGATGACCTTGAGCGCGTGAGTCTGGAAGTCGAGGCCGAAGATGCGCGCATTCGCGGCGTTGATGAGCCGCAACCGCACCCGCTCGCCGCGACGCACTGCAAACGTATCCGGCACGCGGCCGTTGATCGTAGCGGTATTGCCGACCCGGCCACCGTGGTTCATGTCGTGGCGGTTGCCGAAATCCTCGCTGATCTCGGCGGATTGCGTCAGCCGCCAATCGTCGATGACCCAGGTTATATCGCGGTCCACGCGAGGGGGTTCGGTCTCTTCGATGATCATCGGACCGTAGAGGCCGCGCCCGACCTGCTCGAAGCTACGCTGGTGGGGGTGGTACCAGAACGTTCCGGCATCGACCGCGTCGAACTCGTAAACGAAGGTATCGCCCGCCGCGATCGGGCGTTGAGTCAGGTGCGGCACGCCGTCCATCGCATTCGGTAGCCTCACCCCGTGCCAATGGACGGTAGTTTCCTCGGCCAGGGCGTTCTCGACCGTGATGCGCAGGCGCTCGCCCTGTCGCACGCGGATCTCGGGGCCGGGAACGGCGCCATTGTAGCACCAGGCCGGGGTTTCGCCGTGCGGCTCGGGTACGAGACGTGCCCTGCCGCGTGCGGCGCGCAGCGAGAACGCCTTGGTTTCGGCGCGCGCAGCCTTTGTCATAATGATCGGCATTGCAAGACTCGCCGAGCCGGCGGCAAGCGCTGTCAGCAGGCTTCGCCGTGACAGCGCCGAGGTGTGGATTGGTGACATTGTTGTGGTCTCATCTGGTGTCTGTATCGCGTCACACGCGCAGATCTTGATCCGTGCATGAGGTCAGCGGCGATAGCCGGCGCAAAGGCTCGGAAATCGCGTCAGAACGCAATGAACGAGGCGCGCCTCGACCCGCGTTGGATCAGATGAGAGTTCGGGGAGGGTAAGGTTCAGGCAGACCGGTCCAGCCTGTCAGGTGTTCCACCAATTGTAGCGTAGCCAACTCAGCAATGCGGGGGCTGAACGTATCGACCTGGCTGAGGCTGGCAGCGAAAGCGACCGTGCAAACGATTTCGCAAGTCGGTTCGCTCATTTCTCTATCAACGTCGGTGCCACACCCTTGGCAGATTTCCATGCCAACTCCGCCAATGTCAGCCACGGCCATTTTGAGCGACATACTGTTCGCACCCACCGAATGAACGACTGCGCCTGTCGCGAAGAGGGCGATTATGGCAAGCGTGAAGATGCGGGTGCGAAAATGCATATCACCTTATATGGTGCAGGCTTTGAGCTGTCGAGGTGTAAGATGTCGCATCATTGGATTAATGCCCCATCCCGTGCAGCAGCACAGTAACGCCACTACCGTCTACGCGGCGAGCTCCAACCTCTCCACAATCGTCTAATATAGGAAGATGATCTCGCCGAGCGCGTTCGGCGACGCGCCGGTTTTGAGGGGCATTGCCATTGTCTGATGCGACCGGCTCTATTGACGCAACAAACTGGCTGCCTAGCTGGATGCCGGGGAAATCCGGCCTATCCGGTGCTATTCAGTTGTGATAATGGAATCGCCGACTCCCACCGTGTAACCGTCTACGGCGCTGCTCTCGGCAATCAGGCGGGCGGTTCAGTCGAGATAGGAAATTCCGGACCAAGGCGGACAGAAGTTCGATGTACTGGCCTTGGCGGCATTCGCCACGAGACCATCCTTGGCGCCCGCGAGGACTTTCCAGCCCGTGAACTGCGATTATCGGCTAAGCCCGGTAAATCGGGTTGGCGGTACGTTTACCATGCAAGGCTAATGCGGTGCGGATTTAGGTCTTCGACAGCACACAACCGTCGTAGACGCAAATGCCGACAATCGTCCAAGGTTTGTGAGAGTCCGGCTATCAGGAGAGTGCTGTACCACTACATTTGCTGGATGGCTAACGGCCGCCGGCGAAGTAGCCAGGGATCTGGCCTGCTGCCTGACCCACTACGGACGTTTGCCAAGCCCATTTGGGCTGCCCCATGCTAGCTTCCCGACGACTTAACGGGGTACCCGATTGCGTCAGGCTCTATCAGACGGGTTGAACCACCATTATGGCGCAGGCCACGAAGCACACAGCAATCTCGGCAACGTCGCCGATATAGACAAAGACTGTCCCGATCAAGACGCTAGAGCCTCCAATACCGGGCACTCCGGCACCTGTTCGCCGGAGCACTGCGCCGCCGTTGCGGCTAGTACCTTCTCAATTCGTTTGAGGTCCGCAATCTTGGTGCGCACATCGGACAGATGCTGTTCCGTAAGCACCTTCACCTCGGCACAAGTCTGAGTCCCCCGGTCGACTAGACGCAAAAGCCCACGCAAGTCCCCGATGGAGAACCCCAATTCCCGGCCGCGCAAGATGAAGCGCAGGCGCGAAACGTGCGCATCATCATAGATACGATAGCCAGCGGCCGTGCGTGGGGGGGCTGGCATCATGCCGATTTTCTCGTAGTAGCGAATGGTCTCCAGGTTGCAGCCCGTCCGCCGCGCGAGTTCCGCACGCATCAAACGTCTCTCGGAAATGTGATCAACCATGATCATGAAAACCCTCTTGAGTCTGTAGGCACTACAGACATTACCTTAGCGCCAGAGTGAAAGCGAGGATGATGACGTATGAGCACGACCGAGACAAAAATCCGCCCGTTACAAGTTGAGAGAGACATCGACGACCGGAAGCGAAAGCTCTTTACGGCAGGAGGCGTGATTGGGGCCATTCTCGCGTCGACCTGCTGTGTTGTACCGCTGTTGTTTGTGGTTCTGGGCATTTCCGGGGCGTGGATCGGCAATCTGACGACACTGGAGCCCTTCAAACCTTACTTTGCAGGTGTTGCGCTGACCTTCATCGGACTTGGCTTTTGGCAGGTCTACTTCAAAACCAAACCAGCCTGCGAAGACGGCAGCTACTGCGCTAGGCCGAATTCGACCGTCATCGCCAAGACCGCCCTATGGCTTTCAACCGTCATCGTTCTGCTCGCGCTGACCATCAATTGGTGGGCGCCGATATTCTACTGAACCGGAACTTAGGAACTACACTGATGAAACGAACCGTCATCCTCTCCATCACTTTGCTGACCCTAATCGGGTTTGGCTGGACAATCGGGTCGTCCGTGCCCCCGGCCACAGCGCAGTTTGCATCCCAGCAAGTGTCCGCCGCCCAGACCCAGGTATTCGCGATCGAGAACATGAATTGCGCCCTGTGCCCCATCACTGTGAAGAAGGCTATGGAGGGCGTTGCGGGTGTAACATCGGTAGCTGTTGATTTCGACGCCAAGACGGCGACGGTGGTTTTCGACCCGTCGGTGACGAACGCAGACGCCATTGCCGCCGCCTCCACCGACGCGGGCTATCCTGCATCGGTCAAAGGCTGAGCCTGATGAAGGACGCCACGATCCTCAAGACCGGCATCATTGGCACGGTCATCGCTGCCATCTGCTGCGCAACCCCCGTGCTGGTCGTTGCCCTCGGTGCGCTCGGCCTGTCGGCCTGGGTGGGCGGGCTCGACTACGTGCTTCTGCCCTCGCTCGCCGTCTTCCTCAGCCTGACGGCCTACGGCCTGTGGCGGCGCACCCGCGCGGCGGCCTGTTGCGATACGAGCACTCAGACAAACAAGGAAAGAGACTGACATGGCGGACTGCTGCGCCCCGACCAAATCATCCAAAGCGAGTTACGACATCGCCGTCATAGGCGCTGGCTCGGCGGGATTTTCCGCCGCCATCACGGCCGCCGAACAGGGCGCGAACGTGGCGCTGATCGGCCATGGCACCATTGGCGGTACCTGCGTCAATGTCGGCTGCGTTCCGTCCAAGACCATGATCCGGGCCGCCGAGGCGCTGCATGGCGCACGCGCCGTGGGTCGTTTTCCGGGGCTGACCGGGGAAACCCAGTTGAATGACTGGCGGCGTCTGATCGCCGCCAAGGATGACCTCGTCTCCACGCTCAGGCAGAAGAAGTACGCGGACCTCCTACCCGAATACAACACTATTGCCTATCTGGAAGGTGAGGCCCGGCTGAACGGGGCAGGTGTCCTCGTTGACGACACCGCCGTAGCTGCTGGAAAGACCATCATCGCTACGGGCGGGCGGCCTGCCGTGCCGCCTGTTCGCGGTATCGAAAGCGTGCGCTACCTGACCAGTACGACGCTTCTGGAACTGGAAGAACTACCCGAGAGCCTGATCGTCCTCGGCGGTGGTTATATCGGCGCCGAGCTCGCGCAGATGATGGCCCGTATGGGTGTCAGGGTGACAGTGATCTGCCGCTCGCGCCTTCTGCCGCAGGTAGAGCCGGAAATTTCCGCAGCTCTGGCAGACGTATTCCGGGACGAGGAAATCGTCCTTCATTGCGGCATCGCCTACGATGCCTGCCGCGAAGACGAGACCGGCGTGACTGTCTGCATAAAGGAAGATGGCCGTCTGATCGAGCTGAAGGCCGAGAGGCTTCTGATCGCGACAGGGCGCACGCCCAATACCGATGCGCTGGGCTTGAATGATGCCGGCATTGAACAGGACAGCCGTGGCGCCATTGTTATCGATGACCGGATGCGTACGTCTCGGTCTGGTGTCTACGCCGCCGGCGACGTGACTGATCGCGATCAGTTCGTCTACATGGCGGCCTATGGGGCGAAGATCGCCGCCCTCAATGCGCTGAACGGCGACAGCCTTGCCTACGACAACAGTGCCATGCCGTGGGTGGTGTTTTCCGACCCGCAGGTGGCGGGCGTGGGCCTTACCGAGGCAGCGGCGGAGGCGACCGGTCACGCGATCAAGACCTCCATCTTGCCGCTGGACGCAGTACCGCGCGCGCTTGCCGCGCGCGACACGCGGGGACTGATCAAGCTGGTTGCGGATGCCAAGACCGACCACCTGCTCGGGGGTCAGGTCCTCGCACCCGAGGGCGCCGACAGCATCCAGACATTGGCCATGGCGCTCAAATTCGGAATGACGACCAAAGCGCTTGGAGAGACCATTTTCCCCTATCTAACTACGGTCGAGGGACTGAAGCTCGCAGCCCAAACCTTCGACAAGGATGTCACCAAGCTATCATGCTGTGCCGGATAACGTCCGCCTTTGGCTAACGGACGCCGGCGAAGGAGCCAGGGGGCCTGCCTCACTAATGGCCCCGTGACGGACATTCAGGTTGAGGGCGCTTGTCTATGATGAAGCGATTTTCGGAAAAACCAAACGATCCACGGAATGCCTATTACAGCGCCAAGGGGCCCCAACCACCAAAAGGCTCGAAACTCATCCAAGGTCCAATTCTGTGTCCCGCTATAAACTGTCCCTTCGACTAATAGCAACACGAACACAATCGCATTGTTCGACATGTGGATGACTATGGGCCCAAAAAGAGATTTTGTTTTCATGTAAATTGCTGAGAGAACAGCTCCAAAAATTAACCCGCCAACAACGTCAACATGAAACAAGGCGAATATCATGGACGAGAACACTACCGCCTTGGCGGGCCCATATTGTTGGTGCCACCTATTAAGCAGAAAGCCCCTGAAAAATAATTCTTCGACTACAGGCGCGATAGCCACGAGGACAATCGCATTAACCCCACTCGCAAGAACAGCTTCAATTCGTGGTTCCCACCAGATAAGAGGCGGAACGTCCAATACCCAAAAAACCACGAAATCCGGCCAAGCGTATGATAGTGGCAAATAAACTGAGTATAAGCCAAAAACCGAAACGCCAACTAGCGGGATGCCAAGAAGACTGTAAATCCAAACCTGTTTTGCATTTAGCCGGTGCCCAAACGAAATTTGATCTGCAATGCCCGCTTTCTTACAAGCAACCCAAATTAAGCTGGCTAAGAGAACATACACCGCACACCCGACAATCGCGTCCGGAAGCGACCGTACCTCAGCTACAAAAAATTCAGGCCAAATGAATCTAGCACTCAAGAGTGGAAGCGCCGTTGCCAGCAATAA
Source organism: Alphaproteobacteria bacterium (assembly GCA_033344895.1). Lineage (NCBI taxonomy): Bacteria > Pseudomonadati > Pseudomonadota > Alphaproteobacteria > Alphaproteobacteria bacterium. The sequence continues at coordinate 4,614,846 of JAWPMN010000001.1, forward strand.
CATCAGCAACAAACTTCGCCCCCGAAGTACAGCAAACATCGCCGATGAATCCATTTGCGGTTCGCCTTCTTGGTGCTCTTTCAATTTTCCTCCATGCGCCGCGCGATCAAATGGAATTGATGCGGCCCCATTCATTATAAACTCAGGTGTTTACTTTCAGGCAACTAGGAACAGAAATAGCGTCAACGAAGAATAGTAACCGGCACAGATTCAGCGAGCTTTGAGTACCAACCTAATTTCCAACGCACATCCGTTCCTGGCTACGTTCCACTAGAGGAGGCAGAGCGGACCAAATCCGCTCCGCCCTAAGGGTCAGACTTCAACTTGTTCAGCAATTTCGAGCGCATCATCGACTTCTATTCCTAGATAACGAACGGTGCTCTCGATTTTTGTATGGCCCAGCAACAGCTGGACGGCACGCAGGTTTCCGGTTTTTCGGTAGATCAGCGTCGCCTTTGTACGCCTCAGCGAATGTGTCCCGTACAAGGCCCGGTCGAGACCAATGTATGTGACCCAGTTGCCGACCAGTCGCGCGTATTGCCTAGTTGTTAGATGCTCATCTCTACCGCGGTTCCCAGGGAACAAATACTCTCCCAGTGGCCGCCGGGGTGACTCGAGATAGGCATCGACGGCTTCCCGTGTTGGTTCGGTTAGCTCGAACTTGACCGGTCTGCCGGTTTTCCGCTGACGGACCGTCGCTCGATTCGCCGTACAGCCATTCGGGGCTATGTCGTTCACCTTCAAAGCGACGACATCACAACCACGCAGTTTGCTGTCGATCGCCACATTGAAGAGGGCGAGATCCCGAACCTTCCTTGACAACCCAAGATGCGCTCGAATGGCCCATACATGTTTCGCTTTCAAAGGTGGCTTCGGGCCAGTGAACTTTCCCTTGTTCCAGGGCACACGGCGTCTGCTTGGGGCGCAGTTAATGGTTAAATGTACCATCGGAGCTCTCCTCAGAAGATGGATGGAAGAGAGCAGTATGCGGTCGGTAGATGAAACGACCGAATTGCCAACCCCTGCTAACCTGAACAAGATCGGCATATGCAGCGGGGCCAAACTTGTTTCCCCATAAGCCCTGGGAGGGAAGGCGATGACAAAATCTACAGTCTTTTACAGCAACCGAACCCAGGCCGTTCGGATCCCAAAGGCATTGGCGTTTCCGGATCACATCAAAAAGGTTGAAGTCCTGGCCGTTGGAAACGCGCTTGTGATTTACCCACAAGGCGCAACGTGGAGAACTTTCTTCGAAGGCGACCGGGCGACCTCGGACTTCATGGCCACGCGCGATCAACCTGGGCAACAGGTGCGCGAAGGTCTCTGAAGGCGCGTGCAGCCACCTTAAAACGTCCGCTTCTGGCTAACGGCCGCCGGCAGAAGGGGCGTGGTGCCTGGCTTGCTGCCTGACCCATATCAGAAGAGTGCAGAAGTCGAGGTTTCAACTCACAACTAGCGTTGTATTTCGGTCGCGGTTTCAAAGTCGAAGCGTGCGTAGAACCGAGCCATTTCGCTGTCAGTTGCGGCCTGACCGCAGAATGTCTTCACGTATGACGGAACGCGCCGCATGCGTTCGGAGGTACTCTCCACCACTTGCATGGAGATATATCCAATTTGGGTCAGGTAGACCGTCCTGGCACGGACATCAGCATCGTCTGCTGAGAAGCCGTACTTCACAAATAGCGAACGGATCGCGTCGAGGCGTCGCTCATCCGCTGCGTTGACTCGCCGTGCCACGGCCTCTGATTTATGAGCCCAGCCACGAATCGCGAAGTCGAGTTGCGGCTCGAAGCAGTTTTCGTCATGGAATACGGCAATAAGGTTGAGAACCGCCTCTGTGATAGTTTCGGAATAGGCTGCGCAAGCCGCCACAAACGCACCGGTGTTCTTCTCATCCCACTCGCTCAAGAGCGCGTCGAGCAACGCCGGTCTATCCTTGAAGAACCAATAGAAGCTCGTGCGCGAAATGCTCATAGCCGTGGCCAACGGCTGAATCTTCACGGCGTCGACCCCGGATTCGACCAAGGCTGACTTTGCCGCCTCCAACCAGGTTTCGCGTGACCCCCGCCAACCCGATTCCTTATGCATGCCGGTACCATCATTCATACCCTGTAGATACTCCGCGCCTCCCCATTGAACAAGGGAAATGAACAGTGCTGTACTCACAATTGACACATGTGTACATTTTATGAGATACCCGCTCATCCATTGAGGAGAGCGCCATGTCCAAAGATCCACTACTTCAGCCGTATCAGCTAAAGCATCTCACTTTGCGCAACCGGATCATGACGACCAGCCATGAACCGGCATATCCAGAAGACGGAATGCCGAAGGAACGATATGCGGCCTATCACGCGGAACGCGCAAAGGCGGGCGTGGCACTGGCGATGACGGCCGGTTCCGCAGCGGTGTCGAAAGACAGCCCCCCGGTTTTCAACAACATCCTCGCCTATAAGGACGAAGTGGTTCCATGGATCCGGCAACTAACCGACAAGTGCCACGATCATGGTTGTGCCGTCATGATCCAGCTCACGCATCTGGGGCGGCGTACCAACTGGTCCAAGGGCGATTGGCTCCCTTCCGTCTCATCTTCCAAGCATCGGGAGCCCGCTCACCGAGCATTCCCAAAACTCGCGGAAGACTGGGACATAGAAAGAATAATTCGAGACTATGCTGACGCCGCGGAGCGAATGAAAGCCGGCGGCATGGACGGCATTGAGCTGCAAGTTTACGGCCACCTGATAGACCAATTCTGGTCGCCTCTGACCAACGATCTGGACGGCCCCTACGGCGGCCAGACCTTGGAAAGCAGGATGAAACTGGTTTTCGACGTGTTGGGTGGGATACGCGACCGCGTTGGCAACGAATTCGTTGTCGGACTGCGCTACACCGCCGACGAAGCCGAGGCAGGCGGAATCACTCCGAAAGAAGGTCTCGAGATTTCGAAGCGGCTCGCCGCCAGCGGAATGGTCGATTTCCTGAATGTCATTCGCGGCCGCATTCACACGGACCCGGCGATGACTGATGTCATCCCTGTGCAAGGCATGAAGAACGCACCGCATCTCGACTTTGCCGGGGCCGTTAAGGAAGCGACGGGCATGCCGACATTTCACGCGGCAAAAATCCCGGATGTCCCGACGGCCCGGCACGCCATCGCGTCAGGCTTGCTCGACATGGTCGGCATGACCCGCGCCCACATGGCTGATCCGCATATTGTAAAGAAAATCGTGGAGGGGCGAGAGCAGGATATTCGCCCATGTGTCGGGGCCACCTACTGCCTTGACCGAATCTACGCGGGTGGAGAGGCGCTCTGCATCCACAATGCGGCTACCGGACGCGAACTAACCATGCCGCACGAGATTGCGCCCGCAACCGATAAGAAGAAAATCGTAATTGTCGGTGCGGGCCCGGCCGGTTTGGAGGCGGCAAGGGTAGCTGCCGAGCGCGGTCATGATGTCACCGTCTTCGAGGTTCAGCCGAACCCGGGCGGTCAAATCCGTTTGACTGCACAGAATCCGCGACGGCGGGAAATGATGTCCATCATTGATTGGCGGATGGCCCAATGCGCCGCCCGGGACGTCGAGTTTCGGTTCAACACCTGGGCCGAGGTCGACGATGTAACCGCACTGAACCCGGACGTGGTAATCGTCGCTACAGGCGGCTTGCCAAACATGGAGCTGTTTGAAAGCGGTGAGGAAGCGTCCCTTGTTGTCAGCGCATGGGACTTGATCTCCGGGGACGTGAAACCGGGGCAGGATGTCTTGATCTATGACGAAAGTGGCGATCATCCCGGTTTGATGGCCGCAGAAATTGCTGCCAATGCAGGTGCAAAAGTCGAGATCATGACGCCGGATCGCACCTTCGCCCCTGACGTCATGGCGATGAACCTCGTCCCTTACATGCGCGCACTGCAGGATAAGGACGTCACCTTCACGGTCACACGAAGGCTCAAAGGGGTGCAGAAGGACGGAAACCGGCTGAAGGCTACAATCGGGACGGACTACAGCGACCACACGACTGAGAAGACCTATGACCAAGTAGTTCTGAACTACGGTACTCTACCGTTGGCCGATCTTTACTTTGAGCTGAAGCCTCTCGCATCAAATCAAGGAGCCGTTGACCACGAGGCGCTAATTGCCGGTCGTCCACAGAATCTCGTTCGTAATCCTGATGGCAAATTCAAGCTTTTCCGGATCGGTGACGCCGTTAGCGCACGAAACACCCACGCCGCGATCTATGACGCGTTGCGCCTCGTCAAGGACGTCTGAAATGCGCACTACGAAAATCATCCATGTCGTCTCGGTGCATGCGGAGGGAGAAGTCGGCGATGTCATCGTTGGCGGTGTTTCTCCGCCGCCAGGTGACACTTTGTGGGAGCAGCGCAAGTGGATCGCCGAGGACCAGACTCTCCGGAACTTTGTTCTGAACGAACCGCGTGGCGGAGTATTCCGGCACGTCAATCTACTGGTGCCGCCACGACACCCGGATGCCCAGGCTGCGTGGATCATCATGGAGCCCGAAGACACTCCGCCAATGTCCGGGTCCAACTCAATTTGTGTCGCAACGGCTCTTTTGGACACGGGGATCGTTCCGATGACGGAGCCTGTCACTGAAATGGTACTGGAAGCTCCTGGCGGATTGGTCCACGTTCGCGCGGACTGCGCTAACGGCAAAGCGGAAAGGATTACCGTCGAGAATCTGCCGTCATTCGCACACAGCTTGGGCGTCGAATTGGTGGTTGAGGGACTGGGCACCATTTCTGTCGACACAGCCTTCGGCGGCGATAGCTTTGTCGTCGTGGATACTCAAGATCTCGAGTTGAAACTCGATGTTCAAGATGCCCGTCACCTGGCCGAACTCGGTGTTCGGATTACCAATGCCGCCAATGCGCAACTGACATTCCACCATCCAACACGGCCCGATTGGGGGCATCACTCGTTCTGCCTGTTTGCCGGGCCTCTCGAACAGGACGGGGTCGGCCTAAGGGCACAATCTGTTGTCTCGATTCAACCAGGTAAACTCGACCGCTCCCCGACCGGCACCGCCGTTTCGGCACGCATGGCGTTGCTTCATGCTAGAGGTTTGATGGGGGTCGGAGACCGTTTCACCGGCGTTTCGATCATCGGATCAGAGTTTCACGGCAAGATCCTGGGTACCACCCAGGTAGGTAGCCTCACCGCAATCCGACCGCAGATCAGTGGCCGCGCATGGGTAACCGGAACGCATCAGCATATGCTGGATCCGGACGATCCATGGCCGAGTGGATATAGGATTGCCGATACCTGGCCAATGACAAGCAAATAGAACCAGTGGAGATGTCCGTTCCTGGCTACTATCGTATGGATTTCACGGCAGCTACCAGACTCATGTTCCGGCCAGACGCCGTCACTCGACAGGGGTAGAGTTATGTACACTCCGACGTCGGTGCCCATCGGAATCAGGACCAAACAGAAGATTGTGATTCTGGCACTCAGGTGAATCTAGATTGGCGTAGAACAGTAGAAAGAGGCTATTCTCAATTGCCAATAAATTTTATACTCGCGCTTTGCGATATTTTCAGGCGTTACCGGTCACTCTCATGAATCGATCTATAATTGGACTGTTTCTATTCCTCCTAAGTGCATGCGCTGAACAAGCGACTCCAACAGTAAACGATCGGGAGGAACTGGGCATCGCCATGTGGGATGCCTGTAATGCCCACGGAGAAATGGAACTTTTAGGCGTATCGGCGGCTGGCGAGCCAATTGTCCGTGAAAAGGCGCTAGGATTTCCTTCAGGGGCTTATCGGCGTTGTATTGGCCGCCAAAGATACGAACAAGTCGCTGCTCTGAAACGCCCAGCAGCCGATTTATTTGAGCGAGTTCGACTGACCGCCGCAACACCTCCATACCGACCTGCTGTGTTCTATGATCCGGACAGTCCGCCGGTTCGTCACGTATTCGCTTCTACAGAGGAAGTTTACCTCTTCATCCTAACGAACGCACTGCCGAGGCAAACCGATCTAGAAATCGAATGGCGCTCACCGGATGGTCATCGTTTGGTTGTTGAACGTGCAATTGGACCAACTAGTTCCTCGCACGTTGGTAACTGGGTAATAGTTCGTTGCCCGGTAAATGCACCTTTGCGAGTTGGCTCTTGGGGTGTCACCGTCAGGGCAATGAGCCAGCACGTTTGGCAAGACGGTTTTACCGTCAAATAGCCCCGTGTACCCCTACAGAATGGCGGGCAACCGAGCGTCTCGAAGTCATGTCGGTTAGGGAGGACCAGAGACAAAGCTGCGACCGCATGTCCGTTTCTGGCAATTGGTTTGGGCCCGCGAGACTGTCCGCTTCTGGCTATCCGTCGTCGGCGGAAGGGGCCTGGGGTCTGGCCCGCTGCCTGACCCGAAAGAGACGTTCTAAGCTGCGAATCAGGTAGCTCAACAAGACCGACGAAGGTACCCGACCTCTGTGGAACACCTAGAGTCCCTTTGCTTCCCTGGAAAGGACACTTTCTATTGTGGTAATTTTGTTAAGTCTCTCTTAGATGGGGGCGTTTTGCGAAATCAAATCGGTTTGATTGCAGCTTCGTACGCAAGTATGAAATCTGGTGCGGACGGCCGGTGGTTTTTTTCGATACTGGAGAAGGTGGGTTCTGGGTAATGTGTGGGACGGAGCGGTGAGCGTAACAAAAATAGTTGAGGCAGACTTCTCTACGTGGAAGAGGTTTAGGGCCCTATTTATTATTCAGGTTTTTGTTTCGTTTCTATCTTTGTATTTTACATTTATTTTCGATATCTCAATATTAATGATTACTCCGCTAGTTTTTACATTTCTATGTACATTTTTATTTTTGTCTATTTATTTGTATTTTGGGGTTTCGTATCTGCCTGAGGTTTACGGGATAGATACTAGCAAATCTCAAATTATGTTGGGGTTTCTAAATTCCAGAAATATTCAAGGCTTGGATATTTGCTCTGATGCGAGGGCGCGTATTGCGTTGGTGAGAGGGCGTTGTTTTCAGCTTGTCTGGATTTGTTGGGCTTGGTTTGTGCTGTTTGTGTTTTTGTTGCCTGCAGTGTTGGCGGTTGTGGCGGTTGTCGTACATATGTGAGTGTGGATTGACCAATTTGGGGGGGATGGGGACGATTAGTGCGGTGCACTCCTACCCATTGTCCGATCAATCTTGATCGGGCGACTATGGCTTGAGCCGTCAAACTACTTCCAGATTTCGGTAGCGTCCGCATCTGGCTAACGGCCTCCCATAGCGCCATTCGATCCGAACGTCCGCTGAGCGAGTGGAACTGGGCGGCATTGATCCAGGCCTCGCGTAGCGCGGGCGTGAGATGATCTTCCAGGAAACCTTGCCACGTCCGTCCGGTGTTATGTGCCACCGTCCGCCGAAGGCGGAGAATGGTCGACCTCCGCATCGCCGACTCTCTCAAATCGGCCATTGAAACTGCGACTCATTATTATTATCAAGCCGCATCACTGTTGGTGTGATGAGGCGTTTCATGAATTCCGTCTTTGCCGTCATGTTGATTGTCGTCTGCCGCCCGGACCTGCTGCATTGCGGCCCGATAACGCATTGGAACTATGGCTGGCAGTCGGTCGAAACCTGCGGTGTCGAGCGTCCGCGGATTCAGCGCATTGCCACAGGGCGCGCACCGCAGGACTCCATCGTCATGACGAAATGCGAGCTTTTCCTCAACCAGGCCTCCCAGCCCCCCTTTCCGACCTATCTCGACCAGCCGCTTACCGGAATCCATTTCTGACACGGAGCAGCGGTAGACAGGTGCCGTGTCGGCGACTAGGGTTTCGGCATGGTTGAAGACAACTCCCGTTTTGAGGGCGGCTGCGCCTGCGGCAATGTCCGGTATCGCGTGAACGCGCCCCCGATGTTTGTGCATTGCTGTCATTGCCGTTTCTGCCAGCGGGAGACGGGATCCGCCTTTGTCGTCAATGCCCTGGTGGAAGGGTCCAAGGTAGAGATTCGGGCCGGCGAGCCGACGCCGTGTCGCCTTCCCACCGAAAGCGGCAATCCGCACATTGTCTATCGCTGTCCTGAATGCCATATCGCGCTCTGGAGCGAGTATTCCAATGGTGAAAAGCTGCGGTTCATCCGGGTCGGGACCCTGGACGAGCCGGACCGGTTCCCGCCGGACATCCACATCTTCACCTCAAGCAAGGTCCCCTGGACTCCGATTCCAAATGGCGCACTCTCCGTGCCGGAGTATTACGACATGCGTCAGATCTGGCCGCCGGAGCAGTTTGAGCGCCTTCTCGCAGCGGTCAGGCCCGGCCATGAATAGGCCCATGCGCATGGCGGCCTCCGTCTTCGCAATGCTGATCCTTTCCGGATGCATGGCCTGGGACTGGCGTGAGATGGGACGCGACCTGCTGACGCAACTTTGTCTCTCCGAATCCTCCGTTACCTGCGACGAGGAACGGGAAGCACGTCGGCGTTACTAGGCCATCACCGCCGTGTACGAAGCCCTCGGTATCTATGGCGGCCTCTTTCTGCTGTCCTTCCTCGCGGCAACGATCTTTCCGGCGCAGTCCGAAATCGGGCTGGCCGCCCTCATCCTGTCTCAGGACTACACGCTGCTGCTACTGATCGCCGTCGCCAGTGTTGGAAACACCCTGGGCAGCGTCGTGAACTGGGCGCTGGGACGGGGCGTGGAGCGGTTTCGTCACAAACGCTGGTTTCCGGCCCGCCAGGAACAGCTGGACCGCGCAATTCGCTGGTACCACAAATACGGGCGATGGAGCCTCCTGATGAGTTGGGCGCCCTTCATCGGCGACCCTCTGACCGTTGTCGCCGGAATTCTCAAGGAACCCCTGATCAGCTTCATCGTCCTGGTCGCGATCGCAAAGACCGTGCGCTACATCGTCGTCGCCGCCCTCACCCTGCAGTGGATCTGACCTCGCCCATCCACATCGGATGAGAGGCGCCACAAAAATTCTGCACACAAGGGTTGACGCGTCACCTGATTTTGCAAATCATTCGCATTCTCAGAATATCTCGAGAGAATGTCATGTGCGAGAAGTGCGAACCGACTAGTCTGACCTGCGGCCTGGACCGGCGCCGCCGCCTTTGGGAAATCGATTCCAATTGGCATTGTTCGATCGTGGGCACCTGCCTGACCCTGGGGGACCTGCGCCGCGTCGCCCGGAAGCTGGGCTACAAGCCGCCCACGGATCCCTATTACGACGTCGACAGCTACCTCCACGGCTATTTCGTGAAACTGTGCGGCAAGCCGACGATCGCCGCGAAAATGCTGGAGAAGGTGCTGAACCGTCGCCATGCCGGTGCGATTCGCAAGCTCCAGAAGGTACGGACGGTTTCCGATCTGTGTGATGCCTGGACCGCAGCCTTCAGCATCGGCGATGTGCCCGGCCCATACTGGGCGATGCTCAGCCATCCGCTAATCGATCTGCGGCTGGGCAGCAAGATCTACAACGACGTCCACATGCTGTCCCATTTGGTCGGGGCATCCAACCGCGCCGATCTGGCCAATCTGCGGCGTCTGGAAAGCGATCTGGCGGCCGCCCAGGAACTGGCCGAGCACACCCGCGCCAGGTCCGTCGCAAAGATCCGGGAAAAGGATGCCCGGATCGAGGAGCTGGAAAGTCAGGTCGCCAGCCTGTCGGGGCGGCTGGAAACGGCGCGAAAGGAAAGCCGCAAGGTACCGCCCTGCGCCATGGAGCGCGGTAATGCCGGCGGCATCGTCGCCCACCTGGAAGCGCAACTCGCCCGCCTGAGCGAAGAGAATGCGACGCTGCGCCAGGAGAATGCCGGATTCCGCGCCCTCGTGCCAACCTTGCGAGAGGAAATTCAGGCGCTGGAGCACGCCATGGGCGATGATGCGGCAACGGATGATCCGACAGGCCGCTGCGCCAATTTCAGCTGCGACCTGAAGGACCGTTGCCTGCTGTATGTCGGCGGACGCACGCGCCATGTCGGGCAGATGCGCAACCTGGTGGCCGACTGGAACGGCGTGTTACTGCATCACGACGGCGGGCTGGAACAATCGCTTGAGGAACTCTCCGGCGCGATCCTGAAGGCGGATGCGGTGTTCTTTCCCACGGATTGCGTCAGCCACAAGGCCATGTACCGGCTGAAATCGGTATGCCAGCAGACCCGAAAGCCCTTCGTACCGCTGCGTACATCCAGCCTGTCTTCCTTCCTGGCCGGGTTGGAAAAAACCATCAAGGACGGCGGAACTTCGCTTTCCGCCCGTGACGCCACACCCGAGGAAGCGAGGACATACCGTTGAGCCGTCTTGCCGATGAAGCCTATCTGAAAGAGAGTTTCCGGGCCCTGAACCATCCTGAACAGCTCGCGCTCTGGGCCATCCGGATGTGGGTACGGGCCTACCGGACCGAAGACCGCGAGGCGGCGGAGGCGATCCGTCACGGATTGATCCTGTCGGACGTTCCCGACGGCACGGAGGCCGCGCTGGACCATTTCATGACGGTCCTGGCGGTCTCCACGCAGGTGTCGATCGACATCCGCTGCCCGAACTGCAAGAGCGTCAGCCAGGACGAACATCGCCTGATGGGGGCATTGGCCGCGATGCAGCAGACCGGGCGCCATGACCCGGCCGTACTGCCGATGGCGCCGGACCAGTACCTGTCGGTCTGGCTGCCGCCGGCGGCGATCCGGCTGTCCCGGATCCCGCTGCAGGCGCTTGCCCATGCCTTCATCGACGCCGAATTGCGGCTGCGCCCCCGTCCCTGGATCCTGCACACCGCCGCGGCCGGCGAGGCGATCGAGGGCCAAACCGCAACGGTCCACACCATTCATTGATTGCGACCAACCGGGACCGGCCCGACAAAGCCGGTCCCGGTAAGCCCGTCTCAGGACAGCCCCCCACATTGGTGTAGGCCACAGGTCTTTGGCACGAACACCGCTTCCCCGTTCGAGGCTCTGCACAGGTCCTGCCTGGGTCCGGACGCTTTCCGACATCCCCCCGAACCCGGTACCGTCCGCTTAACCAATGGTTAGGGAGTATTCGCTACCTTTGGTACGGAGGTATGGGGCGTGCCGTTAGGGGGAATGTCTCCGAGATGTCCGGTCAATTGTTCGACGCCGAGGGCGCAATGCGGCAAAATCCGCAGTTTCATGAATCCGAGGGACTGTTACCAACCCACCAGGAACATTACCGGCTGTCCGAATATCTGCTGCAGGCCGCCGGCGCAGACGGGATGATTGATTGGCGCGACGTGCGGCCGGAAGAGTTTCATCCGTCACTCTTCCCATCCCTTGTCATGTACGATGTTGTGTTGGATGAGAAAGGTACCCCTGCCGATTTCGTTTACCGGATCATGGGGAACCGGCTGATCGAATTCTCCAAGGTAAACATGACCGGCAAGCCCCTGTCGACATTCCCCTACCCCAAGATCAGGGATACGGTGATGGAGATCGCCAAGCAGGCTCACACCTCCGGCCGTCCGATATTCTGCGCGACCTACGCCAATGTGGACGGTGACAAGACGTTGCTGACCGAACGCAGCATGTATCCCATCCGACGTAATGGCGGGCCGGCCATTCTGGGCCTGATTACCGTCACCAAACCACCGCCGCCCTATTCAGAGCTGTTCAAAGAGAAATTCCTTGAAGCGGCGGAGGACGACTATTTCCGAATGCTGGATGCTCCGAATGCGTGGGCCTGATTCGGCATCATGCCGCCGGTAGGGAAACCGTCACTGTCGTGCCAAGCCCCAGTTTGCTGGTAATGGCCATTTTGCCACCGGCCTTGTCCAGCAAGGCCTTCACGATCGGAAGTCCCAACCCGACACCTTTTCGTGCAAGGTGAGGATTGTGCCCCAATTGGGTGAAGGGTTCGACGATGACGTCGATGTCTTCCGGGGCCAAGCCGATACCGGTGTCGATGAAATCGATGCACACCGCTTCACCGGCGCGATAGGCCCGCAAATCAACACGCCCACCATCCGCGGTAAACTTGACTGCGTTCGACAGGAGGTTGGACGCAATGCGGCTGAGAACGTGAGGGTCGACCAGTGGCACCGGAACGGTTTTCGGTAGATGCAACTGGATCGCCACATTTCTACCGGCATTCGCGGCCCGAACCTCTGAGATGCAAGTGGACAATTCGCTTTCCAGGTCGATCATGCGCGCCTGATGCGGCGTCTTGGAAAGTTCCACCGCCGAGAGGTCCAGAATGTCGTTCACCAGGGTCAGCATGTTGCTGCCGCTCGTGTGAATCAGTTCGGCATACTCAACGCAGCCTGCCGGGTCTTTGGCGCGCCCGACCTGCAGGCGCATCAGATCCGAAAACCCGAGAATTGAATTCAACGGTGTTCGCAGGTCATGGCTCATACACGCCATGAAATCCGCCTTCACCCGCTCGGCGCGTTCTGCCCTCATGCGTTGCGCAATCAGGTCCCGCCGCTTCGCACGCAGTCTTTTCAAGGCCATGACCAGGCCAAGGCACGGCAAGCAAAGCAACAGCGCGATCGCGCCAGCCACAAGAACGCCAAGCGCCAGAAATTCCAGCCGGAAATGGCGAGTTGTCGCGGATTCATCCAGATAGACCTCCGCGACCCCTACGACCTCCCCTCCGACCCGAACCGGCACATAAGATTCCACATACACATCCGGTCGACCGTCCCGCTCATCCCCATCCTTTAGAAAGGATTGCGCAATGCCGGATCGCGCGACCTCGGCGGCAACGTCGGCATGATGATCCTTCGCCGTTGCCAAAGTGACGCCCGCATCGTCAGAAATCAGAAGCAATTGGCCATTGGTGTCGAACAGTTTGAACCGGAAGACCCCCGGTACGGACAAAGCCGCCTCCAATAGCCGCCGCTCGGCAGCCGAGGGTAGCTTTGCAGAAAAGAGTGTGGAGTCCGCTGCAATCCCATGACCGAAGAATTCCGCCCAGCCAACGGAGTTCGATTCGGCCTGTATGACCGCCACGTCACGTGCCCGCGTCTCGAAATCTTCATAGAGCGCATAGACTGCAATTGCCACCAGTCCGAAATAGGACAGCGCGAGCGAAACCGCACGCAGACTAACGGCATGTAATGCTGGCAGTCGGAAAAACTTGACTGCACCCTCAGCATTGGAAGCAGTAATTGTCACAATACAACCTGCCGTTTCTTCCCTTGAGGCGTCAGTATCGACCGCAATATTCTTCTTTTACCTCGAGATTCCTTAACCTCTGGTAAAACAGATCACACAAGGCTCAGTTCCCCGGCTACTTGGAGAGGGCGGAGAATCGTCACGCAGGCCGTCTGTTAACCATTGGTTAGGACGGCCTTGTTAGTCTTTTCCTCGAGGGGTGGGGAGCGACTGAAACCGAGGTTCGCTCCACAATGTTCATTCAGACCATCGTCAGTGCCGCAACGGCCCGCGCAACGCCCCGACTCATCCCATCGAGCGATCTGCTTCCGACGCACCAGGAACATTACTGGCTGTCGGAATATCTTTCCGGCCTGCCCGGCGACGGTGACATGCCAGACTGGCAGGACATACGTCCCGAAAACTTTCATCACTCCGTGTTCCCGAGCCTCGTCCTCTTCGATGTTGTCGAATCGGAGGATGGGACAGCCGCGGATTTCGTCTATCGCGTGATGGGGGAGAAACTGATCGAGTTTTCCAGAGTGAACATGACCGGCAAGCCGTTGTCGAAGTTTCCCTTCCTCAACATTCGGCGGAGCGTCACCGCTCTGGCACGGCGTGCGCATGAATCGTATCGTCCGGTATTTTCCTCGACCAAGGCCCGCTTCGATTATGAAAGGTCCCTCCTGACCGAGCGCAGCTTCTATCCGATCCGGCGGAACGGCCGCATCTGCATCCTGGCCCTGATCACGGTCACCAAGCCGCCGATTCCCTTCGCCACCCTGTTCAGTACATCCACCCGGCCCCCGTCGGAAATCGAATCCTTCAGGGTTCTGGAGGCACCGCACGCCTGGGTTTGAGCGTAGTCGACGGCGCGAACAGAAAAGCCCCCGGCTCACTGGGCCGGGGGCTTGTTCTTTCAGGACGGTTTCGACCTAGGCCTTCTCACCGGTCTTTGGCACCGAACTGGAACCCTTGCCCTTCTTCCCCTTGGCCTTCTTGGCCGGAGCATCCGGGAAGGCGAAGCGAAGCTTGTCTTCGGACGCGTCGGCATCGACCAGGACATTGCCGCCATTGGCCAGTTTGCCGAACAACAGCTCTTCGGCCAGCGGTCGCTTGATGTGTTCCTGGATGATCCGGGCCAGCGGGCGGGCACCGTACAGGTCGCTGTAGCCCTTGTTGCCCAACCAGGCACGCGCCTCGTCGGTCAGTTCGATGGTCACATCGCGATCGGCGAGTTGCGCTTCCAGCTGGATCACGAACTTGTCGACGACCTGACCGATGACATCCTTCGACAACCGGGCGAAGGGGATCACGGCGTCCAGGCGATTGCGGAACTCCGGCGTGAACAGTCGTTCGATCGCCTCGGTATCCTCGCCTTCGCGCTGCTCCCGGCCGAAACCGATGGCGGGCTTCGCCATGTCGGCGGCCCCGGCATTGGTGGTCATGATCAGAACCACATTCCGGAAGTCGACCGACTTACCGTTATTGTCCGTCAGCTTGCCGTGATCCATGACCTGCAACAGGACGTTGAACAGATCCGGATGCGCCTTCTCGATCTCGTCGAGCAGCAGGACACAATGCGGCGTCTGATCGATAGCGTCGGTCAAAAGACCGCCCTGATCGAAGCCGACATAACCCGGGGGCGCGCCGATCAGACGGGACACCGTGTGCCGCTCCATATACTCCGACATGTCGAAGCGCTTCAGTTCGACGCCCATGGTTCGGGCCAGCTGCTTGGCGACCTCGGTCTTGCCGACGCCGGTCGGGCCGGAGAACAGGTAGGACCCGATCGGCTTTTCCGGTTCGCGCAGACCGGCACGCGCCAGCTTGATCGCCGAGGTCAGCGCATCGATCGCCTTGTCCTGGCCATAGACCATCGTCTTCAGGTCGGACTCCAGATTGGACAAGGCGTCGCGGTCGTCGCGGCTGACCTGTTTCGGGGGGATACGGGCGATCTTGGCGACCACCGCCTCGACATCGCGGGTCCCGATCTGCTTCTTGCGCTTGCTTTCCGCCAGCAGCATCTGCGCCGCGCCGACCTCGTCGATCACGTCGATCGCCTTGTCCGGCAGCTTGCGGTCGTTGATGTAGCGCGACGACAGTTCCACCGCCGTCTTGATGGCATCATGGGTGTACTTCACCCGGTGGTGATCCTCGTAATATGGCTTCAGCCCCATCAGGATCTTGATTGCGTCATCAACGGACGGTTCGGTCACGTCGATCTTCTGGAAGCGGCGGGCAAGCGCCCGGTCCTTCTCGAAATGGCCGCGATATTCCTTGTAGGTCGTCGACCCAATGCAGCGCAGCGATCCGGACTGCAACGCGGGCTTCAGCAGATTGGATGCGTCCATAGCGCCGCCGGTCGTGGCACCGGCGCCGATCACGGTATGGATTTCGTCGATGAACAGGATGGCGCCTTCGGTCTGCTCCAATTCCTTCATCACCGCCTTCAGGCGTTCCTCGAAATCACCGCGATAGCGGGTCCCGGCCAGCAGCGCGCCCATGTCCAGCGAGAAGATCGTGCAGGTTGCCAGCACGTCCGGCACGTCCAGTTCGACGATCCGCTTCGCCAGGCCCTCGGCGATAGCGGTCTTGCCGACACCGGGATCGCCGACCAGAAGCGGATTGTTCTTGGTCCGGCGGCACAAGACCTGAATGACACGCTCGACTTCCTGCGTGCGCCCGATCAGCGGGTCGATCTTGCCTTCGCCTGCCTTGGCGTTCAGATCGACGCAATAGGCGTCCAGCGCCTCGTGCCCCGACTTGTTGACGTCTTCGGCCTTGGCATCTTCCTCCGTCCCGGACGGGGCCGCACTCGCAGCCGCCGGATCGGGCTCCTGCCCCGGCACCTTGGCGATGCCGTGCGAGATATAGTTCACCGCATCGAAGCGCGTCATGTCCTGAAGCTGCAGGAAGTAGACGGCGTGGCTTTCCCGCTCCGAGAAAATCGCGACCAGGACGTTCGCGCCGGTCACCTCTTCACGGCCGGACGACTGGACGTGAATCGCAGCGCGCTGCAGTACGCGCTGAAAACCGGCGGTCGGCTTCGGGTCCTCGTCCAGCAGCGTGACGAGATTGCTGAGGTCGTTGTCGATATAGTCCGACAGACTGCCGCCCAGCTTCTCGACATCGACCCCGCAGGCACGCATGACGGCGACAGCGTCCTGATCTTCGGTCAGGGCGAGCAGCAGATGCTCCAAAGTCGCATATTCATGGCTGCGTTCCCCGGCGTGACCGAGGGCGCGATGCAGAGTCTGTTCCAGAGCCTTGGATAACATGTAACGGCAGTCTCCTGGTTCGAGGAGCCGGCCCCTGAGGATTCCGTCCGTTGGCCGGCCCTGATGACTCAAGTCTAATACGAGTCGGGTTAACGAAGTCCTTAAGACTCAGTTTGGAACGCGGAGCCTGCTATGCAAGTCCCGCGCCGGTTTTCCCTATTCCTTCTCCAGCGTACACTGGAGCGGGTGGCCTTCCTTGCGCGCCAGGTCCATGACCTGCGTCGCCTTCGTCTCCGCCACTTCATAAGTATAGACGCCGCAAACGCCGACACCGCGATTGTGGACATGCAGCATGATCTGCGTGGCCTCCTCGCGGCTCTTGTTGAACAGGCGCTCCAGGATGAAGACGACGAACTCCATCGGCGTGTAGTCGTCGTTCAGCATCAGCACCTTGTACATCGACGGCTTCTTGGTCTTCGGACGCGTCTTCGTGACGACGCCGGTACCGGGACCGCCGCCTTCATCACCGTCCTTGCGGTCGTCCCTGTCCGGCCCGCCGTGAAGCGCCGCCCCGGGTTCCTGCCGCTGCCATTCCGTCATGTCTGTTCGACCGATCCTGACTCTTGTTGGAAAATCGGGTGAAGCCGCCTCGGGCCGGGATGCCCCGACCGACGGCCACTGCCTCAGTGCACCGCATTATATTGTGCGATTCAAGCGCATTCAAAGGGGGAGATCATGCCGAAGGACCGGTTGATCGGCGGCACCCGTCATGATGATCTGGTTAAGTCCCTGACTTTGGGGCTGCGGAAAGGTCCGTCTGACGGAGGCAGCGATGAAATTTGATATTCAGGATCCGCCCCGCCCGTTCCGTGTGGGCGCCAAGGGCGACATCGAATTGCTGGATTGTGGCACGGTCCGACTGGCCCCGGATGAGCAGGTGACCTTTCGCACCGACAATCGGGGCGCCACCGCCTTTGACGTCACGCGCAAGGAATTCGGCTATTACGCATCCAATTCCCTGAATGGCACGCTGCCGCGACAGGGATTGCGCGCCGCGCTATGCCGGAACGATGCCCATGGCCTCCTGTACATGCTGTTCGTCGAAAAGGGAAAAGAGAATCAGTACCGCAGCTACCTCGACGCCGAAGGCATGTCCCATCTGGGATGGATGGATGAACTGGATCCGGCCAGCCTGCCGACCCGCGCGCCCTGAAACCACGCCCAGACTACGCGCCCCGGAATCCGTTCCCCCGGAGCCGGTCTGGGCGGCATCAGCCCTGCGGCGGCAGCAGTTCCAACAGGCCGAGGTCCTGGAACCCGCCCAGGACGGCATCGACCGCGATGGTGGCCAGGATGATGCCCATCACGCGACTGACCACATTGGCACCGGTGTTTCCCAGCAGGGGTTTGAGCTTTGCGGCCATCAGCAGCAGAACCAGCGTAATTGCCATGACCCCCAGGAGCAGAACGCCCGTCGCGGCCTGCTCGGCAATCGGGGTTTCATGGTTGTCGGTCAACACGACAATGGCCAGCATCGCCCCGGGGGAAGCGATCGACGGCATCGCCATTGGAAAGACCGCGCCCGAAAGATAGTCCCTTTCCGCCTCCTTGATCTCGCGATCCGATTTCGCCTCGCCAAAGATCATGGTCATCGCAAACAGGAACAGAATGATACCGCCGGCAATCTGGAACGACCCGAACCGCAAACCGAGGGTCTCAAGCAGAATCTGACCGCCGACCAGGAAGAGCAGCAGGACGATGGTCGCGATCAGGACCGCGCGCACGGCGAACTTGATGTGGAGATGTTTCGGCACCCGCGCCGTGGCGAAATAGAAGACCGGCAGGGACCCGATCGGATCCACCACCACCAGAATGGTGATGAATTCCCGCGCGAGTTCCGCCCAGTTTAGCCAATCCGGCATGCAAAAATCCTGATATCGACGTCAATCGGACGCGCGCGGCCCGCTCTCACGCATATATGCACCGATTCATGCAAAAAGGAGAGATCGCCGAGAAAAAACTACTCCGTTCCGATCCGGGGTGGTCCGCCCTTCGCGGCCTGGCTCGGCCCAAAGGCCTTATCGAGGATCCGGGTCGAATCCTCCGCCAGGCGAATTGCCTCACTCAGATGCTCCAGAACCTTGATGTTGTTGGCAAGTACGTGCTGGGCCTCGGGGCGGACATCGTCGGTAATCTTGGTGCAGCGGATCAGAACGTCCTTCCGGAGCACGCGCAGAATCGTCTCGAGACGCTGACCGTCGGGATGCTCGTCGGAAACAAGAAAATGCGTCATTGGACGGTCTCCTCACCATGGTGTTCGAATTCGGACATTCCCGATTGCCCCTGGATTGTCCCAGATTGCCTCTGGTCGCAGCATAGCCCCGTTCTCCCTCGGGCGTCGACAACGAGATTTTCCGCAGAAACCGGTTGCATTGCGGACCCTGCGCGGGTACAAGCCGCGCTCGATACGCAGATGAGAAGCCGTCGATACGGCGCCGTAGGCGCGACGCGACGCAGGAATTTTGGAGCGCGAGTGCGATGAAAAAAGACATTCATCCGGAATACCACTGGATCACCGTCACCATGACCGACGGCACGAGCTACAAGACGCGCTCGACCTGGGGTTCCGAAGGCGACGAAATGAAGCTGGACATCGATCCGACCGGACATCCGGCCTGGACCGGCGGCACGGGCAAGCTGATGGCGTCCGGCCAGTTGGACCGCTTCAACAAGCGCTTCGCCGGTTTCGGCATCAAGTAAGCAGCGCTTGCTGGACGTGCGTTTCTGGGCGGCCCTCAGGCCGCCCTTTTCGCGTTCCGGGTCCAATTTTTCCCTCTTGAACGACCAGAATTCTATTCCCATATCCGCTTGGCCGGAAGGCGCCGTGGAATGCCCAGCTTGGGGTTCCGATAAGCGGACCAACGCAATTCGGCACAACGGGAGACGCCGCCGTCATCGGGGCGTCTCGGGAAAAACTGGTATCGCTCAAGAAGGAGGATCACCATGCGTGGATTTGATATGACCCCGCTGTTGCGTACGACCGTCGGCTTCGATCGCTTGGCCCGTACACTGGACACTCTGGCGGCCGAACAGGTGCCGACCTACCCGCCCTACAATATCGAAAAGCTCGACGAGGATAGCTACACCATCACCATGGCTGTGGCCGGCTTCTCCGAGGACGACCTGGAAATCACGGTGCAGGAAAACCAGTTGACCGTGAAAGGCAAGATTTCCGTCCCGGAAGACGCCGTCGAGCGTCAATTCCTGCATCGTGGCATCGCGGAACGCGCCTTCGAGCGTCAGTTCAGCCTGGCCGACCATATCAAGGTCGGAGACGCCTCCATGCAGAATGGCCTTCTGCACATTTCGCTGAAGCGTGAAGTGCCGGAAGAAGCCAAGCCGCGCCAGATCGCAATCACGACCGCGAATGGCAACAATCGGAAAGCCATAGAGAAAAAGGCCGCGTAACAGCGACCTTTCACCGGACCGGAATCGGGGCGCGTCGCAGGATCGGCGCGCCCCGATCATTTTCGGGCTAGGCCGGATCCCATCGATGGGTTCTCAGCGCCGCAATGGCGTGGTCGAGAATGCGGTCCAAACGCTCCCGAGTGCGCGCATCCCTGTCCAGTGCGATCATCTGCGGCGCCCGATAGGCAACCGTCATATCCTGCAGCATGCGCGCCGCTTCAACCGCATGTGTTCGCGTCAGGCCCTCGGCCGCCAGAAAGCGGGCAACCAGTCTTTCAAACTGCCGGTGGAGTCTCTCGACATGCCCCTGAACGGCGGCCCGATGACGGTCCGCCAGCGCGAGATAGGTCCGGAACAGGGCCGGATCGGCATCGAAGCGCGCGCATTTCAACCGATGCTGGGTCACCACATAGTCCCGAAGCGCCTGTTCAGGATCGGCGACAGTATCCACAACGGCATCGAGTTCGACCTCGATCTCCCGGAACCATCGCGCCACGAGGCTACGGATCATGTCTTCCTTGTTGCGGAAGAAACGGTAGGCATTGGCGGGGGACATGCCGCATTCATCGGCGACATCCTGAACGGTCAGGGTTGCCTTGCCCGTCCGCCGCAGGATCTGTTCGGCGGCGGAAAGGATGCGGTCTTTCTGCGCATCGACGTCGATTCTAGGGCGCGGCATCGGAGTTCAGATCCAGCGCCTGACCCGCTCGCGATAGGCCTGGTACTCTGAGCCAAACTGCTCTGCCGTGCGTGCCTCCTCGAACGGAATGTACCACCAGTTGGCGGCGATGAAGAAAATCGGCACGACCACGAAGCCGAGGGCGGTATTACAGACAATCGCCACGCCCGTGAGGACAATCAGGAAGCCCAGATACATTGGATTGCGGGTCACTGCGAACGGGCCGGTGGTTACGAGTCGGTTCGGATCGCGAAACGTGTGGATGTTCGTCCGCACCGCCTTGAATCGCCGCGCCGCCATCAGCAGCAGCGCCACGCCGGCCAGAATGAAGAAAAGCCCTGCAAGATTATACGGCGGCGGCAGAAGCGGGATAGAATCGATCGTCAGCCGAATTGTCACGCAGACGGTGATCAGGATCGCGACCAGATAGGGTGGAATGAACCAGGTCAACAGCGAGACTCCCTGCGGAATGGATTTAATTGAAGGTTTATGTTTTTTATCATTTTTAAGTATCGGCGCAAGAAAATTCCGGATACCCGGCATTTCGGTGCCGGGTATCCGGTTCGTGCCGCCTCAGACCGAGCCGGTGAGCTGGAACGCCGACCAGAAGACCGGGTGCGGAAACTCCTTGCGGGTCTCGATCATCGCCTCCCGCAATGCGCGGGCCTTCGGCATGGTCCGCAGGTTTTCATAGAAATGCTCCATGAGATAGGCGGTGCCCTCGTCCGAAACGGGCCAGAGGCTGGCCACGACCGACTGCGCCCCAGCATAAAGGAAGCCGCGCGTCAGGCCGATCACATCGTCTCCGGTCTCCACCGTCCCCAAACCGGTATCGCAGGCACTGAGCGTCACCAGGTCCGCGTTGAGACGCAAACCGTAGAGTTCATCCACGGTGAGGGAACCGTCCTCCCCATCGCCCGGCGACAACAGCAGGCGCGACGAAAGCGGCGCCGTGGGATCGAACTGGCCGTGAGAGGCGAGATGCAGGTAGCGGAAGGCCGGCGCAAACTTCTTGAAGCTCGATTCCGACGCATATTGGCGCAGCAGAACGCGGGAATGCTCCCAGCCCTTGTCGATGGCCCGGGTTTCGTTTTCCGCCCCCGGAAGGTCCAGAGACGGGTCGCCAAGATCCGGGTTGCCAAAGGCGAGGAGTTCCTGGGTTGGCGCGTTCTCCTTGTTCAGGAATCGCATGACCGACGCGCTGGGTAGGATTCTCAGATTGAACCGGTCGATCAGGAAGGACGATCCGTCATGCAGCGCGGCGAAGGGGACATAGTGCAACGGTCCATGCGGCACGATGGTCAGCCGCTTGCCGACCAACTGGCCTTCCACCGGCGCAACCAGACGGTCATACACCCGTTGCCCGGCCTTCAGATAGGCATCCGCCCGCACATTCTGCACAGACCGGCGGAAATTGGTCACGGTCGACGCCAGGGGGAACCGCGGCAGTGCCACGGCCCGGATTTCCTGGCGGGTGACGGTAAAGGCAATCAGATCTTCACCCTGCCCGAAATACTCCAGCAGGACTTCGTCCGGCGCCAATCGGGCCTGAATGGCAGCGGCCTGTTCCGGCGACACCGTCACCAGGGATGCCAGCTCCGGCGCGGCTGACTGCAGGGCCTGCCGCTTCTGGTCGAGGGTCGCCGCCCGCTTGGCCTGGCTGTCGACGTCCAGGGACGCCACCTCGACAGACTTGCGCTCCAGAGTATCCAGTTCGTCGACAAGGACGGCCACCGCGGGATTGCTGGTCGCGAACTGACGCCGGCTGGCCAGCATGTCGACCATGGCACGGGCCTTGGCCCGTTCCGCATAATCGAATGCCGCGACGGCATCGCCTTCCGCGATCAGGAGGCGGACCAGGTCCAGATAGACGTCGTTGCGGTTCCCGACGAAACCAAGCTTGTAGGACTCACTCTCGAGATTGGACCGCTGGCGTTCCAGGACCTCGATCGCACGGCGATAGTAGCGCTGCGCCCCGGCCGGATCTCCCTGGGCCAGGGCAATCTGGCCGCGCTCATAGAGGATCTGAAAATGGGTGTCCCCGAAACTCGCCAATCGAGACTCGGCCAGCAACTCGTCATAGCCGACCTGGGCCTCGTCGATGCGCCCCGCCTTGAAGGCGGTGCGATAGACCATGACCTGCAGGGGGAAATCCTGAACGAACCCGATATCGTCGAAATTTGTCCCGGCAACGGCATAGGCAATCGGCTCGAGGATCGGCTTCTCGATCACCATCAGCGCGCCGATAAACGCGTCCGTCGCCTTCTGGAAGCCGGATCGGTCATCCCGGGTGAAGGCATTGTAGGCGTCTTCGTAGCGTCCTTCGATGAAGTAGCTCTGTCCGATCCATCGGCGCAGAAGTGCCAGTTGGGTCGCATCGTCAATTTCGGATTTGTTGGACTGCTCATAGATTGCCATCAGCCCGCTCCGATACCGCTGGGCCGCATCCGGGTCACCGCGCAGCGCCTCGATGGTCGCCAGCCAGCCGAGCGGCTCGATCCGAGCGAATGTCCGCACCTGTTGAGCGTAGAAGCTGTCTTCGGAATTCGGGTTATTCATCCCGAAGGTCAGAATGGCGGTCATCGCATTCAGACCTTCGTTCATCACCGCGCGGGGATTCCGCTTCGACGCCTTGCGCGCGCCGAGGTCGGCGGCACCGCGGCTGCCGCGCGCGATCGGC